>JANYAR010000153.1 GCA_025361185.1 Alphaproteobacteria bacterium | reverse complement strand
TGATTGATGACGAAGACGCGGACATGATCGGAGAAGGTGATGGTGCCGGTCGGCTTCATCGTCGCCATGTCGGCGATAGTCATGGTATTGCCGTTGGGGGCGTCAAACACCGTCTTGCCGTCCGGGCTCATGTTCATATTGTGGTTGAACATGCTCTGCGGCGTGGGGATGATGCCCTTGACCTCGCCGGTGCGCGCGTCGATCACGCGGTGGAAATTCTTCAGGTCCGATCCTACTTCCAGGGTCAGGCCATCGGGCGTGACCTGGCCGCGTTCGCAGCACGTGCCGGGCTCATAGGCATTCGACCACACCACCTTCTCGGTCAACAGGTCGATGGCGACGAGATGCCCGCGGGTGGAGACATAGATCATGTTGGTCGCGGGGCTGGCCGCCATGCCGGCGATGGATTCCAGCGGCAAGGTCGCGGGCTTCTGCTCGAAGGTGATCCGCTTGACGAAGTTGTAATTGTCCTTGGCGTCCAGCACGACGATGCTGCCGGGCACCGCCGCATAGATCAGTTCCTTGGCCCCCAGGGTGAAGCCGCGTCCCGGACCGTAAAGGCGGCCGTCGGATTCCCCGCCGTCACGATAGGGGTGGTCGACGGTGCTGGCGCGCGCACCGGCCTTCAGGCACTGGCGCGCCCCGTCCAGGTCACCGTTGCAGGGCATGCCATTGGCGTCGAGCTTTGGCTTGTTCTGCGCATCCGCCTGAACCGTAACGAACAAAGCGAGCACCGCGCAGGATGCGGCCCCTATAAGAGTTTTGCGGATCGTCATGCCTATCTCGCTCCCCGAAATTCTGTGGAAGAATGCTATGTCTTTCGGCGTGGATTAACAACGTTACGGGCGGGTGTGGCCGAATCCATGGAAATTCGAAAATCATTGTGCACATGCGAAGGTTTCCTGTGGCCGGAAAATGCGGCGCCACGAATGGCGGCGAAGTGAAGGGTAATATTTTGACGATTGTCGTGCGGTGGGGGGCCGGACTGGCGCTTTGTGCCGGTCTGGCAACCATCGCTCTGGCGCAAGACGATGCTGCATCCGAGATTGCAGCCTTGAACGAACAAGCCGCCAAACTCGACCCGGAGGATTACCGCTTCGTGCAGCCGGTTTGCACCCGCTGCCATACGCCTTCGATGTTCCTGCACTCCCGCACCTGGTCGGAATGGCAGGGCGTCTTCAATCAGATGAATGGCTATGGAGCGGTCGCGGCTCCGCAGCAATGGGATCATATCTATAAATACTTCCAGCACAGTCTCACGCTGATCGATGTCAACCACGCCGACGAGGATGAGCTCTCCAGCGTACTGGGGATCGACGAGCGGACCGCCATCGCCATTGTGCAGCGCCGCGCGGATCGCAAATTCGACAGTGCGGCCGACCTGGAATCGGTGCCCGGCGTGAACAAAGGCCTGATTGAACCGCTGAAACCCCGTCTGTTGTTTGACCACCCCCTGTGAAAGCCGGTAGGTTCAAGCGTTCGCGCGGCTGACTGATCGCGTATCGGATTGCCGGGACGCGCTATAAAATCTCCTGGGAGGACATCATGAAACTTCGCAATGTGTTGATGGCGACGGCCAGTCTGGCCTTCGCAGCATGCGTCGCCGGCTCGGTTTCGGCGCAGGACCGTCCCACAGCACCCAATGGCGCCAGTGCGGCTGCACCAGCCGCGCCCAGGAGTAAGCTGCGGCATCTGCTTTACATCGCCACTCCCGGCGACAATGGCGCCGATGACCAATCGGGCGTCGTGGTGCTCGATGCCGATCACGATTATCGGTTCGTCGCGCGCATTCCCTACGGCCTGGCGGCCAGCGAAATGCCGGGCCCAAAAATTTCCGGCATGACCGCGAGCATTCCGGAAAACAAGATTTACGTCACTACCGATGGCGGCAGTCTTATCGCGTTTGATCTGAAGACGGACACGATCGCCTGGACCTTCAAGGGGGAAAAGAATCCTGTGACGCTTCAGCGTCCGGGTTCCGCGACGGATGGCTGCTGCGAGCGCCCCTATACGCTGCCCGGCGGCAAGACGTTGCTAGTGGCCTCAAGTTACAATAGCTGGTGGTACTATCTCGATGCCCACACCGGCAAAGTCCTGGGCAGGCTGGACACGCCCCTGACGCCCAGAGCCCACAATCTGGCAGTTACCGCCGACGGACAGCTGGGCGTGCTGGGGACGTTGTCGGGGCCGAAGGAAAAGACCGCAGGCATCGCCGTGGTGGACGTGCCGGGGAAAAAGGTTCTGCGCTACATCTATTTCAGCGACTCGGTGCGGCCGCTCACCATCAATCACGATGCCAGCCTGGTGTATGTCAACGTCAACAATCTGGACGGATTCGAGATCGCCGACACGGCCACCGGCAAGATGATCAAGCGGGTCGAACTTCCGGGCGAGATGTGGAAGGCGAAATGGGCCGATCCCAACCGCCACTACTTCGGCCACGGTCTACCCAGCCATGGGATCGGCATGACGCCCGATGAAAGCGAAATCTGGGTGACGGATGTGGTCAATGATGCGTGGCAGATATGGGACAATCCCGGCGACGGGCGCAATCCGGTCTACAATCCGTCCAAGACAGTGCCGACCACGCCAGGCGTCGGCTCCAGTTGGATATCGATGACCAATGACGGCAAACTGGCCTTTGTCGGCGATGGCAGCATCATCGATGTGCGCGCCCATAAGGTTATCGGGGTGATGAAAGACGAATATGGCCATCCCATCCATGCCGCCGAGAAAGTGCTCTACGGGGCTTTTGACGAAGGCAAGCTGGTGGAAATGAGCAACCAGTTCGCTATCGGCGACGCCAAGGCCTATGCCGCAAGGATGGGCACCAACAAGCAGGCCAGCAATTAGGCTGTTCTTTGCTTCCGGCGCGGCCTCACGGGTTGCGCCGGCCTGCCGCCTTGGCGCCTTCACGGGCGCGCGAGACGATATAAGCCTGGATTGCTCTCACCTGTTCGGCGGTGAGGATTTTTTGGAATGACGGCATTCCGCGCGCCGCGCGCGCGCCGCCCAGGACAATGGCTTGAATGCCTTCCAGCGTCTGCGTGCTGGCATAACGCAGATCGGGCAGCGGACCCGCAACGGCCTTCGCGCCATGGCAGCCCGCGCAATTATCGTCGAACAACAGTTCTCCCTGATGCACGACCTGTGGCGAGGTATTCACGGTGATCGAAGGCATGGGCGGAGGGTCCTTGTGCCCGAAGGCCGGCGCCTTGAAAGCGGCATTGCCGCCCAACGTAAAGGTGAGCATCCGCCCGAAGCCCGGCTTCACCGGCCCCCAGCCGGGGTCGTTGCCCAAGCCATCGGGGCCACCCCATCCCGCGAGCACAGACACATATTGAACGCCGTCAATCTGGTAGGTCACCGGCGGCGCCATGATCCCGGTGCCGGCATCGAACGTCCATAGCTGCTTGCCGTCGGTGGCGCGATAAGCGGCCAGCACGCCGTCGGCACGCCCCTGGAACACCAGATTTCCCGCCGTGGCGAGAACGCCGCCGCCCACCGCCACGGGATATTTGGCGTGCCAGGCGGCGCGCTGCGACACCGGATTCCAGGCCAGAAGTTCTCCGGTCGGGTGCGGCATGGACTTCAGCTTGGCGGCGAGCGGGCCCTCATACCCGGGGGCCCTGCCAAGATTGTTTTTGTCGGGATTGTATTTCCAGTTCGTATCGGGGACGTGCAGAGACTGGGTGCCACTCTTTGCGGGCAAATAGACCAGCCCCGTGGTTGGACTGAACGCCATGGGATTCCAATTGTGGGCGCCGTCGGGAGCAGGCGAGATGATGGCGGGCTTGGCACTGTCGGGCGTTTCCACGGGGCGGCCGGTCTTGGGGTCCAGACCGGTGGCCCAGGTAATGCCGCTCACGAATGGCTTGCCGGAAATGAACTCTCCCGTGGCCCTGTCGAGAACGTAAAAGAACCCGTTCTTGTTGGCCTGCATGATGACTTTTCGGGTACGTCCGCCGATGGACAGGTCGGCCTGAACCAAGGGCTGCGTCGAATCGAAGTCCCAATTGTCTCCGGGGGTGGTCTGGAAATGCCAGGCGAGTTCGCCGGTAGCGGCGCGCACCGCAAGGATCGAGGCCGTGTACAGGCTTTCGCCGCTGCCGCCGCGCAGCGAACGGTACCAGGCGGTCGGGTTGCCGGTTCCGAAGTAGAGCAGGTCGAGCGTGGGGTCGTAGACAATCCCTTCCCAGGCCGTGCCGCCGCCGCCCACCTTCCACCATTCGCCGCTCCAAGTCTTGGCGGCAATTTCCATGGCCTTGGATTCGAATCCCTTGGAGGGGTCTCCCGGCACAGTGTAAAACCGCCAGACCATCTTGCCGGTTTGGGCGTCAAACGCCGAGATATAGCCTCGCACGCCATACTCGGCACCCGCATTGCCGATGACCACCATGCCTTTGGCGATACGGGGCGCGCCGGTGATTGCGTATGGCTTGGTGCTGCTGTCGGCCGTCGATACGTCCCACACGGGAGCGCCGGTACGCTCGTCCAGAGCGATCAGACGTCCGTCGAGCGTGCCCACATAGACTTTGCCGCGATAAAGGGCCACGCCGCGGTTCACCACGTCGCAGCAAATAAAATAGGCCCGCGCGCGCGGCACTTTGGGATCGTAGGTCCAGCGGATCTTTCCCGTCTTGGCGTCGATCGCGTACACCACGCTCCAGTTACCCGTGGCGTAGATGATGCCGTCTTCCACCAGTGGCGTCGCTTCCAGCCCCCGCGTGGTTCCGAATTCATGACTCCATGTCAGTCCCAGTTTGCCAATGGATTGCTCGTTGATCTGGTTCAGCGGACTGAATCGATGGTCTTCGTACGTTCGCCCATACATAAGCCAATTGCCCGTGTCCTGATCGGTGCTTCGCAGCTTGGAGTCGTCGAGGGTCGCGGTGCGTCCGCTGGCTGCAAGAAGAAGAAGTGCAGGAAAAATCGCGCAGGCGATCAAGCTGTGCTTCAACATGGGCGACAACTCCTCGGTGTGAATTGTGGCGTCAAAGTCAATCTAACGTGCTACTGGCGCTGCTCGCAGATCCCATCAAACCGGCATTATTCGGACGGTTTTTTCCCAGGCGCGGCGCTCTCCCGCGCTTATTTTGTTCAGCATTTAGGCATAGGGAGACGGAGGGGGCAATGGGTGCCCCGGCGGAGATCTGCAATTGGCGCTCGGGACATTGGCTGGATCAGGCCGCGCCAGTGGAATAGCTTGGCGCCCACGTCGCGCCAGGTGATCGACGTGCTGACAGCTGGGAGGATGGCATGCTTCTGAATAGGGCGATTTTGTGCGCCGCGGCATTGCTGGTGCTTTCCGCATCCAGTGCCGTTTGCGACGTGACATTCAAATATGTCAGCGCCGGCGACGCAAAAAGCATGGCGACGGCCTCCAGGCCCGGCGTCATCGCCGATGACGATGCATTTCGAATGTCGCTGCAGATGCGCGACAAATCCAGCCATGTCGAAAAGCACATGACCTGGAATGAAGAAATCATTATCCAGCAAGGCGATGTTCTGCTGAACTACGGCCAGGAAGCGGCCAATGCCAAGGAGATTTCGCCGGGAGAATTCAATGGCAATTCGATTGTTGGCGGCAGCAGCGTCGTGATGCATCCCGGAGATATCGTGATCATTCCCGCCGGCACATGGCATGAGGAAGTCATCCAGAATCCAGTCATGCGTTACATACTGTTCAAGACAAAAAAGTGAAGCTCAGATAAGCTCAGCTCTGCAAGAACCGGCAATTTGCCCGTATGGGGGCAAGGAGGAAAGATGGATCGCAGGATTTTTTTTGGTCTTTCGGCGGCGGCCGGCGGTCTATTGGCCGCCCGGACCGTGTCGGCCCAGCCCATGGGCCCCGCCTATGGCGGAGCGCCCAAGATGGACGTGCAAAAGCCGTTGATCCAGCAGCAGCAGTTTCGCATCGGCTACACCACCAATACCCGTGGCGGCTGGGAGGGCGATCCCTTTGTCGGAATTTCCGAAGCCCGCGATGTCGGGTTCCGTTATTTTGAGATCTTTGGTTCATCTTTCTGCGCCACACAAGATGGGCTGGAATATGCCCCGCGCGATACCCAGAAGATGAAGCCCTGGGAAAATGGCTATAGCTGGAAATATCCGAGCGGTGCACGTCCCAAGCGCGAGGTCTATTATCCCGACCGCTGGGAGGCGCTCCAGCACCGCATGTACGAGATCGGCGCGCAGTTCACCGCCATCACGGGTGGCGCCGCGGACGGCAGCGTCGCCTTTCATGACCCGGCCCAACGTCAAGCCGTGGTGGACAATCATTTCAATATGACGCGCTTTTCGCGCCGTTTCGGCTGCGATCACCAGAAGACCAATACCGGCCCGCGCAAGCAGCCGAACGGCACACCGCTGGAAGACTTGAAGGAAATCGCCAAGACCTGCGACCTACTGGGCAAGCGCATCCGCGAGGAATTGGGCATGAAGTTCGGTGTTCATGCGCATCTGGGCAGCCAGATCCAGAATGAGCATGAAACCCTGTACGTCATGGAAAACACCCGGCCCGAGAATGTCGGCCTGGTGCTGGATACCGGCCATATCACCATGGCGGGAATGGACCCGGTGGCGCTGGCCAAGAAGTTTGGCCATCGTGTCATCGAGTATCATTTCAAGGACACCAAGCGCGAAGACCGTGGCGGCACCAAGAATGTGCCGCTGCCGACCCGCGACATGATGAATGATCCGTATTTCTATCCGCTGGGCGAAGGCGGCGTGGATTTTCCGGCAATCGTTTCCTATCTGAAATCCATCGCCTGGCGCGGCCATCTCAATGTCGAGCTGGACACCTCACCCTGGCGCCCGCCCAAGGAAAGCGCGCGCATCACTGCCAACTATATCCGCAACACATTGAAGATCGATCTGTAAAGCGGACTAACGCGGGGCAATGGCGCGCCGGTTGGCGGACATCGGGCCCACCGGCTGCCCGCTATCACGATGAGCTTCAAATCGCCAATGCGCAGGCGGGAAATATTTCCGATTTCGTGCCGCGCGGGTCGCAGCCCGCCTCCAGCATGCCACTCTCCGCATTGCGTTCCGCCGCGCAGAGGAAGCCCTCGCTCCAAGACGGCGCGATGTCTACCTCGTGGCCGCGCCTGCTTAACTCGGCCAACACAGTCGCCCCTATTTCCGGTTCGAGACGCACGCGGTTCAGAAAAAAATCATGCGGAGCGAACAGGCCGGGAAAATGCTCGCTGCTGAATTTCGGTGTTTCGATCGCCTTTTGAAGCGACATTCCGAAGACCACACGGTTCAACAGGAACTGCAATTGCCATTGGTCCTGTTGATCGCCACCCATACTTCCGAACGCCATCCAGGCCTTGCCGTTTTTCATGACCAGTGATGGGCTGATTGTCGTGCGCGGGCGTTTGAACGGTGCGACGACGTTGGGATGGTGCGAAGGGCTAAGATAGCAATTCGACAACCTCATCGAGAGCGAAAATCCCAATGCCGGAATGATCTCCGACGCGCTTATCCACCCTCCGCTCGGGGTGAAGGCCGCGGTAAATCCTTCCGAGTCCATTGCGTCGACATGGACTGTCCCCGGTCCCCATGCTGCGCCGCCGAGACGTTCGGAGGACGGCAACAATGCGTCCCCTTTATACGGGTTGCCTGGCCGCAGCTCTCCAACCGCGCGATCCTCGATAAGGCCCGACCGTAACTTGCCGTAATCATTCGAAAGCAGCACCTCAAGCGGCACCTGGACTTGCGCGGGATCGCCGTAGAATTGTTCTCGGTCGGCGAACGCCAACTTTATCGCCTCGAGTACAATGTGTATGTACGCAGCGGAATTGTGGCCCAATTCGTGAAGATCGAAATTCTTGAGTATCGCAAGTGACTGCAGCAACGCAGGTCCTTGATTCCAAGGTCCGCACTTGTGAACATCAACGCCGCCATATGACACGCTGACGCTTTTTTCGATGGGGATCGCAAAATCGTTGAAATCGGATTGTTCGAGAAGCCCGCCGCGTTCTTTTGAGAACCGGACAATCTCGGCAGCAATATCGCCGCGATAGAATTCATGGAAGGCGGCGTGCAGCCCGGCCCGACGGTCTCCGTGGCACTTTTTCTCTGCCTGGACCAGATGCAGATACACATCCGCCAGCGCGGGATTGAAAAGCAGTTCGCCGTCCTGTGGTATTCGTCCACCCGGCAGATAAATCGCGGCCGTGCCCGGCCAGGCCTTGAATTTTTCGAAGTTCGCGGCAACCCCGGATTTGTGTTGTCTTATCGTGCCCGCGTGCGCGGGGAATCCAAATTTCGCCAGCTCGATTGCTCGGGCACTGACATCCTCGAAGCGAAGGCGGCCGAAACGCGACAAGGCCTCTATAATGGCCCCGAACGCTCCCGGCACGCCGGCGGCCAGAATGCCCTCCGGCGGTATCTCGTTGTAACCCAGGTCGCGAAAGGCCTGTGGTGTGGCCTTGCCGGGTGCGGCCATGTTTCCGTTTATGCATACTACGTCACTGGTATTTGGCGCAGAGACCAGGATCGGAAGCTCTCCTCCGATGGAGTGCATTTGCTGATTGACGACGCCTTCAACCAAAGTCGCGGCACACGCGGCATCGACGGCGTTGCCGCCCATTCGCAGGATTTCGATCCCAGCCAGCGTCGCGCTATAGTGTTCGGCTGCGACCGCACCACGGCTTCCAAATATGCGCGGATAGAAGGTGGTGCGGTCCGTCTGCGCGGAACGATATGTGCGTGTGCTCGTCATCCGCTTGAATTCTCCACCATCTCGCCGATACAGCGCTCTGTGTTGAAGCAAGACATGACGACGCCGACCGGCGGACCATCGCTCGACGTCATTGGGGATGCCTGAAAGCGACGCGGCCGTCTTGGATCGCATTCATGGTGAAAATGCTCGCGCCAGCATGCCAAGCCCAGACCGCTTGTCTGCACTAAAGAGCAGATCACCGCCCAGCGCAACTGCTCCCTGCCGAAAACCGGCGGACAGAAACAGCTTGGGATATTTATGCTTATGCTTCCGGTTTGGTAAAAATTTCGATCATGCGGCTGGATGGTTTCCATGGACCCCGCGGCGGATGGCGGAAAAGCCGCGCTGGGCACGCTTGCTGTGACACATCGATAATTCGGGCGTTGACGGCCATTCTTGCCAAGCCGTCAAAATAGGCCCTAAATTGGGCCATGGCAGGGGTATCAGACGAACGAGCGATCTGGTTGGGGCGGCATGTGCTGCCGCATGAGCCCGCGCTTCGGGCGTGGCTGCGCCGCCGCCGCCTGGGTGGGCTCGATGTGGACGATATCATCCAGGAGACCTACACGCGGCTGGTCGCGGCCGAGAGCGTGAGCCACGTGCATGACGCCAAGAGCTATACCTTCCAGATCGCGGGCTCCGTGGTGATCGACCACCTGCGCCGGATGAAGGTGGTTTCCATCTCTTCGGTGCCTGATCTCGATTATCTGGAAGTCGTCAGCGACGATCCCTCGCCCGAGCGCCAGGTGATCGACCGTGACGAACTGCATCGCCTGGCCGGCACGATCGCGCGACTGCCCGGCAAGGTGCGCGATGTCTTTACCCTCAGGCGGGTCTATGGCCTGTCCCAGCGCGAAGTCGCAAGCAGGCTGGGCCTTGCCGAAAGCACGGTCGAAAAGCATATGAGCCGGGGATTCTTGCTCGTGCTCGATCAATTTGTGCATGGCGGAAATGAGTCCTCCCATCCGTCTAGTTCCAGGCCAGGGAAAAACGGGACCCTCAAGCGCGATGTCTAGAAAGACTGCCCACCAGATTGATGCCGAGGCGGCCGATTGGGCCGCCCGGGTCGATCGCGGCCCGCTGTCGCCGGAACAGGAGCAGGCGTTCCAGGTCTGGCTCGACGCAGACATACGCTGCGTGGGTGCATTCTGCCGCATGCGGGCGCTGGCGCTCTCGACCGAGCGCGCCCGCGCCCTTGGCCCGGATTTCGATCCCGCCGACTTTATCCCGGTTGCGACGCAGTCGCGCCGCCGCATGTTGCAGGTGGGAAGCGCCATTGCCGCAACCGTGCTGGTGGGCGTGGGCGCCGGCTGGGAGGTTCTGCGCCATCGGGGCCGCTTCTCGACCGGCAAGGGTGAGACGAAAGTTATTGCACTGAAAGACGGTTCGGTCGTTACCCTCAACACGGCTTCGGAGATTCTGGTCAATTATTCCGATGATTTGCGCTCAGTCGAACTGATCCATGGCGAAGCGCTGTTCGACGTGGCCAAGAACAAGGCCAGGCCCTTTGTGGTGGGCGCCGGCGACACCAGCGTGCGTGTCGTGGGCACCAGCTTCACCGTCCGCCACTTTGATGCCGCGCCGGTTCAGGTTCTGGTGCGCGAGGGCATTGTGGAAGTTTTCAAACCGACCGCCGGGGTCAAGCCGATACGTATCTCCGCCAACACATTGGCGGTGGCGCCACCGGACAATGCCGATATCGCCGCCCGGACGGTTCCCATGGCGCAGGTTCAGCGCGCCATGGCCTGGCGGGAAGGCCAGATCGCCTTTGAAGGCGAAACCCTGGCGCAAGCCGCGGCGGAATTCTCCCGTTATAGCGATACCAGGATCATTATCGACGATCCGGCGCTTGCCAGAGAAGAGATCGCCGGTCTGTTCAAGGCCACCGATCCGGTGCTTTTTGCCCAGAAAATCGCCATCATCTACAACGCCCATGCCAGGATCGGGGAAGGGGAGGTACGCCTCACGCGTTGAGCATCAGGGGCTGGCGAAATATCAAAAAGAAGACCTTGCGCGGCGGGACTGCGATCCTTACGCGTCTGGGTTCATAAGAGCCTTCGCGCAGGAAGGCCGGTAAAATGTTTCAGGGGGATTATGGCTTCAAAGTGCAAGTACTGGCTTGCCTGTGGCGTTGCGATGGCCACGCTGCCCCCCGTTACCGCCGCCGCACAGCCGCGCAGCATCAATATTCCTTCGGAAGAAGCCGCGAAGTCCATTCCCGAATTCGCGCGCCAGGAAAATATCCAGATCATCGCGCCGGTCAGCCAATTGCACGGCATCAAGACGCAAGCCGTGTCCGGCAGCATGGAAATGGAAGCCGCGCTGAATAGCCTTCTGGTTGGCACCGGCCTTGAAGTGGCCAGCAACGATGGCACGACCATCGTGCTGCGCCGTGCCGCGACGACCGCACCGGTCATCGAAGCCTCCGATACGGCCGATGCAGGGCCCGCACCATCAGAATCCATTGTCGTCACCGGCAGCCGCGTCATTTCAGACGCCGCCAATTCGCCCACCCCGCTTACCATGGTCTCGGCAGAGCAGCTTCGCGCCACAACCCCCACCAACCTTCCCGACGGGCTCAACAAGCTTCCGATCTTTCAGGGCTCCCAGCAGATCGGCCGCGCCGGCGATGGCAGCGTGAACTTCGCCAGCAATGTTCTGAACCTGCGGAATTTCGGGGTCCAGCGCACCCTTATCCTGCTGGACGGCCATCGCGCACCGCCGTCCAATTCCGATGGCACGGTCGATATCGACACCTTGCCCCAGATGCTGGTGTCTCAGGTCGATATCGTCACCGGCGGCGCCAGCGCCGTGTATGGCTCGGACGCCGTGACCGGCGTGGTGAATTTCGTTTTGGACAAGAAATTCATTGGTCTCAAGATCGACACCAATGCCGGCATCTCAAATTTCGGAGATGCCGCAAGCTACAAGTTTGGACTGGTGGCGGGCAGCACGCTCTTCGCTGGCCGGGGACACATCGAAGGGTCTGTGGAATATCTTCATCAGGATGGTTTCAACGTCTTTTCCAGGCCCTATGGACCATCGCTTTATGCGGAAGTGGGGTCGGGCACGGCGGCAAATCCCTTCACATATATTCCCAATGGCCGCCGACCGAATTCGTCCTTCGGTGGACTGATCAACAACTGCGTCCTTCCCTGTCCGGCGGCAGGACTGCAATTTGTGGCGAACGGTGTGCTGGGCCCGTTTGACCCCGGCATAGCAGGCGCACGCGATGCAACGGGCAACCCCACGCCCGGTACGGGGAATGAAAATTCGGGCGGCGACGGCGCCTATTCTCCTTATGGCACCGCCCATGATGCCTACCGCCAAGGTTCACTCTTTGCCCGCTTCAGCTATAATGTTAACGAGTCCACCAGCTTCTACATTCAGGGTTCCGCCTCCGAGGCTTTTTCCTCGGGATGGCATTTTCCGATGAAGCTGACCCCGGGCGCGGGCCAGGCCAGCACCTTCTTCAAGAACAATCCGTTCCTGCCCGCTGCGGTTCAGACTCAACTGGGAAACAACGGCCAGAGTGATGCAACCAACACCTTCCAGTTGGGAGAGTTCCTGGTCGGTTTGGGACAAAGCGAGACAAATGCCGCCACCAATGTCAACCGGCTGCTCAGCGTTCAGGGCGGCCTTGACGGCACGCTGATGGCGGGACGCTTTTCCTGGAACCTGTTCTACACCCATGGCGAAAACCGCCTGGCGGAGGACCTTACCAACAACCAGAATTACCAGAAACTGTTCGCCGCCTCGGATGCCGTGACGGGTCCGAACGGAACCGTGCAGTGCTATGTCGCGACGCAAGGCCCGACGGCTGCGCAATACACCAACTGCGTTCCCGTCAATCCCTTCGGCCCAACCGCCGTGACCCGCAATGCCTTTAACTACTTCGCGGAGAACACGATGTTTCGCCAGACCAACATCCTGGACAATCTGGGCGGCAGCGTGTCCGGCACCGTGCTGGACGGCCCAGCCGGGCCGATCAAGGCGGCGTTGTCGGTGGAGGCGCGCTTCAATGACTATGCCGTCATCACCAACGCCCCGGTGACGACCGTCAGTTGCACCGGCTTGCGGATCTGCAGTCCGACTCTGCCGCTCTACGCTCAGCCTGTGGTGGCGCCGGTTCATGCCTCGAACAGTGTCTGGGAAATCGCCGGCGAAATGGGCGTCCCGCTGCTAAGGGATCTTCCCCTGGTTCGCAGCCTGGATGCCAACCTGGCGGGCCGCTATACGGACTACAGCATCTCCGGTCCGGTCCAGACCTGGAAGCTGGGGCTGGATTACAACGTCATCGATGAATTCCGCTTCCGCGGCACCACCTCCGTCGATATCCGGGCGCCTACCTTGAACGATCTTTTTCAGCCTGCCCAGGTGGCGGTCACCGGCTTCAGCGATCTGCACACTTCCACCAACAGCACCACGTTCAACACCACCCAGGGCAATCCGGGCCTCACGCCGGAGATTTCGCGCACCTATACGATTGGCGCGGTATGGACACCAGGCTTCATCCCGGGGCTGACAACGTCGCTCGATTATTTCCGCATTCACATGAAGAACGCGATCGGGCAAATTCAAGCCACGAACATTTCCGTTCAGGGGCTGTGCGAGAGTTCGGGGGGAACGTCTCCCTATTGCCAGCTCTATCAGCGTCCCTTTCCGTTCAGCGTCCAAACGCCGGCGAACTATCCCACCAAGATTTTCACTCAGAATCTCAATACCGCGTCGGTTCAGACCGAAGGATTTGATTTTGAATCCAATTATCGGTTCAGCATGTCTGACCTGGTTGAGGATTGGGCGGGGTCATGGTCGGTGCGGGCGCTGGCGACGTATCAGCCGGTCCTTCAATCCGTCGCCTTCCCGGGAGCGCCTTCGATCCGGGTCTCCGGGATCGGAGCATTGATTGGCCCGAAGACTCGCTTCACGGCCTTCCTGAACTATTCGCTGGGCGACTGGCGCCTTGGCTTGCAGGACCGTTGGCTGGGCGGCTTCAGCCAAGTCACCCAGGCAGGCCAAGTCTGGCTAAATCCGCATGTGCGCTCGTTCAATGTCGTCGATCTGAATATCGAGCGGAAATTCCAAGCCGGCGGGACCGACCTGTCGGCCTATCTTGTTGTTCAGAATCTGGTCGATGCCCGGGCGGATCTGGTCCCCTCGGTGACGAATATCGGCCTCAATTACCCGGTCGCGCCCGGCCAGGACATCACAGGACGCTATTTCACGATCGGCCTTCGCGCCAATCTGTGAGCCAGCGGCGCGCGCATTGCCTGGCTGGATGCGTGTCAAAACGGACACACTGTCCCGAAACGTAATAAATTTGTGACCGTGCATGGCGGAACCGCGATCGCCTGCGCGTCTAGCCCCAGAGAGCCTCCCACACACGGGGGCCCGTAAAATATTCGGGGGAAAATCATGGCTTTGAAGATCAGACATTGGCTTGCCTGTGGCGTTGCCCTTGTGGCGCTGCCCAGTGTTGCAGTTGCTCAGAGCGCTGGAGCTGGGGCTAGCGTAGAATCCGTCACCGTCACCGGCAGCCGCGTCATTTCCGACGCCGCCAATTCGCCGACCCCGCTGACCATCATTTCGGCGGCGCAGCTCGAAGCGACGACGCCCAACAACATTCCCGACGGTTTGAACAAGCTCCCGGTCTTCCAGGGCTCCCAGACTATCAACCGCGCCGGCGACGGCACCATCAACGCGGCCAGCAACGTGCTGAACCTGCGCCAGTTCGGGGCCCAGCGCACGCTGGTCCTGCTGGACGGCCATCGCGCGCCCCCCTCCAATTCCGACGGCACGGTCGATATCGACACCTTGCCGGAAATGCTGGTTTCCCGCGTCGACGTCGTGACCGGCGGCGCCTCGGCCGTCTACGGCTCGGACGCCGTGTCAGGCGTGGTGAACTTCATCCTGGATAAGAAATTCACTGGCCTGAAGATCGACACCCATGCCGGCATCTCCAACTATGGCGATTCCATGGGCTACAAGTTCGGCCTGGCAGCGGGCACCGACCTTTTCGGCGGCCGGGGGCACATCGAAGCCTCCATGGAATACCGTCACAGGGACGGCATCAACACCTTCGCCCGGCCCTATGGACCGTCGACCTATGCGCAGGTTGGCTCCGGCTCGGTGGCCAATCCCTTCGCCTACATCCCGAACGGCCGCAGGCCGAATTCGACCTTCGGCGGCCTGGTCCAGGGCTGCGTTCCCGCCTGTCCTTTGGCCAATCAGCAGCAATTCATCACCAATGGCGTGTTGGGTCCGTTCAATCCGGGCGTTGCCGGCGCGCATGATGCCGCCGGTAATGTGACGACCGGCACGGGCAACGAGAATTCGGGCGGCGACGGCGCCTATTCGCCCTACGGCACCCTGCAGGACGCCAATCGCCAGGGCACGATCTTTACCCGTTTCAGCTATGACTTGACCGATTCGACGCACTTCTATGTTCAGGGCATCGCCTCGGAATCCTATGCCAACGGCTGGCACTTCCCGATGAAGCTGACCCCGGGCGCGGGCCAGGCTGACTTGTTCTACAAGAACAATCCGTACCTGACCGCCGCCGTCCAGACCCAGTTGGGCAATAACGGCACCAACGTTGCCCAAGTCGCCGCCGCAAACCCGGCCGTGCAGCCTGCCAACACCTTCCAGTTGGGTGAATTCCTGGAAGGTCTGGGCCAGAACGAGAATAACGGCAACCTCACCGTCAACCGGCTTCTCAACGTGCAGGCGGGCCTGGACGGCACGTTCATGGACGGGCGGTTTTCCTGGAACCTGTTCTACCAGCATGGCGAGAATCGCCTGGCGTTGAACCTGGTCAACAACCAGAACTATCAGAAACTGTATGCCGCATCGGATGCCGTGCTCAATGCGTCCGGTCAGGCGGTCTGCTATGCCGCGACACAGGCTGCCACGGCCGCCGCCTATGCCAGTTGCGTTCCCATCAATCCGTTCGGGCCGAACGCTCTGAGCCGCACCGCCTTCAATTACTTCGCCGAAACCACGAACAACCACCAGTCCAACATCATGGACAATGTCGGCGCCGCGGTTTCCGGCACGGTGTTTGAAGGCTGGGCCGGTCCGATCAAGGCCGCCCTGTCGTCCGAAGCGCGCTTCAACGACTATACGGTCACCACCAATGCGCCGATCACCACGGTGGATTGCACCGGCCTGCGGCTTTGCAGTTCGCTGCTGCCGCTCTACGCCCAGCCCGTCTTGGCGCCGGTTCATGCCGCGAACAATGTCTGGGAAGTCGCCGGCGAAGCGGAAGTCCCGCTGCTCAAGGATATGCCCCTTGTGCGCAGCTTGAATGCCAACATCGCCGGTCGCTACACCAACTACAGCACCTCCGGTACGGTCCAGACCTGGAAGATCGGCCTGGATTACAATATCATCGACGAGCTGCGCTTCCGCGGCACCACTTCGATCGACATTCGTGCGCCTACGCTGAGCGACCTGAACCAGCCGCCGACGGTCGGGGTCACCGGCTTTAGCGACCTTCATACCGCGACCAACAGCACCACCTTCCAAGTCAGCCAGGGCAATGCCGCCCTCACGCCGGAAGTCGCCCGCACCTATACGGTGGGTGCGGTGTGGACGCCGGACTTCATCGCCGGCCTGACGATGTCGCTGGACTATTTCCGCATCCACATGAAGAACCAGATCGGCAGCATCACAGCCAGCAATAATGCCATCCAGGGGCTTTGCGAATCCTCGGGAGGAACTTCGCAATATTGCGCGCTCTATCAGCGTCCCCTGCCTTTCAGCAACACGACGCCAGCCAACTATCCCACCAAAATCTTCAACCTGAGCCTCAATACCGCATCGGTCCAGGTCGAAGGGTTTGACTTCGAAACCAACTACAGTTTCGAGATGTCGGATCTGGTTGACGGTTGGGCTGGGTCGTGGACGGCGCGGGCCTTGGCGTCCTACCAGCCGGTCAATGAGTCCGTTCTGTTCCCCGGCGCGGCCTACGGCCGGGTCGCGGCTCCCAAGACGCGCTTCACGGGCTTCCTGAACTACACGATCAACGATTGGAGCCTTGGGTTGCAGGACCGCTGGGTCGGCGGCTTCAGCCAGGTCTCCGGTGCGATAACACCGACGGCCAATAACTGGGTTCATCCGCACGTGCGCTCGTACAACACCCTCGACCTGAACGTTTCGCGGAACTTTACCAGCGGCGGAACCGACATGACGGCTTACTTTGTGGTCAACAACCTTTACAACTCCCAGCTCGACCTGGTGCCGTCCGGGACCAATATCGGTCTGACCTACCCGGTTTCACCGCAGCTGCAGGACGTCACGGGCCGGTACTTCACGATCGGCATCCGCGCCAATCTGTGATCGCCTGAAAAACGGCGGCCGGCTCCGATCCCCTGTCGGCGCCGGCCGTTTTTTGAGGCCTTATGGAGTGCCGGGCTTGTAGCCTGGTCCTCGTAGAATGCGGCCGGGAAGTGCATTGGTGGGAACGCTATTGGCTACCACGGCTGTCCCATTGATCAGCACCCAGTCGATGCCTTGCGAATACTGATCCGGCTTTTCATACGTCGACATGTCACGCACCGTGGCGGGATCGAAGACGACCAGATCGGCCTTCATGCCTTGCCGCACGATGCCGCGATCGGCGATGCCCAGCCGGTTGGCGGGCTGGGACGACATCTTGCGGACCGCCTCTTCCAGGCTGAAGACATGGCGTTCGCGCACATACTCTCCCAGGATATGGGTGTGGGTGCCGAATGAGCGGGGATGCGGCCGGCCGAAGCCAGTATGAACGCCGGCGGGAAGGGCGATGCCATCGGAGCCGATATCGATCCAGGGATTGGCGATCGCCGATGCCACGGCGGCATCGAGGCTGGGATTGGCGGGGCCGATCTGAAAGCCTTCCGCCTTTTGCTGGATCAGCACATTGACCATCGCCTCCTCGACCGAGACATGCATGCTATCGGCGATCTGCTGCAGCGTGTGGCCGTCAAAATCGAGATTTGCGGAGCTGATGGTGTAATCGCCATAGCGCGCCGGCGCGGCCTTCATTTCGGCGATCACACGGGCCCGTATTTCGGGATTCTTCAGCCGGGCGGTGATGGCTGCCGCGTCCCCGGCCTGTGCCCACACCGGTATCAGTTGGCGGATGTAGGTCCAGCCCACAGTGTAGGGATAGGCATTGGCGGTCACATCGACGCCCTCGCTGCGCGCTTGGTTGATGATACGCGCTATGTTGGGGTTTCTGGCGATGCCACCGCCCTGATGGAAGATTTCGACGGGAATGTTCGCCCCCTTGGCGATCTGAATGGTTTCCAGCAGGCCTTTTTCGCTGCCATCGCGCATATGGACCGAATAGATGCCGCCATAGCCGGCCGCCACCTTGGCCAGTTCGATCATCTGGTCCGTGGTGTTGAAGGAATTGGGCACATAGACCAAACCCGCCGAAAGCCCGAAAGCGCCTTCCTGCATGGCTTGGGCGATCAGCTTTTTCATCTGCGCCATTTCGGCGGCGGTCGGCGTGCGGTCTTCGTAACCCATCACCGAGGCGCGAACCTGGCCGGCGCCGACATAGGACACCACATTGGGGCCGATGCCCTTTTTCTGCAGGAAGGAGAAAAAGCCGCCCAGGGTCGTCCAACTGCGCTTGACCGGGGGCGCCACCATCATCGGGTCATCCACTGCCGGGCCCAGCACGGGGCCGGCAGAAAGATGTTCGCCCAGGACTTCGGTGGTCACGCCCTGGGTGATCTTGCTCAAGCCCCTTCCGTCCAGGGCAAGGCCAAATTCGGAATGGGCGTGCATATCGATGAAGCCCGGCGAAATGACCTTGCCCGTCGCGTCGATGACGCGCTTGGCCTTCACCGGCGCGCGCCCGACATAGACGATCCTGTCGCCCTTGATCGCGACATCGGCCCGCATCCGCGGACCGCCAGTGCCGTCAACGACCTCGCCGCCCTTGATCAGGATGTCGGCGTCCTGGGCGGGCTGCGCCACGACGCAGGCGGGGCCGGAAAGGAACAGAAGAGCGGCGGCGGCCTGAAATATTCTGGACGCATTGAGCATGGTGTGCCCCCTGAGGCTATCGCGCTTTAGCGCTTTTCTTGTGATTGGCCGCAGGCTGCGGCCGGACGGCGTCGAAGCTGATGGATTTCTGGTCTTCACTTGCGGCGCTCAATTCTTTCGTCCCGGCAGGGAAATCGTTTGCCTTCAGAATGAAGGCCAGGATATCGGCATTGGCGCCCGGGCCCAGCGAGCCAGGCCGATCCAGCGGCATGGCCGTACTGACATAATCGAACAGCACGTCTAGCGTCGTGCCCGCCCAATAGGGAATGAAGCGTCCGACCAGCGGCGGAGTCTCGAAGGTGCCGGCGAGATTGGCGCCATGGCACCTGGCACAGCTCTGCTGAAACAGGGTCTGGCCGCGGCTGACTTGTTCGTCGGAATAGACGCCGTCCCAAACCGACGTTCCCGCCCGGGCGCCGCTCGCTGCCATGCACGCCATCAGGACCAGAATGATTTTACGCCGCATGTCCGCTGCCTTTCCTCGGTCACGCCGGGTTGGTGGGAAACCGCGAATATAGCTCTTCGATCACCTTGACCGCCCGTTCCGATTCCGCGCGGTTCACGGATTCGTCGCTGTTGTTGTAGCCTTTCATGTCGCCGTTCTCGAGCGCGATCACCATGATGCCGTCGCTCTTGGACAGGATCTGGACATTGCGATAGGTCAGGGCGTATTTGACTTCCGGCTGCGGAATCAACCATCCGGTCTGGCCCCGCACCGGCATCATGGCCTTGTCTTTCCACCAGTCGCGCGCTGCAAAACCGGGGCAGTTGATCACGACCTTCTCCGGCAGATGTGTCAATTCCGACGGGGCATGGAAATCGCGCATCACGATCTTGCCGCCTGCGGCGAAAAACTCGCTGGTCAGCAGATGACCGTATTCGGTGAAGTTGAAGAACAAGTTCGTGGTGCGCGTGACATGCTTCACCGGGAAGGGGTTGATATCGTCCGCCAGTACCTGCGTCTGGGGCGTGATGTCTAAGATGCGATCGGCATATCTGCCGAAGTCGGAGCTTTGTGTCGGCAATCCGCTCCAGCTCGGCGGCGGCAAGGGCGGGATGCTGGGGTCACGCGGCGCCTCCCGGCCCAAGGGCGTGTCGGACAACCGATACATGTCGGTAAAGGCCACTGGGTTGCCGGCAAGTCCCAGATAGGGACGCAAGTTCTTCCAGGACATGCGCGCCATCTGTTCCCAGGTCTCGCCGAAATTCGCCGGCGCCTCCGCCGCCAGGGCGATGCGTGAATCCGGCGTCCAGCTTCCATTGGCGCGCACCGAGCGGGTGCGCGGTAAAAGTTCACGGGTATAGATCGTCACCTGGGCGCCCGCGCGCTGGGCGGTGATCGCCGATGTCAGCCCGATAATGCCGCAGCCTATCACCGCGATCTGCTTGGGGCTTCTGGACATGGCTTTTTGCACCGCCATGTCGGCCGAGCCCCAGGACAGCGACCAGCCGCTGCCGCCATGGCCGTAATTGTGCACCACCATCGCATCGCCGATCTGCTCGACGTCCAGGTTAGGACCCTTGGTGCGGAACGGCCGGATACAGACCTTGATGTCGAACAACCGGTCGGTATGGGCGCGGATCGGCGCCAATGGCGGCGGCCTGTCCATGATCGGGACTCGAGGTGCGACAGGAGGCGCAGGCTTGACCTCCGCCGGGGGCGTGGCGGCGCAGCCGCCCAATCCCATAAACCCGCCCAGTGCGAGGGAATTTTTCAACAGATGCCGACGGTCCATCAGCCCACCCCGTATGAAAGGATGTTACAGCAATTTCTCGACCGCCGCCAATTCGATCTATAACGCGCGGACGTCCATATGCGCGGGGAATGCCCGCCTCTAGTTCGCATCCTTTACGCAGCGGAAGCCGACAGCGCCGGACCGATCGTAGCTTGGCGCCATCAGCAGCAATTTTCCGTGTTGGTCGTTCCTGTAGGCCTGGGGAAAATACCAGATCGACCCATCGGGGCGGTAATGGCTGCCGCCGCGCAAGATGGCCGCGCGGGTATGGTCATCGACATATTCGTCCGTCCATTGCCAGACATTGCCCACCAGATCCATCACGCCGAATGCACTGGCGCCTTTTGGATGGGCATCCACATTGTCCGCGGCGGTCAAAACGCGTCCATGTTCCGCCACCGGTACCGCTGCGCCGTCCCAGTTGTTACCCCAGGGATATGCGCGCCCGTCCTTTCCCTGGGCGGCCAGTTGCCACTCCCACTCTTTGGGCAAGCGCTTACCTGCCCAGCCGGCATAGGCGCGGGCGTCTTCCAGAGAAACCCAGGTGACCGGCTTGTTGCCCCAGCCCTGCGGATACTGCCCGTTCGTCCAATCCTTGAGAAAATTCAGAGCGTCCGCGGGATGGTACTGTGTGGCATCGAGGAATTTTTTGAAGTCCGCATTCGTGACGGGATATTTGTCGATGAAGAAGGGCTTTACCGGGATGCGATGTTCGTGGAAACGCCTGGCGCCATTTTCCCAGGGATATTGCACATCAACACCGGCATCGTTGTGACCCTCGATTTCAATGCCCTCGACTTTAAAATCGAAGTCCCCGCCGGGAATCTTCACCATGCCTTGCGGCGCGGACGTCGCAGGCTCGGTCGGCTTTATTTCAACCAATTTTTGCGGCAGGTCTTTCCAGTCGTTGGAATAGCTGGACAACGGCCGGGCGGACATCACTTTCATCTTTGAAAGCAAGTCGGCAATATGGGAGTCCACATTGCCGCGAACCGCCAAAATGGCGCCGAAGCCGTGCGCTTCCATGGCGAAGGACAGGATGGCGTTTTCACCTTCGCGCAAGGAGTGGAGTTCCACGCCGTGATAGAGATCGAAATATCTCGTCCCTTCGGCAAAGGGAACGCTCATTTGCCTGTCGTCAATGTCGTACTGGTTCCTGTTGACGATGGTCCAGAGCGTGTTGCCGCCCATGGGCCAGCGGCTGGCGAAGATTCCGTATGATTTCGTCTGATAAAAGGGTTCCCATTGCGGACTGGCAAAGTAAGGCGCCATCGCGCGTTCTATCGTGGCGACGCGGCGCGTGGCTTCTCCGGCCCGGGGGGTGACGCCATTCCAGATGCCCCAGACATTTTCCCAGCTTTCCCAGCCTTCGCCGTTGAAGAAGGCGAATTGCAGGGCGTCGGTCTTGTCGCGATCCCAGCGGCCCTGGATATGGACCTCGTGCTTGGGTTCCAGCCAGCGATATTTGTCGACCGTCGGAACGAATTGATAGGTGTATTGCCCCCAGGTCAGAACGTTCCATGCGAGAGCTTCGTCGCTTGGGCCGCCCTCCGGCTCGAACGCCAGCGGGTGGCCAATTTTTTCCGCTGAAGCGGAGAAGGCAAGCGGCACACCATCTTGCGTGTCGCCGTTGATCCCGTCGGCGTCAATTTCCTTCATCAATTCCGCGATGGCGTCTTGCCAGGGCTTTGCGGGATCGCGTGTTCCCTGGTCCCACATCATCATGGGAAACAGAACGCGCACGCCGCGGCGATGAAAGTCGGCGACCATCTGCCGGCCCCCCTCTACCCCGCCGGGCATGGCGCGTAGCATGTCGTGCTGATTGCGGTCATCGATGCCCATATTGGGATAGGTCGGCCAGACCAAAACCGCATCGATACCGCCATAGCGATTCTTAAGATCATCGAGATATTTATCGACGGTGTATTTATGAAGGATGGGATCGTAGAGATAGCGGTCATGGACCATCATCTGCGGTTGAATGAAACTGGACTGTGCCCATTTCAGCGCCGGCAGGTCATATCGCGCACCGTCATAGCCGATACGGATGCGGCGTTCCTTTTTCCAATGTTCTATGTCCTGAAGCCACTCTTGATGCGACTGCTCGGAACAGGGCGCGGAATCTGCGCCATCTCTCAGCGCTTCCCACCGGTCTCTCAAGGTAAAGCAAGGCGGCGGAGGTATCTGCTGGCCCTTGGGGCTGAATTGTGTGTCCTGCCCAAGCGCCGTCAAAATGCTTGCCTGGCACATCAGCACGACGCCGGCAGAAAATATTCCCAAACGCGTCGCGGATTTCATTTCAGCCCCCCTGGTTGGCGTGGCCAGGTTATATATTTATGGTATCGCGACAGCGGCGACCTTCGACATGGCCGAACGGCCTTTGGCGCATCCAGATGGACCCGTCCCTTGAGCCGCGCATCTTGCGCGGCTCAAACTGTGTCGAGGCAACGGCTTTGATTATCCAGAATATTCAAGCCTTCAGATATTTGCCGAACCAGTCCAGCGTATGCTGCCAGGCTTCTTTCGCCGCCGCTTCGTCATAGCGGGGCGTTGTATCGTTATGAAAGCCGTGGTTCGCACCCGGATAGACGTGCCCCTCGTGCGGAACGCCGGCTTTGGTCAGTTCGGCGTCGAAGGCGGGCCATCCCCCGGTGATGCGCGCGTCCAGTTCGCCATATTGCGCATTGATAGGGGCCTTGATCTTGGCGGTGTCGTCTGCATTGGGCTGCGCGCCATAGAACGGCACGCCCGCCGCCAGATCCGCGCCCATGCGCACAGCGAGGTTGTTGACCACGCCGCCGCCAAAGCAAAAGCCGATGGCGCCCAGCTTGCCGGTGCAGTCGGGGCGGTTCTTCAGATAGACCGCCGCGGCGTAAAGGTCTTCGCCCATCTTGGCCCTGTCCACCTGCTGGAACAGCTTGGCGCCATTCTCGTCATCGCCGGAATAGCCGCCGACCGAGGTAAGCCCGTCGGGCGCCAGCGCCATATAGCCCGCCGCCGCCAGCCGCCGCGCCACGTCCTTGATGTAGGGATTGAGGCCGCGATTTTCATGAATCACGATGACGGCGGGAAGCTTGCCGCGCGCGCGGGCGGGCCTCACCAGATAGCAGTCGATATGGCCCGTGCCATTGGGCGAGGGCACCGTGACCTTTTCCGACTTGATGCGCTGATCGTCTTCCGGGACCTGGATCGCCCAGGCATAGTTGGGCCGCAGCATCTCCACCAGCGCGGCTGCGCTGACGGCGGCGGTGGCGAACTTCTGCGCTCCGCTCAGAAATTCGCGGCGGCCGATGGCGCCGTGAACGTAGGAATCCAGCAGATCGAGAAGCTCCTGCGGGAAGTCGGATGCCTTTTTGCGCTCTGCCTTTGAAATCTCGTCCAAATCAGCCTCCCTTGATGATCGTCCAGATGTTGTTGCCGTTCCCGGCGGTCCCCTATGATGTCAGGACCCCAAATCCTCTCATTTGCCCATACAAAAGGAAACCACCCTGGCGTCATTGCGGCGGTGCACACCAACGGGGCCGGCTGGATTTGGGGGCGCGACTTACCGGCGCTTTGTGGGTATGATGGCGCAATGTGTCAGGATGCCGGTGGCGGGGGATGGCCTCGCGGACCAGACACAGAATTCAACTTTCGGGGGATTTTCCATGAAGAGATTGGTCACGGCGCTGCTGCTGCTTGCGTTCGCGCAGCTCCCCGCCCTTGCACAGGCGCCCGATCCGGCCGCCGGAAAATCACTGTGGGACGGCAACAATACCTTCTGCAAGAATTGCCACGGCAAGAATGGCGAAGGCGCCTTCGGGCCCGACCTCGCCGGACGCGGCCTGTCGGCGGCGCAATTCCAGCAGGCCGTGCGCAAGCCTTGGGGGGTGATGCCGGCCTTTATCGAGGATCAGGTGAGCGATGCCGAGCTCGCCGGCATGGCGGCGTATTTTGCAACGCTGCCGAAAAGCGCCGA
Organism: Alphaproteobacteria bacterium; assembly: GCA_025361185.1. GTDB lineage: Bacteria > Pseudomonadota > Alphaproteobacteria > Micropepsales > Micropepsaceae > Rhizomicrobium. Next base: position 27,002 of record JANYAR010000153.1, on the reverse strand, counting down.
ACCCGGCCCGTGGCGCGTCCCGGTCGCCGCTGAGGCCTCGCATGGTCAGCAGGTTTACATGTCGCAGGGCTGCGCCCAGTGCCATGGCGCCACCTTCGATATGCCGCGCGCGAGCTTCGGCGGACGAGCCGGTGACTTCGCCCAGATGAAGGAACTTGTCTACACCCACACCACCGCCATGCCGAAGCTGGAGCCTACCCGGCCCGGCCAACGCCTGCGCATGGGAAATTTCAACACGCTGCGCCTTTCGGAAGGCCAGATGAAGGAAATCTACGACTGGGCGCACGACGAAATCGGCTTTCGCCCCGCCTTGCAGGCACAGCTTGCGGCGGGCAACGGCGCGACCTATGCCCTGAATGTCGCCAACAATGGCGAGGCAGGCAAAGGCCTTGCAGCACAAGGCGTGACGATCGATCTTGTCATTCCTGCCGGTATTACGGTGGCGAGCGCGACGGGCAATGGCTACAAGGGCGTTCATATGGATGCGCTGGCCAAAGCCAATGTCGCGGAATGGCAAGTGCCACGGATCGCTCCGAAGGATGCGCAAGCGTTTACCATCACGCTGTCGCAGCCGCCCGCGAACGCGGCCGACCTCAAGGGCACGATCCGCTGGGCCAAGCCGGCGCCCAAAACCGGTCCCAATCTCGATGTGGTGAATTTTGGCATCCGTCCGGCGGGGCCCGGCAGATAGCGGGCAATTCCCGGATTTTGGTCAGAAAGCACCAGTCTCCGAATTCGCCCCGCCGAAATGGGTCCGGTCGCGCGCGGTTCGGGGGCGCACTTTTTTGCTTGTCCGAAAAGCCATAGGGGGTTCAGGCTCCTTGGCCGTCTAACAGACAGCGGGCATTGCGTGAAAATATAAACGGGGGCCGGAGAGCCGGCGCAAACCTCAAAACAGGGCGGGTGCCGGGTCGGCATGACTAATCAACCGGTTGATGAATGGTTCATGCGGGAGATTCTGCCGCTCGAACCCATGCTGACCCGCTATTTGCAGCGCAATTGGCGAAACGAGGCGGAAATCAACGATTTGCGCCAGGAAGCCTATGCCCGTGTCTATGAGGCGGCGCAGCACGAAAAGCCGCTATTGGCCAAGCCCTTCCTGTTTCAGATCACCCGCAATCTGATGATTGACCGCTTGCGCCGCCAAAGCGTGGTTAACCTGGAAAGCGTGGCGGATTTCGACTGGCTGAACGTCTCAGATGATAAGCCGTCTGCGGAAGCCTATGTCGCCGCGCGCCAGGAGCTACGTCTGCTACAGGCCGCGCTGGACAAGTTACCGCCGCGTTGCCGGCAAGTGGTGTTGATGCGAAAGGTGGAGGGGCTTTCGCAAAAGGAGGTTGCGAAGCGTATGGGCATCACCATCGAGACCGTGGAAAATCAGGTGGCCAAGGGCATGCGGTTGCTGGCGCAGGCCCTGGGCGGACGCCGCAGCGCCGTAACGACGCAAGCTCGCCGCTACAATTTCTTCAGAAAGCCGCGCAATGTCCCCTGACGAAATCGAAAAGATCGCCTCCGACTGGCTTGCGCGCGAGGATCGCGGACTATCCGCTCAAGAGCGCGACACGATGGAGCTGTGGCTCGATCAGGCCAGTCTTCATAAGGTCGCCTATCTGCGATTGAAGGCGGCCTGGCAGCGGGCGGATCGTCTGGCGGCGTTGAAAAGTCCCGTGCCGATGAAACCGGTGCGCGACGATGGCCGGCATGGACGGTGGGTCAAATACGCAGTCGCAGCTTCGCTGGTGGTCCTTGTCGGTGGCGGCATCTGGCTGGCTTGGCAAAGGTCCGGCCCATCCGGCCAGAATTTCGCCACCGCTGTCGGGCGGATGCAGGCCGTGCGCCTGGCGGACGGCACGCAGGTCGAGCTCAATACCAACACAAGGCTGCATGCTGACGTCAACGGCCTGAGCCGCACGGTCATGCTGGATTCCGGCGAAGCCTATTTCGATGTTGTGCATGACGCAAAGCGGCCATTCACGGTCTATGCCGGCAACCGCCGCATCACCGACATCGGCACAAAATTCTCCGTCTTCCGTGATGGAGACGATGTGCGTGTCACGGTGCGCGAGGGCAAGGTGCGGGTGGATGTGCTGCGTGAGCCGGACGCGTCCGTCGTGGCGGAGTCCGGTCATGTGGTGGTGACCAAGGGCCGGGAAACCCTGGTCGTTACGAAGCCCGGTGGGGACATCTCCAATGATCTGAGCTGGCGTCAGGGACTGCTGGTGTTCAACCAGCAGACCCTGGCGGAAGCCGCGGACCAGTTCAATCGCTACAATGAACGGCAGATACTGGTGGAAGGTCCGGCCCGCAAAATCCGTATCGGCGGCAGCTTCAAGGCCGACAATGTGGACGTATTTGTGTTGCTGCTGCATCGCGGCTTCGGTCTTGCCGTCAACGAGCAGGGCGACAGGATCATCGTGTCTCGACAGGGGAATTAAGGTCTCTTTTCCGGCTTTTTCTGCCCAACAAGAACAATATCGCAAATCAGGGGGCATATTGAAGCGATTGCGACTCCAGATAGCGGTGCTTTCTGGCGCGGCCCTGTTTTTTGCATTGACCGGCGCGGCGGCTGCTCAAGCTATCTCGATACCAGCGGAAAATCTCAAATCTGCCCTGGACGAATATATCCGGCAGTCCGGCGTACAGCTGATCTACAATGTCGATGATATTGCCGGCATCACGAGCCGGGAGGTGCGCGGGGTCCCGGCGGATGAGGCGCTCATCCGCATGCTGGCGGGAACCGGAATTTCCGCCAACCGCGACAAGTCGGGCGCGGTCAGTATCTCGCGGTTATCCGCGCGCCGCAGCGTGTCAAATCCCGACAGCGCGGTTCTGGAGTCGGTGGTCGTAACCGGAACCCGCATTGCCGACAATGAGCAGTTTTCTCCCCCAGTTACCGCCATCACTACGCGGGAGCTGTCACGCCTTACGCCGTCGAGCTTGCCCGATGGGCTCAACAAACTGCCTATCTTCGCGCCGGCCCAAACCAGCAACAGTGCCGTGAGCGGTGCCAATGGACGCGGCTTTCGGCCAAACGGGAATTTCCTCGATCTGCGCGGCCTCGGGCCCAACCGCACGCTGATCCTGGAGGACGGATTGCGCGTTCCCGCCACGTTCTTCGACGGCACGGTGGATACCAATACCTTGCCGCAAATGCTGGTGCAGAGAGTGGAGATCGTCACGGGAGGTGCGTCGGCCGTCTACGGTTCCGATGCGGTGACCGGCGTGGTGAATTTCGTACTCGACAGGCACTTTGACGGTTTCAAGGCGGTGGTGCAGGGCGGCCTCTCCCAACATGACGACGCCAGATCCTTCCGCGCCGGTCTGGCCGGCGGGCAGGATTTGTTCGATCACGGCCATGTGATCTGGAGCGTGGAATATTACAACCGCGACGCCATCACCGATCAGGCGGCGCGCCCCTACGGCAATCTCGGCCCGGCCATCGTCGGCAGCGGCACTTTAGCCGTACCATTTCAGCTTGTGACAGCAATCCGCAAGAGCGACGCCAGTTTCGACGGACTTGCCACATCCGGACCCTTCACGGGCAAGCAATTTCTGGACGGCGGCGTTCTGGCGTCCTTCGATCCGGGCACCGCGACCGCCACCGGCGCCGCCGCGATCGGCGGCGATGGCGGCATTGTGCACAACGAGTATCTGCTGCCCGTGATCAACACGCTGCAAGGCTTTGGCCGGTTCGATTATGAGCTGGCACCCGGACTGGAGGCGCATATCCAGGCGAGCTATGCGATGTCGCGCACCTTCGAAGCCAATCAGATCATATTCAACACACCGTCGGCCTATCCGCTGACAATCTATAGCGGCAATGCTTTTCTGGCGCCGGCACTGCAGTCCATGTTGACCACTACCGGTACGGGTTCCTTCACCTTTAACCGCTTCGACGACGATCTGTCGCGCCGGCTGGGATTGAAATATCAGACCGGCGCGGCCTCGGTGTCGGTGGGTCTGCAGGGCAAGCTATTTGGCGCCTATGGTTGGAACGCCTCCTATACGCATGGCGAGACGCGCACCCGCCTGACCACCCTCAACAATGTGAATGCCCAACGGCTTTACGCCGCGGTGGATGCCGCGCGCGATCCCGCGAGCGGCAACATCGTTTGCAATGTCAGCCTCACCGCACCGGGGGCCTATCCCGGCTGTGTACCGCTGAATCTCTTCGGCGCGCATGCGCCGTCAGAAGCGGCGCTGAAGTATGTCGAGGGCACAACCGCCTGGACCGCGCACAACGGGCTGGATGATGTGGCGGCCAATATCACCGGCATCCTGTTTGAGGGTTGGGCAGGGCCGGTGAAGGCCGCGGCAGGGCTGGAATATCAGCGCCAAAACCTGTCGCTGACCACGACAGCGCCCGACAGCAGTTTTAATCCGCAATATCTGCGCGTGGGTGGCCCCACCGGGACCGCCATTCCGGTCAGCAATCTGAAATGGATGAAGGAAACCCAGTCGGCGGCTGAGGGCGACGGCTCGGTCTATGAGGGCGATGTCGAGCTGGACATTCCCCTGTTGCGCGGTCTGCCGGGTGTCGAACTCCTGTCCCTCGATGGCGCCTATCGCTTTACGCATTATTCCACTGCCGGGTCCGCCAACACCTGGAAAGCAGCGCTGGACTGGCAGATTGTCGATGCGTTGCGTTTGCGGGGGTCTTATTCGCGCGACATAAGGGCGCCCACGCTGTTCGATCTTTTTCAGGGACCGCTTACATCCAGTTCCGGGATCGTTGATTTTCTCACCAACACGTCAGGGTCGGTGAATACCACCCAGGCCGGCAATCCGGCGCTGAAGCCGGAAGTGGCGCACAACGCCACGGCGGGTTTTGTCTACAGCCCCGCCTGGTTGCCCGATCTCAGCCTGTCGGTGGATTATTTTCATATCGCCATCGATAATGCCATCGGCGCGGTCAATGGCGGCAATCCGATCGTGCAGAATCTTTGTCTGGCGTCCGGAGGAACCTCACCTTTGTGCGCGCTGATCGTGCGGCCCATTTCTTACAACGACACCTCACCGGCCAACTTCCCCCTGCAATTCATCCTGCTGAAGGAAAACATCGCCAAAACCTATACCGAGGGCTATGACTTACAGGCCAGCTACCAGGGCGACCTTCAGGATATCGATCCGGCCTGGAACGGCAGGTCGCATCTTGGCCTGTTTTGGACGCATCAGCCCTCGCTCAAGACCCAGACATTGCCCGGAACGCTGATCACCAATGCCGCGGGCACGGCTCAGACGCCCACGGATCGCTTGACCTTCACGGCCGGTGCCCAGATCGGCAATTTCGCGGTCGATATGCTGGAGCGCTATCAGTCTTCGTTCCGCCAGAACGCCAACCAGACCCTGGTGTTCAACGTCCCCGACGTGCGGGCCTATTATCAGACCGATTTGAACCTTTCGTATGATTTCATCGCCTGGGACCGGCCTCTGACCGGCTTTCTCAATGTCAGCAATCTGTTCAATGCCCAGGGTGGCGTCTATCAGACCTCCGGCTTTACGGGCAGTCCGGGCCTCAACTATCCGGTTGGACCGGGCGCGGACGTCATTGGCCGGTATGTCACGCTGGGCCTGCGTATCAATGCCGGCTGAGCGCCCTTTCGTGAAATATTCATAGGGGTTTGTGGCCCCCCGCCCGTCATAGCCAGTCAGACAACAATAAATCGAGGGCGGACGATGACGGGCAAACACTATCTCAGGACGATTCTGGCCGGTACGGCGAGCGTTATTGCGCTTGCGAACATGGCCTATGCGGCCCCGGCCGCGGCTCCAACCGATAGTGTGCAACCGGTCCAGGAAATCAATACCACGGTCGCCCGGCCCGACAGCGACCAGAAGGGTGACAGGAAGCCCAGCCCCGACAAGCCACTTGTGATGCTCGCCCAGGCGGGGGGCGGCACGTCCGTCGCCCGCAGCGATGCCTCCACCGAAGCCGTCACCGTCACCGGTTCGCGCATCGCCAACGGCTCGGGGATGCCGACGCCGGTGACTGTGGTTTCCGCCGACCAATTGTTGATCGCAACGCCCACAAGTATCCCCGAAGCGCTCGCCCAGCTGCCGATGTTTGCCCCGACTTTGGGCACCACCTCGCATACCGAGCCCAACGGACGCGGTTTCGGCACCCCGACCAACAACTTGAACCTGCACGGCCTTGGCGCGATCCGCACCCTGATCCTGATGGACGGTAACCGCGTGCCGGGCACCTTCTACGACACCACGGTCAACGTCGACATGCTGCCGCAGATGCTGGTCCAGCGCGTCGATGTGGTGACCGGCGGCGCCAGCGCGGTTTACGGCTCCGACGCCGTCGCCGGCGTGGTGAACTATGTCATCGACCACAAGTTCATGGGCTTCAAGGGCCAGATACAGGGCGGCATTTCAAACTATGGCGATGCCGCTACCGCGCGCGTCGGCTTCGCGGCGGGCTTCAATGTGTTCGACAAGGGCCATTTCGAGGTCAGCGCGGAATATTTTAACCGCGACTCCATTCCCGATTCGGCGGCGCGCCCCTATGGCGATTTGGCGCACAGCTGCCAGACAACCGGCTCCTCCACGTCGTCGACAAATCCGCAGGTGCTGGCCTGCAACGTCCGTCTGGCCACGACGTCTCCCTTCGGCCTGATCGCCAGTGGACCGAAAAAGGGGCTGCAGTTCTCGGCGGACGGCAAAGCCATCATCGCGTTCGATCCGGGCACCGCAACCGGGACCGGCGGCGCCAATATCGGCGGCGATGGCGGCGTACTGCATAACGAAACGATCATTTCGGCGGACCATAACGGCCAGGTTTATGGGCGCTTCGATTACGACCTCACCCGCGATCTGAGCTTCTATGCCGATGCGCGCTACGGGTCGTCTTGGACCTCCGGCGCAAGTCAGGGCTACACCAATACCGACGGGCAGTATCCGATCTGGCTCTATAGCGGCAACCCGTTCTTTACCGCGGCCCAGCAGGCGGCGCTGTTCCCGGCCGGCACCACCGCCGTCGATATCGCGCGCTTCAACAACGATCTCTCGCGCCAGATCAATGTCAAGCAGCAGACCAACACCGAAGCCGTGTCGGCCGGGCTCAAGGGCGCGACCTTCGGCGACTTCACATGGGACATGCATTACACCCATGGCCAAAACGCCCTGACCCTGCTCACGGTCAACAACATGAATAGCAGCCGGTTCTTTGCCGCCATTGACGCCGTGGTGGATCCCGCGACGGGCAACACCGTCTGCCGTTCGAGCATCGTCACGCCGGGCGCCTTTCCGGGTTGCGTGCCGCTCAATATTCTGGGCCAGAACAATTCGACCACGGCCGCCCAGCAATATGTCTTCGGCAACACGTCCTGGCAGGCGAAGAACAAAATGGACGATTTTGCCGCCAACCTGACCGGAACGCTGTTCGAAGGCTGGGCGGGTCCGATCAAGACCGCTGTTGGCATGGAATACCGCCACCAGTCGCTCAAGGTGATCACCTCCGAGCCAAATGGCGTCACCTTCAATCCGCAGAACCTGCGGCTCGGCGCGGCAGGAAATTCGTTGCCCGCCTCTTTCCCAGCCGCCAATCTCGCCTGGTTCAAGGAAGTTCAATCAGGCGGGATAGGAGCGGAAGATGTCACCGAGGGCGATATCGAGTTGGATGTGCCCTTGTTGAAGGGCTTGCCCTTCGCCGAATTGCTCTCATTGAACGGCGCCTATCGCTATGCGGCCTATTCGACTAATGGTCTCGCCGGTGCCAGATCTGTGTCTTCCACCTTCTCAGCCAACACTTACAAGGTCGGTCTGGAATGGTCGGTGAACGACGATCTGCGCTTCCGCGCCTCGACATCGCGCGACATGCGCGCCCCGACCTTGTGGGACCTCTATCAGCAGCAGGTGATCACCACTTCGGGCATCACCGATACCAATTTCTGTGACCCTGCCGCGCCCGCGGGGGCCAACTGCGTGGGTACCGGCGTGAGCGGCTCCGTCAACACCGTCACTGGCGGCAACGCCAACCTCAAGCCCGAAGTGTCCAATAACACTACGCTGGGCGCGGTTTTCACGCCGAGCTTTATTCCGGGCTTGACGGCGTCGGTTGACTATTACCACATCAAGATCGGCAACGCGATCGGCGCGATCGGCGGCAACAGTCAAGCCGCCGAACAACTCTGCCTGGAATCGAACCTGACCTCGCCTTATTGCAACCTCATCTCGCGGCCACTGGGCTATACCAATACCACTGCCGGCAACTTCCCGACCCAGATCACCAGTCTGAATCAGAACGTCGCGATGAACTCACGCGGCGGCTTTGACACGGAAATCGACTATGTCTCCGATCTGAGTTCCTGGACCAGCATGAACGGCTTCATGAATTTTCGCCTGTTCTGGAATCATCAGGAGGTTGTCGGGACTATCAGTGTGGCGGGCGTGCCCGGCGTGCAATATATAAACAACGCCAATAGCACCGGTAACAACAGCGCCCCCAGGGACAGGGCCAATATCAGTCTCGGATACGCCAATAACGGGTTCAGCGCGACTGTCACCGAGCAATATATCGCCCAGCAGAACTGGTTCGGCACCACGCTTCCGTGGACACCCAGGTTTGTCAAAGACGGGCCGATTCCCGCCTATTACCTGACCGGCCTGGCGGTGACCTATGACCTCAATGTCGAGCAGCAGCCCATCACTGCCTTCCTCAACATCAACAATCTGTTCGACAATAACGGTCCCCTCATCGGCGGCTTCGGAGGCGGCAGCCCCGGCTTCCTCTATCCGACGCCGACCTATGCGGACATCATCGGGCGTTACTACACGCTCGGTGTCCGCTTCAAGATGTAATTTCCCCTGACTGGCCCGGCACCCGCTATCGAACGCGGGTGCCGGGACTTTTTAGGACCCGTACTGTCATGGTTTGATCTAGGGTTTTGGCTAGCGGGGTAAATTATCAGCTGAGCAGCTTGGACTCTAGTTTTTCACGAATGTGCCATGGCAACATCAAACCAACTCAAGGAGCGTGACAAATGCGGCTGATTTCTTCCTTTCTCGCTTTGGCTTTATCCACCTCCGCCGCGCTGGCTGGCGATGTGGGTCCGCTTTCGCCGGGCGCTCCTGCCGGCGTGAAACGCGCCCAGACGAGCGAGAGCACTATCCTGTATGCCGTGCTCGGCGTAGGCGCCATTGCGGGTTTCGCTGTTGCCCTGACCACCGGCAGTAATAGCGGCCCAGCGCCGGTGACTCCCACCACAACCTCAATCGCGTCGACAGTCTAGACCGCGTCCGACGCCTACCTACGGGAATATCATCGGGCACTATCAGGGCAGGGCATTGTATGCGAAAGCGCGTGGTCCGGCAGCTTCTTGGCGGCTTTTGTGCATCGCTATTGCCGCTCACAGTCCAAGCGGGGCCGCTTTATTATGGCGCCGACCTGTCCTTCGCCAATCAAATGGCAGACTGCGGCGCGGTCTATCGCGACAGCGACGGCAAGATCAAGGGAATCTATCGCATTTTCAAGGATCACGGGGCGAACCTGGTGCGGGTGCGCATTTGGACCGATGGAAATGAGACCAAATACAGCACGCTGAAGGACGTTATCCGCACCATCCGCAGCGCCAAGGCGGAAGGAATGCAGGTTCTTCTCGATTTCCATTATTCCGACAGTTGGGCTGATGCCGGTAAGCAACCCATTCCGCAGGACTGGGCCGACATCACCGACGACGCCAAACTGGCCGATACGCTTTATCAGTATACCACCTATATCCTCACCACATTGGGGCGGCAGGACCTGATGCCTGAGATGGTGCAGGTGGGCAATGAGATCAATCCGGAGATGCTGCAGAAAGAAAGGCCGCGGCTTGCCAATGGAGAGATCGCGACCAAGCCAAGCATCAATTGGACGCGCGACGCCATGATCATCAATGCCGGCATCCGGGCGGTGCGTGACGCGAGCCGGAATTTCACCATCAAGCCGCGCGTCATGCTGCAGATCGCCCAGCCGGAGAATGTCGAGGCTTGGTTCGCGCAAGCCGCAAATGTTGGGGTTTCCGACTTTGACCTGATCGGTGTCAGCTATTACGGCTTTCAATGGTCCCGATATGACATCACCCAGACCGGGGAGAGTATTCGCCGGCTGCGCAGCATCTACCCCGGCAAGGATGTCATGCTGGTGGAAACAGCCTATCCCTCGGGCAGCGATCCGGAAGGCGTGCGCAGCAACCTGAACGCCAAGGCTCTGCTGCCAGGCTATCCGGCTTCACCGGAAGGACAGAAGAGATTTCTGGTTGACCTGACACGCGCGGTATTGGCCGCCGGCGGTGACGGGGTAAATTACTGGGCGCCTGATCTGGTGCCGAACCAATGTGCGACCCGCAGCAAGGGCTCGACCACCGCGCTATTTGACTTCGACGGAAAAGTACTACCTGGAATCGATTTCATGCAGGCGAGGCATGATCCGTGAAACGGCGATAGGAGCCGGTCTCACCCGGGATGGATATCGTCGACCGTACCTTCACCGTCGTATGCGGCTGAAATGTAGTTTTCCCCCTGCCCGGCATCCGCGCACGTGGATGCCGGGACTTTTTCCTTCAGCGCAGGGCTTCGGCGATATCGCAAATCTGCCCAAGGGGATCGGTTCCGGTAAAGTGCGCCCGGATTGCGGCACAGCTGTCCCGCACGGATTGGGAAGCAAGCAAGCCCGCCAGCCTGTCGCCGACTTCAGCCCGCGCGCTGACGCGCCGGCCCACGCCCAAAGCTTCGACGCGCGCGGCATTGTCCGGCTGATCGAAAAACACCGGCGTGATCAATTGGGGAATTCCTGCCCTTAAAGCTTGGGCGCAGGTGCCGATGCCGCCGTGATGTACCAGCGCGGCGGCGTGCCCCGCCAACCGCTGCAGGGAGACGAATTTGAAGTGCCTGATGGTGGGCGGAAGTGTCTGCGGAATCTGGTCGCCATGGGGCGTCAGAAAGACGGCACGCAAACCCTGGCGTTCGCACGTCGCCATCGCTTCCCGGAAAAACGCTTCCGAGCGGCGCATGAAACTGCCGGGCGTGAAAATGACCGGCGCCGGCCCGTCCCGCAGGAAGGTTTCCAGTGGCGGGGGCAGGGCGGGCACCAGGGCATCGTCCACCATGGGAAAGCCCGTCAACGGAATTTTGCTCATATCGTCGACAGGGCCGAACCAGGACGGGAACAAACCGATCCGCTCGCCATGGGGGCCGGAAAGATCGCTGTCCTCATGCACGGCATGGGGGGACAGGTAGGCGGTGCAAAGCGGGAATTCGCGTTCCTGTTTTGCCAGCCTGGCCCCCAGCGCGGTCCAGGACGCGATCACCTTGCATGGTCCGGCTTGCGCATGATGGGCGATGAAATCGCGTGTCGGACCTGCCGCCGGAACAAAGACCTCGTCCCAAACTCTCTTCCAGGCTTCACGCGGATCGGATTCGAGCAAGTCATCCAGCGCCAGTTGGGGCCTGTCCGAGACAATGCCGAATTCAAAGCCGGAGCCTCTGACCAGCGCGGCATAGCCGGCATTGGAGGCGATCACGACCTGGTGTCCGCGTTGCCGCAAGGCATCGCCAATCGCCAGAAACGGCATGAGATCGCCGATCGAACCCAGGGTGACGACAAGAAATTTCATGGCGATTTGTTTATAGCGCGATGTCGGTGTTGCCGCTGCCGGCACCCGTGCCGCCTCGCCAATTACTTATAAGATATTGATATTAAAGAATAATTCTTGATGCTTGGTTTGCGCTGGCCACGCCAAGACAAGGCGTAAAGGCGCTCCTCTCCCGCGGTTGCCGCTGATGGTGGTGCAGGCGCTGCGGAAATCTATTCCGCGGCCTCCGCAAGTTCCGGAGCAGCCTGCAGCACGTCTGCGGCCACATGGGCCTCAAACTTGCGGAAATTGTCACGGAACATCGACACCAGCTTGCGGGCCTGGGCGTCATAGGCCGATTTGTCGGCCCAAGTGTCGCGCGGGTTGAGGATCTTGGCGTCCACCCCCGGCACGGCCACAGGCACGCGGAACTTGAAGTGCGGATCGACCCGCATCTCGACATTGGCGAGGCTGCCGTCCAGCGCCGCATTGAGCAGGGCACGCGTCGCCTTGATGGGCATGCGCGCGCCCGTACCGAAAGCGCCGCTGGTCCATCCGGTATTGACCAGCCAGCAATCAGCGCTGTGCTCGGCGATCAGGGCGCGCAAAAGGTTGCCATATTCGGACGGATGGCGCGGCATGAAGGGCGCGCCAAAGCAGGTGGAGAAAGTCGGTTGCGGTTCCTTGCCCAGGCCTTTTTCCGTGCCCGCGACCTTGGCGGTGAAGCCCGACAGGAAGTGATACATGGCCTGCGACGGGGTCAGGCGCGCGATCGGCGGCAACACGCCGAAAGCGTCCGCCGTCAGCATGATCACATTCTTGGGATGACCGGCGCGCCCCGTATCCGAAGCGTTGGGAATGTAATCGATCGGATAGGCGGCGCGGGTATTTTCGGCATAGCGGGCGTCGTCGAGGTCCAAGGCGCGGGTCGCCTCATCCATCACCACATTCTCCAGCACGGTGCCGAAGCGTTCGGTGGTGGAGAAGATTTCCGGCTCCGCTTCGCGGCTCAGCCGGATCACCTTGGCATAACAGCCGCCTTCGATGTTGAAGATGCCATTCTCGCTCCAGCCATGCTCATCGTCGCCGATCAGGGTGCGCGAAGCATCCGCCGACAGGGTGGTCTTGCCGGTGCCCGACAGGCCGAAGAAGATGGCCGACTTGCCATCGGCCCCGACATTGGCGGAGCAGTGCATGCTCATCACCCGCTTGGCCGGCAGCAGATAGTTCAGAATTGTGAAAACCGACTTTTTCATTTCACCGGCATAGGATGTGCCGCCGATCAGGATCATTTTTTTGGTGAAGTTCACCGCGATCACCGTCTGGCTGGCCGTGCCATGACGCGCCGGATCGGCCGCGAAACTGGGCAGATCGATGATGGCGAATTCCGGGAGGAAGTTCTTCAGCTCTTCTGCCGTGGGGCGGATCAGAAGCTGGTTCACGAACAGCGAGTGCCAGGCATACTCGCTCACCACCCGCACGCTGATGCGGTGCGTCATGTCTGCGCCGCCGAACAGGTCCTTGGCGAAGAGTTCGCGGCCCTCGGCATGGGTCATCATGTCGGCGTACAGCGCATCGAAATGCGCTGGGGTCATTGCTTTGTTATTGTCCCACCAGACTTGGCTCTCGGTCTGGACATCGCGCACCACGAACTTGTCGGACGCTGAACGCCCCGTATGCACGCCCGTGCGCACCACCAGGGGGCCGTTTGCGGCGAGATGGCCTTCGCGGCGCGCAATTGCTTCTTCATAAAGCGCCGGTACGCTGAGATTCCAATGAACGGCTTTCAGGTTGCGAAAGCCGTGACGCCCGAGGCCGTACGCGGTGTCAGTCATGGATGCTCCAATTAATCCCTGGGGTAATTTCTAAAGAACATTGGTTAAAGTATGACGATCCCTCTGTTGCAAGGTTATCTAGGGGATCACGGCGGCAAATTCACGGCGCGCCCAGCGCCAACCAAACTTGTTGAGAACTCAAGCCGAAGGAGACGCTTAATAGTTGCCCCTTGCGCGAATGCCCAGGCATTTTCAAAAATATCCTTAATAATCCAAGACTTCCGGCCAAGAATCCTGCAAGCCGATGCGGCACGGTTTCCGCCGCCGCCTCACATGACGTGACTGTATACAGGGCGGTGCTTGCCCCGACTCCACAACACCTCGCGCTCACGCCTTGAGAAAGCGAAAGACGGTGGTGGAACGCAAGATCTCACCCGGCCTGAGCAAGGTTGAAGGAAATCCGGGCCGGTTGGGACTGTAGGGGAAATGCTGAGTTTCCAACGCCAGGCCGTCGCGCTTGCGGATTTCCGCACCCTGCGCGCCCAACTGGCCAGGCTTCACATTGTTGGTGGAATAGACCTGCATGCCGGGCTCGGTGGTGGACACTTCCAACGTGATGCCGCTCTGCGGATCGCTCAGGCGCGCCGCCCATTCCAGCGCGCCCGGCGCAGTCTTTTTCAACACGAAATTATGGTCATAGCCGCCCGCAATCGCCATTTGCGGTTCGTGGCTATCCACCATCGCGCCAATTGTCCTGGGCGCACGAAAGTCGAAAGCCGTGTCCGCCACCGGGGCGATCTCGCCAGTGGGTATCTGCCGCGCGTCGGTGGCTGTGATGCCGTCGGCATTGAGTTGCAGCAACTGCGCCAGCACCGAACCCTGACCTGCCAGGTTGAAGTAAATATGGTTGGTCAGGTTGATCACGGTCGGGGCATCGGTGGTGGCGCGATAGTCCAGCCGCAATCCGTCATCCGCCAGGCAATAGGTGACTTCCGCCGTCACTGCCCCGGCAAAGCCCTGGTCGCCGTCCGGGCTGACGAGGCGCAAGGTCAGCGCGGTATCGCTGGCCGCCACCACTTGCCAAAGACGCGCACCCCAGGATTGGCCGCGGCCGCCATGCAGGGTCACGCCATGGGCATCCTGCGCCAGAGGGTAGTGCCGTCCGTCCAAGGTGACGCCACCCCTCAGCCGGTTGGCATATCGGCCGATCAAGCAGTTCCACCAGCCACTGGCTTCATAGGCAGCCAGGTCCTTCAATCCCAGGACCATGTTGCGGGTGCGGCCTTGGGCGTCCGGCACGGCGATTGCGGTAATGGTCCCGCCCAGGTCGAGAATGGTCGTGCTAATATCCCCGGCAGCCAGCGCAAAAGCATGGACCGGTGTGCCGTCGGCCATCCTGCCATAGAGTGTCCGCGCCACGCCGAATCCTCGCCAAAGCTGCGCAAAAACGGATATTCCGGGGCGTGTGGGCAAGTCAATGAAGGGTCCGGTCAAAGCGCGCATGTTTATTTTGCGCGGCTTTTGCTAAGGACAGTCTTGGGGAGAGGGATTGTGGCTCGAAAAAGCGCCCGCCGCGGTGGCAGTGTAGTGACCATACACGATGTGGTGCGTCATCAATTCCGAAAGCAATGGGCGCGAGGAAACCCGCGCCCGCGTTGCCGCTTCGATCAAGACCTTGCGCCCAATCTGGCCGTCCGCGGCGAAACGCAAGGGGAAACAGTGATGCGGCACCTGCCGTCGCAATCGGAGAGCTAAAGCAGTGGCCAAAAAAAGCAGCCGCCGTGGCGGTAGCGTCGTCACCATCCACGACGTAGCAAAGCATGCCGGCGTCTCGCCCATGACGGTGTCGCGCGTGATCAACGGCGAATCCAATGTGCGCGAGAAAACTCGCGAGCGGGTGGTGGTCTCGGTCAAGGCGCTGCGCTATTCGCCCAATCAGGCGGCGCGCCGCCTGGCCAGCGCCGACACCATCCATATCGGCATCCTCTACGCAAATCCCAGCGCCAACTATCTTAGCGAGTTCCTGCTCGGCAGCCTTGAACAGTCCAGCCTCAGCGGCTGCCAGCTGGTGATCGAAAAATGCGAGGGCGGGGGAAGCGAGTATGAAGCGATCGGGCGGCTGGTCAAAGGCGGTGTCGATGGCGTGATCCTGCCGGCGCCGCTTTGCGACTCCGAAATCGCGCTCAAGGCGGTGCGCGATGCCGGCCTTGCCGCCGTACTGGTAGCGTCGGGAAAGCCCGCATCCGACCTTTGCGCCATCAGCATCAACAATTTTGAAGCCGCGCGCGCCATGACCCGTTACCTGCTGGAACTGGGCCATCGTCGCATCGGCTTTATCAATGGGCATCCCAACCAGACTGCCACCGGCCAGCGGTTTCGCGGTTATGTCGAAGGCATGACCGAAGCAGGCCTGTCCGTCGGGACCGACCAGGTCGCCCAGGGTTATTTCACCTATCGCTCGGGCCTGGAGGCCGCCGAAAAGCTGCTGGGCAGCTACAATCCCAGCGCCATTTTTGCGTCGAATGACGATATGGCGGCGGCGGCCTTGGCGGTGGCACACCGCCGGGGGCTGGAGGTGCCCGACGACCTGGCGGTGGCGGGTTTCGATGATACGCCGGTCGCCATGACGGTGTGGCCCACCCTCACCACCGTGCACCAACCCATCGCGGACATGGCGCGCGAGGCGGTACGGTTGCTGGTCGAGCGGATCCGCGCCCGCCGCAGCGGCGCCGAGCCGCAGGTCGTGCAGAAAATGCTCAAATTTTCTCTCGTCAAGCGCGATTCTTCCGCGCCCTTCAAGGCCTCGCCGCCCGAAACGCGTTCCGGCAAGCGTAAAGCTTGAGGCCACGCTTGACAGGACCAGTAAGCTGCTATTGGTAGCGCAACCAATAGTTTGGGGCCGTGGTTTGCCATGAAAGATGTTCCCTCACGCGCGACAGAAGCGCGAACCGCACCCGCTGCCGCGCGGTCTGCCGTCTATCCAAGTCTGGCCGGCAAACGCGTAGTGATCACCGGCGGCGGCTCCGGCATCGGCGCGGCCCTGGTGGAAGCTTTCGCACGTCAGGGAGCCGAAACCATCTTCGTGGATATCCTGGAACAGGAAAGCGCCGCGCTGGTCGAGCGGATGAAAGATGCCTCGATCAAAATCGTTTTCCATCCCCTGGATCTCACCAATCTCACCGCCCTGGAAACCTTCATCCGATCGCTGGGCGGCATCGATGTGCTGGTCAACAATGCCGGCAATGACGATCGTCACACCTTGCAGGACATCACGCCCGCCTATTGGGATGAACGCATGGCGGTGAATCTGCGCCACATGCTGTTTGCCGCCAAGGCGGCGGTTCCCGGCATGAAAGCGCGGGGCGGCGGCGCCATCATCAATTTCGGATCGATCTCCTGGCACCTCGGGCTGCCGGGGTTGTTGCTCTATGAAACAGCCAAGGCCGGCATCGAAGGTATGACGCGGGGTCTGGCGCGCGAACTGGGCGCGGACAATATCCGGGTCACGGCGGTGGTTCCGGGCAATGTGAAAACCCCGCGCCAGATGAAATGGTACACGCCCGAAGGCGAGGCCGGGATCGTGGACCAGCAGTGTTTGAAGGTCCGCATAACCCCCGAGCATGTCGCGTCCCTGGTGCTGTTCCTAGCCTCCGATGACGGGCGCATGTGCACCGGGCACGAATATTGGATCGATGCGGGATGGGGCTGAGCCCAGCCGTCTGTGTATGGCCGCTCGCCTGCGAACTCGGTGAGGGCCCGGTCTGGTGGCGCGGCGGGCTTCACCAGTTGGTCATGCTGCCGTCTTCCAGCCGGTTCACCGGCAGGTAGGCGCGCTTGTAGGGATATTTCGCCGCCAGTTTTTCATCGATCTCCACGCCCAGGCCGGGCCCTTCGCCGGGATGCAGCGCGCCATCGCGATAACTGTACGTGCGGCGGAAAACCTCGTCGGTCACCTCGGCATGGTGCATCCATTCCTGGATGCCGAAATTGGGAATCGAAACGTCGAAATGCAGCGCCGCCGCCATGCAGACTGGCGACAGGTCGGTGGGGCCATGACAGCCGGTGCGCACATTATAAAGATCGGCCAGGGCGGCGATGCGGCGCAGATGGGTGATGCCGCCGGCATGGGTCACGGTGGCGCGGATATAGTCGATCAGCTGTTCTTCGATCAACTGCTTGCAATCCCAGATGCTGTTAAAGACTTCGCCCACTGCCAAGGGCGAGGTGGTGTGCTGGCGGATCAGGCGGAAATTGGCCTGGTTCTCCGCCGGCACGGCATCTTCCAGCCAGAAAGGACGGTAGGGTTCCAGGTCCTTGCCCAGGCGCGCCGCTTCGATCGGCGTCAGGCGGTGATGAATATCGTGCAGCAGATGCACGTCCCAGCCCAATGCGTCGCGTGCCGCCTTGAACAGGCCCGGCACCGAGCGCAGATATTTCTCGCTGGACCAGACATTCTCGGATGGAATGTCGGCATCGGCGGGTTCGTAGGCCTTCTGCGTTTTGGAAACGCCATAGGTGGATTTCAGCCCCGGCACGCCGGACTGCAGGCGCACCGCCTTGAAGCCTTGCGCGATGTAGTATTGGGCTTTCTCCAGAGTCTCATCGATGGTGGTGCCGTTGGCGTGGCAATAGACCATGGCGCCGTCGCGGCACTTGCCGCCCAGCAACTGGTACAGCGGCAGGCCGGCCGCCTTGGCCTTGATGTCCCACAGCGCCATGTCCACCGCGGCGATGGCCGCCATGGTAACCGGCCCGCGCCGCCAATAGGCGCCGCGATAGAAATACTGCCAGGTGTCTTCGATAGCGTGAGCATCGCGCCCGATCAGGCAGGGGATCAGGTGATCGCTCAGGTAGCTGGCCACCGCCAGTTCGCGGCCGTTCAAGGTGGCATCACCCAGGCCGGTGACGCCGTCCGAGGTTTCGATCTTCAGGGTGACGAAGTTGCGCCCAGGACAAGAGACAATCACCTTGGCGGAAACAATCTTGAGCATCGCATCACTTTACGATGCTTTAGGCAGTCGCGAAAGGATCGGCCAGGAAGCCGCGCTCGCGGTAGGTGAAATAGTCGAAATCGGCAGGCGCCGCGGTGCCGGCCATGTCCTGGCACGCCATGCCGACAAAGGCGCCGGTGAAGTTGGCGGTTCCAGGTGTCTGGGCCTCGTCGGACAGGATGGAGGCATCGAAGGTCTGGGGCAGGCGTTGCCAGGGGCCAGTGCCAAGCCGATAGGCGAAAGTGAGCCGCTCCTCGTCCACTTCCACCCGCAGCCCCACCGGGCCGGCCGGGATGGGAAGCGGCTGGGTGAAAGCATCGCCCATAGGGGCGTCGGGCAGGGCCGACATCACACGGATATGCCTGCCATGGGTGTCGTCATGGGTGACGTGCAGATAGTGGAATTTGTTGCCGCCATAGTAGCAGACCAGTCCTGCCGCCTGCTGAAAATGTGCCGGCTCGAAATCCATCTGCGTCTCAGCGCTGTAGCAATGGGACTGCTGGCGCCGCGCCACCAGCGCCTGGGTGAACTGGCTGCCGATGGTTTCGCGGCCATACAGCCGCAGATGTCCGGGCCGCGCCGTCAGGCTGAAGATGGTTTGCGGGTAGGGCGTGCGCAGCCATTGAAAATCGATGGCCAGTACGGACGAGTCGAAATCGTCGCGCGCGGCTGGGGCTGCGAAAGGATGTGGCTTCAATTCCGGCGCAGGCGTCTCCAGTTGCGGCATGCCGGCTTCGCCCTCGGTGTAGAGCCAGCCGTCCCGCCATTGCATTTTCTGGATCGCCGTCTCACGCCCCAAAGTGCAGCGGCCCCGGTTCTTCAAGGGGCGTCCGCAGAGATAGGCCATGTAGGTGTCGCCATCCTGAGTTTCCACCAGATCGGCATGACCGGCGCGCTGCAACGGCGCGTCGGGGCGGGTGCGCGCGCTCAGGACATAGGTATCGGGATGCAGTTCGTAGGGCCCCAGCACGTCGCGGGACCGTGCCATGGTGACGGCATGGTTCCATGCGGTGCCGCCTTCGGCCGTCAGCAAATAGTACCAGCCTTCGCGTTTGTAGAGATGCGGCGCTTCCGTCAGCCCCAGCGGCGTGCCCTTGAAGATATTCACGCGCTTGCCGGTCAGCTTCATTTCGTTGCGCGAATATTCCTGGGCCACGATTCCGGCGAAACGGTTCTGTCCGGGACGATGGTCCCACAACATGTTGACGAACCATTTGCGGCCATCGTCATCGTGGAACAGCGAAGGGTCGAAGCCGCTGCTGTTCATATAAATCGGATCGGACCATTCACCATCGATCGTCTTGGCGGTGACCATATAGTTGTGGAAGTCGCGCAAGCTCGCGCCCGCCGCGCCGCCGACCGAGGTGCGGCCATAGCGCTTCACATCCGTGTAATTCAGATAAAACTGGTCGCCGTCATGGCTGAGGCAGGGCGCCCAGACACCGCAGGAATCGGGGTCTCCCAGCATGTTGAGCTGGCTGGCGCGATTAAGGGGACGGCTCAGCAAACGCCAATTTACCAGGTCCCTGGAGTGATGAATTTGTACCCCGGGGAACCATTCGAAGGTCGAGGTGGCGATATAATAGTCGTCGCCCACACGCAGGATGGAAGGATCGGGATTGAAGCCCTTGAGGATGGGGTTCTGAATCTCAGGCACGGGCGGGCTTTCTGATCACGGTCCAGGCGACAATGGCGGCGACGATATCCAGCACCGCCAGCAAAATGAAGACGGGTGTGTAACCGATCTGATCGACCCTTTGTCCCAACTCATAGGTAAAGATGAGAATACCCAGATTGGCGCAGGTGCCGGCCATGCCGGCCACGGTGCCGACTTCGTTGCGGGGGAACAGGTCGGTGGCCATGGTGATCATGGTGACCGACAGGGTCTGATGCGCAAAGCCCGCCAGGCTGATCAGCGCCACAGCCATCAACGGATCTTTTACGATCCCCGTGAAGGCGACGCCGATCATCAGCACCGCGCCAAGCGTGAAAGCGCCACGCCGCGCGTCGATCAGGTCCAGTCCGCGCTTTTGCAGGAGCAGCACCACGGCGGGACCGAAGATGCAGCCCAGGTCGGCGGCCAGGAAGGGCAGCCAGGCATAGAGCGCGATGTGCTTGAGGTCGAAGCCGCGCACAGTGGTCAGGTAGAGCGGCACCCAGAAGGACAGCATGCCCCAGGTGGGATCGGTGAGGAAACGGGGCAGGGCGATGCCCCAGAAATTGCGCCGCTTGAGGATCGACAGGATCGCGGGCTTTTTGTCTTGCGCCTGGAGGAAAGATTCCTGGCCAGAGACGATATATTCGCGTTCTTCTTCCGACAGCGTGGGGTGCTTGCGCACCGGACGGTAGAAGATCAGCCACAGCCCCACCCACGCCAGGCTGATCAGACCGACGATGACGAAAGACGCTTGCCAGGAATAGTTGAGGATCGCCCAAGCGACCAAAGGCGGCGCCACCATCGAGCCGAGAGACGGCCCGATATTGTAGAGCCCGCCGGCCAGGCCGCGTTCCTTGGCCGGAAACCATTCCGACACCACCTTCAAGCCGCCGGGCGAGAAGGCGCCTTCCGCGAAACCCAGCAGCCCGCGCAGGGTGGCCAAGACCTGCCAACTGCCCGCCAGGCCGTGGGCCATGCAGATCACCGACCAGAGAAAGGCAAACAGCGCGAAGCCCGATTTGACCCCCAGCACATCGATCACATAACCCACCACCGGCTGCAGCATGATGCCGCCCTGGAAGGCGCTGGTGATCCAGCCATATTGCTGGGTGGTGATGTGCAGGCTGGCGATGACGGTGGGGGCGGCGATGGACAGGGTCTGCCGCGACAGGAAATTCACCAGCGCTCCCAGCATGATCAGGCCGATGGTGAGCCAGCGTAGCCCCATGAAGCGGCGCATAATTTCTCCCCTTTGCCCGGCGAGCGGGCTTGTTCTTGTTTCTCAGTCTATCGCGTTGAGGCCCCCGGTTGACGGGCGGCGGGGAAATGGTAACGCTAACTTCCAAGCTCGCAAAGACAAATAAAGGAGCAGGCCATGGAGGACGTGACACGCCGCGATCTCGCGGGATTTGCGGCATTGGGTGCGGTGGTCGCCGGCATGGCGGTTTCTGCTCCGGCCCGGGCGGCCACGGGGGCTGATTCCCTGGATGCCTTGGCCAAGGCAAAGGGTTTTACCGGTTTCGGCAGCTGCGCCGGCGGTGGGGCCGAGGATTTCGCCTCGTCCTTCAACGATGCCGGGGTGCGCGCCATTCACCAGCGCGATTGCGGGATACTGGTCTGCGAGAATGAGACCAAGTGGGTGGCGCTGAGGCCCAACCCCAAGGAATATTCCTTCTATCTGGCCGACCGCATGGTGGATTTCGCCCAGGCCAACAACATGCTGATGCGCGGCCACACTTTGCTGTGGCAGAAGACGCAATATTTCCCAAAGTGGCTGGTGAACTACGATTTCGGCACAAGGCCGGCGGCCGAGGCGGAGCGGATTTTGCGCGAGCATATCACCACCGTCTGCAGCCATTTCGGCACACGCATATTCACTTATGACGTTGTGAACGAAACGGTGGACGAAGTCACGGGCGAGATACGCCAGACGCCCTTCACCAAATATCTGGGCGACAATGCGATTGCTATCTGCTTTGACGCCGCCCACCAGGCGGCGCCCCATGCCAAGCTGGTCTATAACGATTACATGGGCTGGGGTCCGAACAGCGCACGCCATCGCGATGGTGTGTTGAAGCTGCTTTCGCGGCTTAAGGCGGGCAAGGCGCCGGTACATCTGTTGGGGGTGCAGAGCCATATCGGTCCCGGCACCAATCCGGAATCCCAGGGCCCGAACACGTTCAATGCCGCCGATCAAGCCGCCTGGAAGCAGTTTCTGGATGCGGCGGTGGCGATGGATCTGCGCCTGGCATTGACCGAATTCGATGTCAGCGAGCGCGGCACCCCGGCCGATATCGGTGAACGCGACCGGTTCATGGCCGATCTGGCGGGGCGCTACCTCGATTTCATGTTCGCCTACCGCCAGACCGATTACCTGATGGCCTGGGGCATGATGGATCACTATTCCTGGCTGCAGAATTTCAACGGCAGGCGTCCGGATGGGATGCTCAAGCGGCCTTCTCTCTATGACGACAATTACCGGCCCAAGGCGCTGCGCGAGGCCATTGCCGCGGCGTTCCGCAAGGCTCCGCCGCGCGCCTGAGGGGGGGCTCATGTCCCGCTTTTTTGCTGCCGCGTTTCTGCTGTTGCTGGTCGTTCCCGCGCGGGCCGAAGACGGCTACAACCTTTGGCTACGCTATCGTCCGATGGAGGCCAGCGCCCAGGCACAATATCGCCCAGTGGCGACCGATATCGTATCGGAAGGTACGTCGCCCTCGCTGGACGCCGCCAAGTCTGAGCTGACGCGGGGCCTTTCCGGCTTGCTGGACAAGCCGGTCAGCGCGGGCGCAGTTGCCGAAGGTGCGGTGATAATCGGCACGCCGGCCTCTTCGCCGCTGGTCGCGGGGCTGAAGCTGCCACTGACCGGCCTTGGCAGGGAAGGGTATCTGATCCGCAGCACCTCGCTGGTTGGCCGTGCCGTGACCGTCATCGCCGCCAATAGCGATATCGGCGTGCTGTATGGCAGCTTCGCGTTTCTGCGGCTGATTCAGACCCGTCAATCCGTGGCGCATCTCGATATCGCCAGCGCCCCGCGCCTGAAATTGCGGCTGCTCAATCACTGGGACAATCTGGACGGCACCATCGAGCGCGGCTATGCCGGCCATTCCATCTTCGACTGGCAGAAGATGCCGGACTATATGGACCCGCGTTACACCATGATGGCGCGGGCCGATGCCTCGGTGGGCATCAACGGCATTTCGGTGAACAATGTCTCGGCCGACGTCTGGATGCTGTCGTCCCTGTATCTGGACAAGTTGGCGGCTCTGGCCGATGTCTTGCGCCCCTATGGTATCCGCGTCTATGTCGCGGCGCGGTTCAGCGCTCCCATCGAGTTGGGCAAGCTCAAGACCGCCGATCCCAATGATCCGCAAGTGCAGGCCTGGTGGCAGAAAGAGGTCGACGGCATCTATCGCCGCATTCCCGATTTCGGCGGCTTTGTGGTGAAGGCCAATTCCGAAGGCCAGCCCGGCCCGCGCGATTACAACCGCACCCAGGCGGAAGGCGCGAATGTCATCGCCGACGCCGTGGCGCCGCATGGCGGCACGGTATTCTGGCGCGCCTTTGTCTATAGCGAAAAGGATCCCACCGATCGCGCCAAGCAGGCTTACAATGAGTTCAAGCCGCTGGACGGCAAGTTCCGCGACAATGTCTTTGTCCAGACCAAGAACGGCGCCATCGATTTCCAGCCGCGCGAGCCCGCCCATCCCATGTTCGGGGCGATGCCCAAGACCAATCTGGCGCTGGAGGTGCAGCTGACCAAGGAATATCTGGGTCAGACCACGCATCTGGTCTACCTGCCGGTGCTGTTCAAGGAAGTGCTGGACTGGGACACAATGGCCAAAGGCAAAGGCTCCACCGTGGCCAAGGTGATCGATGGCTCGCTGGAAGGCCATGACCAGTCCGCCATGGTCGGCGTGTCCAATATCGGTGACGATCGCAACTGGACAGGAGCGCAATTCTCACAGGCCGACTGGTACGGCTTCGGCCGCCTGGCCTGGGACCCGGATCTCAGCGCCGACGGAATCGCGCGCGAATGGCTGGGTATGACTTTCACCAACGACCCGGCCTTTGTGAATCAAATCGTGCCCCTGATGATCGCTAGCCGGGAAGCGGTGGTGGATTACATGACGCCGTTGGGGCTGCACCACCAATTCGCCACCAGTCACCATTATGGTCCGGGCCCCTGGGTCAGCGATCTGTCGCGGCCCGAATGGAATCCGGTCTATTACAATCGCGCCGATGCCAAGGGCCTAGGTTTTGACCGCACGCCCACGGGCAGCGACGCCACCTCGCAATATGCCCCGCCGCTGGCTAAGCTGTTCGCGGGCCCGAATATTCCCGACCGCTACCTGACGTGGTTCCAGCATGTCGCCTGGGATCACAAAATGAAATCGGGCCGCACCCTGTGGGATGAAATGATCGCCCATTACGACACCGGCATCGCGGCGGTGGCGCAGATGCGCAAGACCTGGGCGGCGATGAAGCCTTATGTCGACGATCAACGCTGGTCGCAGACCGCCGCCTTCCTGGCGGTCCAGCAAAAGGAAGCGCAATGGTGGCGCGATGCCTGCATCGCCTATTTCCAGACCTTCTCGCATATGCCGATGCCGACCGGACATGCGCCGCCGCCGCACGATCTGGCTTACTATGAGGCGATATATTTCCCCAATGTGCCAGGCGCGGGCCCTCACAAGCCCAACGATCCAATAGAATAGTTCAGCGCCCCAGGACGATCAGCCGGAAGGTCCCCGGCACGGGAACGGGACGCGGCTTCGGACGGTCTGCTGTCGGCGTCCCGGGTTTGCGGTCCGCCGTCACCACATAGACGCGGTGAGACTTCGTATCCAGCTCCATGGTGCGTGCGCCCTCTCCGGTGACAAGGTTCTGCAACACCGTGAACTTGCCAGGGCTGTCCTCATGCGCAATCGTCAGTGTGCCGGATTCGCCATTGGAGCTGAAAACCAGACCGGTCCCCGGATCGAACCGGTTGGCGTCCACGCCTTCCCCGATGGGGATGGTGGTCACGACCTTGCCGGTCTTCATATCGGTCACGGCGATCATCTTATTGTCGCAACCGGAAAAGATGCGGCCATGGGCGAGGTCCGCCGCGCCGCCGGACGGTTCTTCACAGGGGGCGAGAGGATAGTGCTGCTTCACGGCCAGACTTTTGGCGTCGAAGGCGACCAGTTCACTCTTGTCTTCGATATTGACGAAAATCGTACCTGCGCCGTCGCTGACGGCTGCTTCCGGCTTGCCGCCCAGCGCCACCGTGCCCACGGCTTTGCCGCTGGCTGGGTCCACTGCCGTGGCGTCCTTGCTGGTGCCGTTGAAGGTGAAGATACGTTTGGAGACCGGATCATAAAGAATACCGTCCGGCCGTGTGCCGACGGTGATCTCGGAAATTTTGGAGAGACTTTTGGTGTCAACCACCGCGATACGGTTGGCACCGCCTTCGCTGACATAGGCGCGACCGCCGACGAAGGCTGTGCCGTGAATGCCCTGCAAGCCGGTGATATCGCCAAGCAGCTTGCCGCTGGCGGGATCAACCACCATTACATGGCTGCCGCGGGTGATAAAAAGGTTGCCCGTGGCGGGGTCGAGGTTGAGATAATCCCAGCCGCCTTCACCGCCCAATGTGTAACTATTCAGGATGCGATATCCCGGGCCGGACTGGGCCAGGGCCGGTATCGCTGCCGGAATCGTTGTGAGTGTGCAGGCTGCTGCGATGCAGCAGAAAGCCAATTTTTCGCGCATCCGAAGATCTCCATTTTTTACGACGGTCACATAGGCGGACAAGCAGGTCCATGGCGCAATCTCGCCGGCGCGGGATAAATTTTCCCAATGTTGGCCAGGCATCGGGATGGATGGATCGCGACTGCACCCATGCCGGCTTTGCGGTAAGCTGATCCCATGGAGCCGGACCAACACCGCGCCGCGTGCGAGCTGCTTTACCGGCACTGGTCGGACGGCACGCGGTTGGAAGAGTTGCCGCCGGGCTTGCGTCCTTGCGACCGCGCCGAAGCCTATCGTGTTCAGGCCTGCATCGAAGATTTCAGCCAGGCACCACTTTATGGCTGGAAAATCGCCGCGACCAGCCTGGCGGGACAGCGCCATATCGGTGTGGATGGTCCGTTGGCCGGCCGGCTTCTGGCCGAACGTATCATCGACGATGGCGGCGTCTGTGTTTTGGGCAACAATCTGATGCGGGTAGCGGAACTCGAGTTCGCCTTTCGCATGGCGGGTGATTTGGCGCCGCGCGGCGAACCTTTCTCCCAAGACGAAGTTCTGGCGCGTGTCGCAGCCTTGCACCCCGCGATCGAATTGCCGGACTCGCGCTTCGAACATTTCGAACGCGCCGGGCTGGCGCAGCTCGTCGCCGACAATGCCTGTGCGCACCGCTTTGTGCTGGGTCCGGCGACCGATGCCGATTGGCGCGCCATGGATCTCGCGGCGCATCCCGGACGTGTCTTCCGCAATGATTTGCTGGCGGAGGAAGGGGTGGGCAGCAATGTCCTGGGCGATCCCCGCATCGCCCTGACCTGGCTCGTCCATGAACTATCCCGTCATGGCGTAGTTTTGAAGGCGGGGCAGGTCGTCATCACGGGCACCTGCGTCAAGCCTCTGGCAATCGCGGTGGGCGACAGGATCGAAGGCGATCTCGGCATTCTGGGGCGGGTCTCTGTGACGATTGCCTGATCCGGCAAGCGCAACACCGGTTGCCCGGGTTTCCAATCTGCGCGCCGGCATATTGTGACAGCACTGTGACATTGATGGTCTTTGCACATTTCCGCAGGGACGCCGTGTCGCGGGTACATTGATTTTTTGTATGGACACTGTCGCAGAGCCGTCACTAACCCGTGCGATTACGATTACGTAGACGGGGCCAGCCAACTTAGACCGCTCACGATGCGCTTTCGCGAAAAACGCGTTTGCGCAAGCGCTGGGTATTTGGCCTCGCCGTATTTTTATTTCGAGAGGCTTTGATGATTTCCGCCAAATCCCGTTTCCTGCGCTATTCCGC
>JANYAR010000110.1 GCA_025361185.1 Alphaproteobacteria bacterium | reverse complement strand
GCATTATGAGCCCCCGCGCTATTTCTCCAGCGTCATGCTCTCTGGGCATGCGGGACGGCCGGGCCGCTATCTGGAGGTTTGATCACAGGTCGCCTGCATCAGTGAACAAGCTGCGCAAAAAGACTGAGGGCAAGGCTACTTGCTCGTCGATCCAATAGTCGGGTAGCGTTATCGCTTCGCGTGCCGGGGGAAGTATGTTGGGTGCGCCATTCCGGGGGCATGGTGAGAGAATTCCTGGATTATTTTGCGGCAGCGGGGTTTGAACCATTTGTGATCGCCAACCGCTATGATGCGGGTTTTTTCGCAAGGAAGGCCCGGCAAATCGATTTGCAACGCTTTTATGGGCGCAAGTTTGGACAAATCGACCCGGTTTTTCGACGAACAGCCACCCAAGACCGAATCTCAAATGATGTTCCTGCGGTCGCCGCCGGTCGCTAAAAAGCGTTCCCATGGTCGCTATTTGGCAACCAGGTCAGCGCGAGCTGGGCACAGCCGGCGATAAGTGGCTGTCGACGCAAGAGTAGGCAAAATGTGGGAGGTAAACCAATATCTTGGCGGCTGCCTTCGGCTTGCCAAGGGCCAAATTTGGGAAATTGGAACGACCTTGTGACAAAAACCAGGATATTGCTGGCGTCTGACCAAGAGCCGTAGTGCTCCTCAGTCGCGAGCCGAGATTGTCGAGCGCGAAACTGGAAGGTACGGTCTTGTTGAGAACTCGGGGGTATATGGGCAATGTCAGTTGCGATGTCAGACTTTTCAAAGACCCGGTACACGAACATCTTCACGACGCCGCTCATCACGCACACTTGGGAGGATGGTCCGGAGCTCAACGCATTGTTGCGGGAGCGTATTCTGGCGCATGAAGCACAGAACCGTGGAATCGCCAAGTCGAACCACGGCGGCTGGCATTCCGAAACCGGGCAGCTCGAATTCTGCGGCGATCCCGGACGGCGCTTGGTGGATCACATGCATGCACTCGCCGACGAGGCGACCCGGCATGTTCTTGCCGAGCACCATAAGGAAATTCCGTCCATCCCCTGGACACTCTCGGCCTGGGTCAATGTCAACCGCACCGGCGACTTCAACTCGGTGCATGTGCATCCAGGATCGACCTGGTCCGGAACATATTACGTCGATGCCGGCGATCCGGTCGATCCCGATAAGGGAACCCAGCTACATCTGTTAGATCCCTGCCAGGGGCGAAGCACCACGTTCTTTTCCGGTGGCGAATGCTCGGTGCCGGCGAGCATCTATATCCGGCCGAAGCCGGGATTGATG
Source organism: Alphaproteobacteria bacterium (assembly GCA_025361185.1). GTDB lineage: Bacteria > Pseudomonadota > Alphaproteobacteria > Micropepsales > Micropepsaceae > Rhizomicrobium. The sequence continues at coordinate 24,347 of JANYAR010000110.1, read as the reverse complement.
GTTTTGTTTCCCAGCTACGTCCCGCATCTGGTCTTTCCGCACAAGGGCAACGGCGCGCGAATCTCCATCGCCTTCAACTTGCGCAAAGAACCGTTTCCTTGATGGGCCTGACATCGGCCGTCCTGCATTGAGACGGACAGTCCGGCAATTAACTCGGTGCGGTGTTCTCCAGCTCGCGAAATGCCCCGCCCGTGACCGAAAAGCTTTCAGGCGCCGCGCCGCGCTGGGCTCGTTCCCACATCGTCATGTAAGCGCATTCCAGATCACGCGTGTAACGGGCCGTATCGAACAAGGCCGCGAATTGGTGGCTGCGCAAAAGTTCGGCTTTGATGGCGCCAAGCCGGCCGGGATCGCGCGCCAGCGCCAACGCAACCTCCTCATATTCGGCCAGGGACGAAGTCACGAGCTCCTGCAGGCCACTCGCCTGCAGCAGGCTCGCTGCGACACGTCCGGCAAAGGTATCCCCCATGCAGGTTAGCACGGGCAGGCCCGCCCACAGCGCATCGCTGGCAGTGGCATGGGCGTTTACGGGAAGTGTATCCAGGAACAGGTCCGCCAAACGATGCCGTGCCAGGTGGTCATCGACAGGTGCGCGTGGCGCAAATACCAGCCGTTCAGAAGCGACACCACGCGCCGCGGCTTCGCGACGCAGATTGTGCATCGCAGGGGGAATGTCTCCAAGCAGCCAAAGAACGCTTCCCGGACAGGCCTTTAACAGGCGCATCCAAACGTCGAATATGGCAGGGGTGATTTTGTAATTGTTGTTGAAACAACAAAACACAAAACCTGTTTCCGGCAATCCCGCGTCCGTGCGGGTGAGCGTGCATGGCGGAACATAACGCCGCGAATCGTTGCATTGATAGGAATTGGGGAGATAGACCACCTGCTCGGTATAGTGTTGGACTTGATTTCTCGGAATGACGATTTGGTCCGCAATGATATAATCGAGAAATTGCACACCCATTGTCCCGCAATTGGCGAGATAACTGACCTGAACCGGGGCAGGGCGATGCGCAAGAATTCCAGGACGTGCTGCTCCCGCCTGACCGTTGAGATCGACCGCGATGTCGATTTCCATTTCCCGCATCATAGCGGCCACCTCGCCGTCGTTCAGGGACTGTACATCGATAAACCGGTCGAACGCGGTCTCTATACGTTGGCGCAGCCCGCTTTTCTTGCCGGCGCCCCACGAAATCGCCGTGGTGTTGAAATGCGCCTTATCGTGATGCTCGAAGACGCCCGCAATCAGGACCGCAGTCGCATGATCATGGAATTCCCCGCAAATATAGCCAACCCGAATTCGGTCATGATGATAGGTTTCACCTCGCCACAGTGCGTCTGGCTGCGGGATGCCTTTCGCCCAAAGCCGCGCAACGATAAGGCTTTCCGCTTCGGAGATGGACATGGCTCTGTGGTTGAATGGGGTAATGATGGGCAGACCCGCGTGCAGACCGTCCCTGACCCGGCGTTCGTCGTCTTCGCGTTTGCGCCAATCACAGATGGAAATACGAGATCGAATGCCGATACGCGTTGCCGCCAAATGCCGTGGATTGATCGCGAGTGCGCACTCGCTCGCGATTGCGGCCTTTTCAAATCGTTGCGCCGCTAGAAAGAACCCGGCGCGACGAGTCCAGGCGTCGGCATCTGCAGGGTCGATTGCCGGCTCCTCGTCGACGCCGGCGTTGCTTCCCCTGTATGCTCGGATTGCGGCGCTGCGATCATTCCAAATGACCTTGTTTTCCGGCGTGAGTCCAAGCGCTTTGTCGTAGCTGGCAACAGCGGCTCTATGCCGTTTAAGGCCGTGCAACGCAGTGCCGAGATTGTGCCAGGCTTCCGCATTGTAGGGGTCCACGCTCAAGACGCGGTCCGCGCGCGCGCGCGCTTCATGGTGCCGGCGCAATCTGAGACGCTTTTCGGCTGAAACTGGCAGGAAATTCAGCGCAAACCGAACGCCTGCTAATTTTCCGAGCAACGTTTTCGCCTGGGAACGCGAATATCGAAACGCCCGGAGCAGGGGAAGCAGCGCGATATCGTGCGCGATCTTAAGGCAACAATATGCAGTCAAAGATGTGAACAGTTTTGGAAATGGGTTTCGGGTAACATGATGTGGACCAGGCAGTATCAGGCTCCGGATGGCGTGGCGGATGCCGCGCAAGGCTCCATCATGCAGCCGCAGGCGTTCCAGCGAAAAACCGCCGTCACGCGAGACAACCGGCCCGTTGGTCCGCCATCGCGTTGCGATGCACTCGAGCATGGGCGCTAGTACTTTATCGTTATATGCCGTGGCCATGACCGGAGCCGGTACCGTCGCTCCGAAATAGCGATGTGCGAGCGCGAGGGCCAAAAGCACCGCCCGTAAACAACCTTGAAATCTAGAACGGTCTATAATTGCAGCCCAGTCGAGGTTCGGATGTGACCCAATCAATGCGGCGACGTCGCATGCCCGGCTGGCGCTTAGCCACAACTCGATGCCGCCAATAATTGCCAGAACGACAAGATCATCCTCGGCCGACAGCGTCATTACGGTTCGATCATCGAAGGTTTTGCGTGTCGCCCTGCGCCACAATCCTTCATAATCGAGGTCGTATGCCATATCCATTGGCGTTAGCCGCGTGTGAAGCCGGACGCCGATCCGGCGGTTTTTCTTGAGCAAAGTTTCATGGCCCTGGAGACGATGAATGAGATGGAGCTGTCCCACCGTCAATTGTTTTCTGCGTTCAAAACCCATGTCGCACAGCACGGCCATGCCCTGTGCAAGGTCTCGATCGTCGATGAGAATGTGCAAGTCCTCGACCGTGCCCAACCCGAGGTCGCCATAGGCCTGGTTCGCGAGAACCGGGCCCAAGCACGCAATGGCCTCAATACTATGGTCTGAAAGCGCTTGAGTGACTTGTACAAGCTCACTGAGCAGCGCGCTATTGCTGTGACGCGTTTGATCCGCATTGGTATGCAGGACATCGCGCATTTCATCAGGCACCATGTCTGGCGCCACGCAATTCAGCGTATGCCCGCTCAGCGCAGCAAGCCCATGACCAATCGCAATGCGAGCAAAATAGGTCCAGTCAACGCCCGTGGTAAGAATTAGCCGAATCGCGGCTTCATCTTCTTGACTGCGATTCACCCGGGAGCAGGCCAGTAGGAGCTGAAATTCACGGGGCATTTGTTGATTCTGGTCCACTATAAAGCGATCGCTATTTTTGTTTCCGCGCCATTCCCTTGGTCAAGCTACGTTCAAAGTAATGCGCCTCGTCTTTTTCTGGGTGCCTTCGGCCAGCCTGGAGCATTCAGTGCTGGAGCGAAAGACTACAATATCAGTGCAAGGTTTTGAACTGTCATCGCGATAGAAATAACGCAGTCCGCGCTTGTCCTAAATGGGCTCAATCGTTGTTTGAGCTCCAGAATTGTTGGACCGCGAACCCAACAAGTCTACAATGCATACCCATTCGTTCGCCCGGGACATTATCATGGGCCGCCAGAAGGTTGACTGCGGTTCTGCCGGCCGAACGAGCGGCGCAATCGAACGGTTGTCCGAATCGTGCCGGGAGCCGCGCGATTCTGCGATCGGCTAGCGCCAGAGTCGCTCCTTGCGCCTCAGGGCATTAACCAACATTACTTTTTCTGTTGTCGATACCTCCCGATCGGCAGATTCAATATTAATAAGAATAGTCGAGAGCAGGTCAGTGGCTGTTCTGACGGCATGGTGTGGAATATTGGTCAAGTGGGTCTTCCCTATCAAGGAATAGCGAGGCTTAGTGCGCTGCGGTGTCCTACCCCCGTGGGGAAGATTGCTTCGCGAAGTAGCGATAGGACCTTTCGGAGTGCTTTATCGAAATGGTCGCGCCCTGATGGATTTGGGAACGAAGACACCTATAGTTGCGGATGGGTTTGGCCGGCCGGCGCATACTGGTAGCCTATGCACGGATCAAGCTGGCGCTTGTTAGAAAGTATCTTTCCACCTCCACTTGAAATGTGGAGACATGGATGACAGCCTAACGCAGTATAGCGGCCCAGATGAGAGAATTGTGATGCGGAAAAATCTGGTTAAAGAGAGACTGCGTGCCGGAAATCCTGTATTTGGCACCATGGTCTTCGAGTTTTTCACTCCAGGTATTGCGCAGATCGTGCGAGCCGCGGGGGCCGAGTTTGTCCTGTTTGACATGGAACATTCTGGCGTCGGCATGGAAACGCTCAAAGCCTGCCTCGCGGCTTGCCGCGGAATTGGCCTGACACCCTTCGTGCGTGTCCCTACTTTGCAATATCACTTCATCTCGCGTTGTCTGGATATCGGCGCAATGGGGATCATGGTGCCGATGGTCGAGAGCGCGGCGCAGGCCCGCGAAATTGTTGCTGCTACCCGCTATCCTCCCGCAGGAAGGCGTGGTTTGGCCTTGAGGATTGCCTTTGACGATTACGAGGGCGGGGCGGTTTCGGCCAAGATGGACATCGCAAACGATCGCACGCTGGTGATCGTGCTTGTGGAAACCGCTGTGGGCCTCGACGCAGTGGACGAGATAGCAGCTGTCGATGGCGTCGACGTGGTTTGGATGGGTCACGGCGACTTGACAAGTTTCATGGGCATCCTTGGGCAATTCGACAACCCCGCTTATCTTAAAGGAGTCGACAAGATTGTTCAGGCCGCAAGGCGCAATAATAAGCCCGCCGGGACGATGGCAGCAAACGAGCAATGGGCACGAGACTACCTAGCCAAGGGCTTCAGTGTCATCGCTTATAGCGCCGATCACCATCTTCTCCTGGACGCCCTTTCCGAAGGTCTGTCCGGCTGTCGAGCGACGCTCAAATAGGCGTTGCGAAGCGATCGAGGAAGCCAAGGGCGCCACCCGCTCGTTGTCGACTGTCAAAACTGCTTCCTTACTACTTATCGCCGTATCGAAAAAACTTCTGCGGATGATTGCGCCGACCACAGATAAAGAGGGTCCATGTCTTGCCGCTATAGCCTTCAGGGATGCTAAAGGCGTGAATGGCCTTGTGCGAACGAATGACCACTGATCCAGGCGTCAAGTGTTTCTCGCCTGCCTCAGGAGTTCGCTCCAGAAGTTTGCCGCGCAGGCAGATAGTGATCGTCCAACGGTGATGATTGTGAAATTCCTCGCCATCGTGCTTTGGTCGCCAGCAATGTAGAAAAATATTGAAAGGCCGCCACCATGGCAGGGCATTGTAGCGTTTCCCGTCACGACTGCTGATATATTCATCAGGCCAAAGAAATGCGAAACGAGAAAAATTAAATTTACCCGAGAGATCGGTCATGCGTGCTCGGCCTGGAGAGCGGCGCCTAGCCCAGATGATGAAAGCGTTGACAAACTTTCCCATCAGACCCACCCCCTCAATGCTTTCGGTTGGTAATGGATTCCTTCAAGGACTTCATCTGAGAATGCCAGTCGCTGTCGAAATCGGGCAATCTCTCCCAATACCATTGGAGTTTAGAACCTAAGCATTTGTAACATCAATCTGCTCAATGGATGTCAGCTCCAAGTTCCCACCGTGAGCGCAGCGCCAAATAGCGACGAATCAATCCTTATTAGCGGCATTTTTCGACAACCGCCCCTAAGCTGGGACAGGTTAGCGAACCAACTTATCACAGTATAGGGGCTGTTAGGCTTACGCGAAAAGCACGCGCTCGACCCCATCCTGGAGTTTGCCGGGGTCAATAGGCATTGAGCTCTAAACGGGCTCCTTGCTTCTAAGTCCCTTTCCCATAGACCCCTGAACAAGGTTATAATATTTCTGAAAGGGTAGAGTTAATGACGCCTGCGTTGAAGATTCTTTTGGCTTGCGCCAGGGTAAATACGACTGATGCAGATGACGCTGCCATCCGACAGATCGTTTCAAATGGAATTGATTGGACATTATTCGCCCAAATGGCAGTTGACCATAAATTGGTCGGCTTGGCAGGACGAACCCTAGTTCGCTTTGCGGCTGACATGGTGCCAGAAGACTTGGTCGATGCATTTGACATAAGCATAGACCAGGCACGGCAACAAAATGTTGCATCATTTGACGCTCTTGTTCGAGTGATCGAAACACTCGCGACCAACAAAATCGAAGCAATCCCCCTTGGGGGGCCTGTACTCGGGCATCTTGTATATGCGGATCTTGGTCTCTGTACTTTTCCGGCCCTGGAATTTCTTATACGTGAGCGCGATGCTTTTCTAACGATCTCCGCGCTTCGCAGCATAGGTTATGAACGCACTGCGGGGCTTACCGAAGCACAGCTCGATTTGATCCATCGTATCCAAGGGTTCGAAATTCTTGGCAGCAAAGTTGCCGGAATCAATGTGAAACCTCACACGCGGCTGACCCCCCTCAACATCGCATTTGATATTGACTACGAGGGAATTTGGCTTAGAGCGCAAAAAGAGACGATCAATGGTCGTAGATTGACGACGCTTGCACCAGAGGACAACCTACTGATGTTGGCGATTCATGGCGGCAAGGAGATGTGGCGGCATCTTAACGAGGTGTGCGACTTTGCTGCTTTTATCGGCAAGAACCCACAGCTCGAATGGAACGTAATCGTTGCTCGCGCGAGGGCACAAGGATGCCTCCGTATGGTTCTTTTGGCGACGTCGCTAGTCCGCATCTACCTAAATATGAACATTCCCGACGCGGTAAACGCGATCGCGCTTGCCGATCCCACAATTGAACTTATGCATCGAAACATCTTGGTCAGTTGGCTTTCGAATGAGCCGTCTGGCTCGCCGCACAATCAGATGGCCTCCGCAGACCTTATACGATTGCATGACGGGTTGGTGAGACGCATGCGCCACATTGCGAGAACGGTGTTCCTACCAGGCCCGCACCATATAGCCAGCGTTGCGCTTCCGAAGCCTCTGAGCTTCGCTTACACTCCAATCAAATTCGCGCATGATATTTCACCGTTTCCAGCTTCTCATGACTTCCGCAAAGTCTCAGCACAAAAGGTGGATATTACACAGTTTGAGGGAGAAGATATTCTCGCTCTAGCGATGCTGCCAAGTTCAAATAATCTGCCGCCCGAATTGAACTGTTATGTTGAGGCGCATGCGAGCGCAAGCCGCGCTGTAGCCCATAATGTTACTAACGCGCCTGCGTGGCGTAATCTTGGCGATACATTGCGCAGCCTTAAGCGATACCAGGAAGCAGATGCTTGTTATGGCCGCGCAATCGCGATCGCGCCGGACGACTTAGCAAGCTGGAAGCAGCGCAGTGTCACAATGGAGGCGATCGGACAGTTGGACTCGGCCCTTCGGTATATTGACGGGGCGCTGGCACTTGATTCGCATGATGCTAACGCCTGGACTGTCCGCGCCCGCATTTTTTCGAAATTGCGACGTTTTACTGAGGCTATTGACGCGTGTGATCATGCGCTAGCCATCGATCCTGAAAACATTGAGGCGCTGCGCGAAGGCATCGTCTCGCGGCTTCAATCTTGTGATTGGAGCCGGCGAGCCGATGATCGCCGGCGCATCAGCGAGGGGCTACAATCTGGCATCCGGCTCATTTCGCCATTCTTTCACCGCAACATAAGCAGTTCGGAAGCAGAAAGCCTTGTCGTCGCGCGAAATGCGGTGAAAGGATTTCGACCACCTGTAGATCCTCTATGGCAGGGAGAACGCTATTGCCACGACAAGATACGGATCGCCTATATTTCGGCAGAATTCCACGACCATGTGGTAGCGGACACTATTATTGGTTGTTTTGAACACCATGATCGGACACGTTTTGACATGACAGCGATTTCTTTAGGTCCGGACGACGGCAGTAAAATGCGGCGGCGGATCGAAACCGCGTTTGACCGATTTATTGATGTGCAGGCTATGAGTGACGACCAGGTCGCCGCGAAGTTGCGTGAATTGGAGATCGATATTGCTATCGACCTACACGGTCACGCGGGCGCCAAACGTATTGGCATTCTTGCCCGTCGATCCGCACCCGTTCAGGTGACATATCTCGGCTATCCCGGCACACTAGGCGCAACATTTGTTGACTATATTATCGCTGATCACACTGTGATTCCGAAGGAAAGCCAGATTCATTACAGCGAAAAAGTGGTCTATCTGCCTTATACTTATATGCCAACCGACAAAACACGATCAATTTCCAACCATACCCCAACCCGTGCTGAAGAGAATTTGCCGGAAGTTGGCTTTGTTTTTGCCTGCCATAATGCCTCGTACAAGATCGATCCGGAGATTTTTGCCATCTGGATGCGGCTACTATGCGCGGTCGAGGGCAGCGTGTTGTGGCTCAGGTCGACGAACCCATCCACAATGATCAATCTGCGCCGCGAGGCGAAAGCGAAGGGGGTTGCGCCTGGGCGACTGGTGTTTGCGCGGCGAATGGCCCGCACGAGAGATCACTTGGCCAGGCTCCGATTGGCCGATCTATTTCTGGACACGCTGCCCTACAATGCGCATGCTACCGCGACGGATGCGCTTTGGGCGGGGCTGCCATTAGTCACTTGCCGAGGCAAATCATTTCCTGGACTTGTGGCGACAAGTCTTCTACATGCGATTGGCTTGCCTGAGCTAGTTACCGAATCGCTGGTTGAATATGAAAAATTGACGTTGTCGCTCGCGACCAATGCCGAACAGTTGGCGGCAATCAAGGCGAAGTTAGTACGCAATCGCGACTTAGAGCCGCTATTCGATACTGCGAACTTCACGTTCCATCTACAATCCGCATACGAGACAATGTGGAAGCGCGCCCAGTGCGGCGAGCCCCACCAGAGCTTTTCTGTCGAAGGGCAAAAAGCGACCTGATCTATTAATCGCGTGCAATCGCACGATTCGACTCGATCATCCATGCCCGTCCGGCATGGTGGTCATTGTATCCATATGCACTCAATTGGCTCCCTAAGACAATCATCCTAGATATCCAATCAAGAGGACAGTTTCTGCGGGTGCGCTGATCAGGCAGCACTTAGCATTGACACGGTAGGGCGACTGTCTGCCGTCGCCAGTCAATAGGTAAATCAATCTGACGAGCCCCCCGGCATTCCCAATTCCGAGCCGATATTGATAAAATCAAGGAACCCTACCCTGATGAGTGACGAGAGAACTTCGCTTATCAGAGCCGCATCAGTGTAAGGGACAAGCTTGTCTAGTTCGCGAGCAAAAAAACCATGTCCTAACATGCAAATCGTTTGCAAAACTTCACGTTTCTCTTCATCTGCCTGAATCGCAATTGCTCGGCCATCAACCAACATTCGAATTGGGTTAAGACTAGCGTTAGCACGGGTGCTTATGTAAAAATAAGATGAGCCAATGACTTCAGATGTAATTTTGGACCGGCACTCCTCCGACATTACCGATTTGCCGTTCATTGCTCGAAGAAGCGGACCAGATTCATCCAAGAGTGATTGCATGGCACTGCTCTGAGAGCTGTTCGGCCCGAACAGCGGCATGCGATTCTGCTCGACCAGTCTTAATCGCTTAAACAGAGCCTTCGACAATATCTCCGCGCGCGATGGGGGATCTATGCAGAGCGACACAGCAAATGATTCGTCGGATTTACTTTCGCTCCAATGCCAGACGCCACGGGGAATGATCGTAATGGTTCCCTCGGAAACGATTTCCTCACTGGCATCCCCGAAATTCTCCTGCGCCAATAGGATACGCTCAAATGTTTTCGTCTGCCTGTCAGCGGCAACGGTCTTTGGCGTACGCATCAATTTGAAAAGCTTGTCTCCTTTTATTTGAAAGTGGATAACATCCTCACAATCAAAATGCCAATCGATTCCACTTGCACCTCTCACGGCCCAGGAATTAAGCCGGAGATGGGTATTGGAAATACCCAAAAGTTGAGCCCATTCATCCAGCCAGCCTGAGGCGGAGTCGCTTAAGCCTTCGATTGCATGAGATGCAATCAAATAGCCTTTGTCATAGTAGGTGCTAACTGAACCATCGCCTGGTTTACGCTGATGATACCTTCCGGTTGCGTCACGAAAGGCGAAATGAAAATCGGGCCAATCCTTCAACTTTTCAATGTTGGAAAGTGCACCGCCATCGGGGCGTAAAAATTCCGGAAAGCGCGCGATAGGACCATGATAAACACGCCAACGGCCCTCCATGATCAGTTCTGCAAGACCGCTGGCATCTAGGCGTGGCAATAAGTTTTGCAGTTCCATACATTGCCTCAATTATTCGTCGCAGAAATTAACTGGGAGTACGTGGCATCAAAAAATACTACTGAAAGGGACTGACGCTCGAAGAAATGACCCTGCTGACACTGCCGCCGCTGCGGTGTCATCGAGTGGAGGCGCGGCAGGCTAATTCGGCACATAGCTGACGACGTTCGCACAATGGCCTGTCCAGAATAACGATTTTACTGATTTCGGTTAAGGGTGGTCCGATATGTCCCAAGATTCCCTTCAGTCTGCCAAGCGCTATCATATTTCGGGACGAGGGGGGGCAGTCGAAGTAGGCTCTTTTGGCGGCTAGACCCCGAAAATATTAAGGGCTTTCGGTTAACATCATAAATGCAAGGGATCAGTAAAGTATCATGGGCCAGCGATCTGCTCGCCTTGAAATGATGAGCCAATTCGGGCTGCAAGCTGAGGACAACAAAGAGGCCCTGGATACGCTGCCGCGAGCTTATACGCCCAACTTAAAAACAGGGAGATCACACTCCACCTGATCCAGGCCCTCGATGCCAATGAAGACCGGAATTTCGTGAAAGGATTGCTGAAATCCCTGCTTGCCGGTAAAAACGGCATCAACACTTTGCGGGATGGTCGGCAGTTGGAGAAATGTCGGCATTAACCAATCGGAATTTATCTCGGACTTGGGATCGCGGCTTACCTCGGTTATAGCATAGACCGGGTGCCGTTCTGGGCGAAGGAAGAATGAAGAGAGGAGTATCGCTCTATTTGGATCTGGTCCGCTTTTCGGCGGCCATGATCGTTTTTATTGAGCATTTCAGGGAGCGCACCAAGCGCGCGTTTTCTGAAATCTGGGTGTCTCATCCGTTTGCTTACACGCATCTCTTTCCCTTAAGCCAAACCGCAGTCATTGTTTTTTTTGTCCTGTCCGGCTTTGTGATTGCGCACGTTCTGGCGACGCGCGAGCGGACACCACTGGAATATGCGGCCAGTCGGTTTGGCCGGCTCTACTCCGTTGTCGTGCCAGCCTTGTTGCTAATGTTGGCAGTGAACTATCTCATAACGCTGAGATATCCTGATGCTTTCGATACCCAAGGCGATAGGATCACGGTATTCTTCGATTATCTTAGGACTAGCGTTTTTGTCAGCAATTTCTGGCTCTGGCGGGAATTCGAGATCACCGGCGCGCCCTTCTGGTCTCTGAGCATTGAAGTCACATACTATATTGGTATTGCCCTCCTGGTGTTCATCAAGGGTCGAGTACGAATTGTGAGCCTAGTATTGCTTTGCCTGGCCGCGGGTCCAACGATGATCCTACTGGCGCCGACTTGGCTTGCGGGCTACGGAGTCTATCACCTGTCCCTGCGGCGGCGGTTGCCTGCCGCGGCGGCGGCCATGTGTTGGCTGACAAGCTTGGGCTTGTTACTTCTATGTCCGCTCATTGAGATTCATATGCGTCAGCCAATGCCATTTTTGAGAATGCCCGATAGGCATGTCGGGGGACTTCTGGCGTCCTATGCCGGGGCAGGCTTGTTTGCCCTGAATATACTTGCGTTCAATGATTTTTCCGACTGGGCGGAGCCGCTCCTGAGACGTTTTTCCGGCCTCATCCGATGGCTCGGGTCCATCACCTTCGCGCTCTACATGTTTCACATGTCCATCCTGTCATTTTTCGTCGTCTACCCCATCGGTCAGATCGGATCGCACACCCAGTTAGCCGCCATGATCGGTGGTACTTTCTTGCTTGCAGCCACAGTCGGTCACCTCTGTGAACAATCGAAGGGTGCTTACAAAAAGGCCTTCTTGTGGGTGTGGCGTAAATTTGCTAGGCGAGTTTCTTCACCACCGCCGGCGGGCCCTGGAATTCAATTCTCTGGACGCCCAGAGCAAGGCCTGTGAGGCCTACATAAAGAGCTAGGCCGACGAGGGCTGGCGGCTGGTTCCGGGCGATTTCACTGACGGGGGCATTTCGTGAGCCTTCCTGGATCGCCCGGCCCTGCAGGCCCTGATTTTGGAGATTGGGGACGGCAAGATCGACGTGGTGGTCTACAAGGTCGACCGGCTAACCCGGTCCCTGACCGACTTCGCCAAACTGGCGGACTTGTTCAACAAGCACGGAGCGTCTTGTGTCTCCATCACCCAGTTCTTCAATACCACCTCCAGCATAACCGGCTATGAGGTCAAGTTCTGGCGATGTCCTGTGCGCAGCCTGGCCATGGAATTTCATTCGCAGCCGGCCACCACCTACGCTTACGACCACGGTTTGCCCAGGACGAAAGCGCCTGTTGGTGCTCTTTGCTGGGATATGGCGGGAGTGGGACGGTGACCGGGGGAACTAAAACCGTACTGGACATAGCCACGCACACGGTCTTCTCATTCCTGACAACTGACGCTGTGAAGAGGTAAAGTCCATCCATCCTGATGCTATGCTGGTTTTCTCTTCCGAACACCTCATTTGAGGCTTTCGTGGAGGGAGGGAATCTGAGCAATGATCCGGAAGCGTAGCGAACTACGCTGGACGACGCGCCTTTGTCGCGCACAAGGTGTGTTTCTGGGCACGGTGCACCTTCAAGGTGTATACGATCAATAATTCTACGCGCCATCAATAGACGGCTTTTTCACTCGACATCCGCCGCGAATGGAGCGTTGCTAGAGCATTCCTACGGTTGAACCGTAGATGAGCCCCACGGCGCATGCCGAATGGGGCTGCCGGTGGTGCGGGATTCGCCGCCCTAACCGGAGAGCAAAAATGTCAAAATCCAGGACCAAAAAGATTAAAAAGCCTGGCCGTGCACAGCCGCGCCCAGCCGCCGCGCTTGCGGTGCAAGATGCGGGGGAGGCCGGTCCTCTCTCACGCCCAAACAAACTTCTGACTATCATTGCGATGCTACGGCGACCGGACGGTGTCACTATTGCGGAACTTTCAGAAACGACAGGTTGGAAACCCAATTCGATACGCGGAGCGATTTCAGGGTCTATCCGTAAAAGGCGCCTGATGAATGTAAGCTCCAATCTCATTAGCGGTGTTCGCACCTACCACATTACGGGATAGGCGATGGCGCGTCAGAATCCTCAAACAGCAGACGCACTGGCGACTGTCAACGCTGAGATTGAGCATGTCCTTTCACTGGACCCTGGGCGCGTGAGTGTCCTGTGGAGGAAGCGCTTTAAGAAAGTTGTCCCATTCGCATTGACGACGCGGTTGCTGGTTCGAATGCTTGTGTGGAAAATCCAGGAAGACGCGCTCGGTGGCCATGACACCGCCACATTGAGACTGCTGGACGCTTGTGGCCGGCAGGCCGCCGACAAGGTGGTGCTATTCAGAAGGTTGAAGCCGGGGACCTCCGTAATTCGGGAGTACCAAGGCGTCCGCCACATCGTCACAATCGGCGTGGAGGGGTTTGTTTGGCAGGGCAGGACCTTTGACAGCCTGTCAGCCATCGCCCGGGAAATCACCGGTTCGAGATGGAGCGGACCCAGGTTCTTTGGCCTGCGCACCGGGGATAGAGCGGGCTCCAAGAGGAAAGCGTCCTGATGGCTCCGCAGAAAGTCATCAGGTGTGCCGTCTATACCCGCAAATCCACGGAACACAATCTGGACCTGGAGTTCAATTCTCTGGATGCCCAGCGGGAGTCTTGTGAGGCCTATATAAAGAGCCAGATGCACGAGGGCTGGCGGCTTGTACCGGACCGCTATGACGATGGTGGGATCTCCGGAGGCTCCCTGGCCCGGCCCGACCTGCAACGCCTCCTTGCCGACATCCGGGCGAGTAGGGTGGACGAAATCTCAAACGGTGCGTCCATTGCGGCAATCGCTCAGCGCGAGGCCAAGAGTGAGCGCCAAATACGTCTTTTGGCTCCGTTGGCCTTTGTGTCCCCTGCTACCGTTAGGGCACTGATCGAAGGGACAGCCAAGGCAGGAACGGTCACAGACCTTGCCAAAAGCGTACCGCTTCTCTGGAGCAGGCCGAGTAACCCGAACGTCCGCCTTTGACCCAAAGCGGACATTCGGACCGAGCTCCAATAACCGCAACTTTGCCCCGTGCGCTATTCGCCTGGGCTAATCTTCTTCAGCGCGGCGGCAATCCCTTTGTCCATCGTGGCGGGCGGTGCTGCCCTGTCCGTTCGGCCAATTTTTCCAAGATTACGTCTGGAACTGCGGGATGAGCCAACCCCAGCGGAAGAGTTGTTAAGCAGTGCTGCCATGCCGTGTTCCTTGTCGTAAATTAGGCAATCGGTGATATTATGGGCGAGTTGGCACCCTTTGTCCGCGCCCCGATTAACCCTTTGAAATAGAATGTCTTGGAGAGCCCCTTGCGCGGGCCCATATTGGTCCCGGCGAGTTTTGCCACTCGGCAACTGAAATATCCCGAATTTATAGAGCGGGCAAATTGGGCTAGTTTGATTTCGATTGATTGTTTATCAACGGGCCGAGGAAAAGCCAGCGCGCCACGGGGGAGATGATGAATACTTTCCCACTTCCTTTCAAATCCCTGCGCACAATTTGCGGCGGTAAAGACGAGGGATATGTAATCGGGGCGATGTTCACGTCCGCATACTCCGCAAAAGCGGAGCGGTTGGCTGCGTCCTGCGAAAAATTTTCGCTGCCATATGTCATGCATGAGGTGCCTTCGGTCCATCGATCACTCGGGGGCCTTCGGGGCACTGACAATCTCGCATATACGAAGCCCAATTTTATTCGTCATCTCCTTGCCGTGCACAAAAAACCTGTCCTATATGTGGACGCGGACTTGGAGTTCATGTCCGAGCCCGAGTTGATTAATCAACTTGTCACGACTGCTTGCGACTTCGGAATCTACAACAAGTACGCAGACGACGAATGCCCGCCTTATTTTGTTCCAGTTGAACTCAGTCTCCGCCCTGGTGAGCCGCCGATCAAAAATCGCTTCTACCGTCTCGCAGGGTACATACTTTGGCACACGAAGAGCCAACTGAGTTGCTATGGTTGCACTCTATTTTATAGGAATTCCTTTGCTGCGCGTGCTCTTCTAGCGAGGTGGCATCAAGCCATAGTGAGATTTCCTCACGCTACGGAAGAGAAGTGCCTTGATTTTGTCTTCAATAATCTGACGAGGCGTTCGTGGTTATCGCGGCTACTGAAAGTGTATTGGCTTCCTAGCTCTTATGCGCGAATTCCCTTTTGGATATTCACTAAGCCCGTCATAAATCACCCGGAAATCCCAGGAGAATTTGCGGCTCGTTCCGTTCCCATAGTTGATCCCAAGGGACGCAAGGAAGTCTACCGGTCCGGCGCAACACGTGGTTTTGGACCGAAGATGGCTTATTCCGAAAACAGCGTGATCGACACGGAAGAAAATATGATTTGCATGCAAGTTGACGGTGAACTTGTTCCAGTTAGGCCAACAGACCAGAACTTCTGGCTATAATCGGTTAAGGCAATTGGACCTTCGACCAACCGCACAGCGCGCGCTGGGCGCGACTTCGTGAAGGCTCCCGCTAATCTCCTCACCAGCACCCGATCCCACCGGCGGATAGAAGTGGTCGGCAGCTGATGGGTTGTCAGTTCACGGCCAGACCATTGCAGCTCGTCGTGAGCTGAGCGGGATCGTGACGGGCAAATGTCCGCTTTGCGCCAGAAGCGGACATTCAAATTGGCCGAGTCCAACGTTGCTCAATGTCGGCCAAAATCAGCAGATGCTTCAACGAGTCCTAAAGCGGGGAGGGTGGAAGACCACACTGGCAACGTCGGGGGCTTTGATTTCCAGCAAATGGACGCCGATGGCCGCCCGGCATGGCGGGTCGTCTACCTTACCGTCGTCGCCGCCTTCAATAGGGCGTCGCACGAACTGTCGCGCGAGTGACGCTCATTTCCTATCTTCTATCGAAGACCCGGCTTAGGCGCTCGCGGGAGCAAGTTCAAAAAGACATCCGCCCAGTTGCGCGAAAATCCCAGTTCACGACGCCGGTGCTTCTTGAGTGAGCACAGTCGTATGGCCGAATTCGCGAGTTTCCCAGTTGGAGGATGGGTAATCGGTGAACTCGTGCAAGAGCAATACTCCTTTTTCACTGCGCGCCAGTCGTGTCGGTAGAATGATATATATGTGTCCGTGTACCCTACCGGCATATTTCCGGGCTGCGAGATAGGCTTGGGACTCTACATCCAGATACGCTAGCAGCAATCTCGCGCCAGGAGGGAATGCACTGGCGGCGTCCGGAAATGGTATCACGAAGAGGGCGCTGCGCCCCTCCCGTGCGAATTCGGCTCTGGCATAGGCCAAAGCGCCAACATCAACTTTGAGTTGGTGTGTCCGGCTATAGGAATCCACCTGTGCTAGGTTTGTTTTCCAGGCTCGCTCGGCGAAGCCCCAAATTCCAACCAGCGACATAGCTCCGCAAGATATTAAGATCACATAGCGTATCGCATTTTTTCTTGGCAGTCTGTCGGCAATACCGAGCGCGCACACGAAGATCAGCGTTCCAGCCGAACGCAGATGCCGCTCATCAATGCTGATCATTCCGCCTTGCATGCTAACGTAACCCCCATGCAGGTACAGCCCCTCCATCGCAACAGCATAGATGGCATAGAAGCAAAGAGTGTACTTTGTGAATTCGCTGAGCTCTATGCGCCCGCCAATTCTGCCTCGCGATCCCAACGCGAAGACCGATGCAAAAAAAATAGCGGGTGGCAATACAAACCATGCAATTGTTGATGGGTGCCGGTACCAAATATCCGACCATGTATCCATCCATGAAAGACCTGCTCCCCACGGGCCAATGGCCGCGAACACAACCTTATCAATCTGAAATACCCAGCCGGCACCGCTGCCTGGAGTGGCACCGCGAGAGAACCACGCCGCATACAATATTCCGAAGGCTGAGAGTGTACCAAATGCAGAGGCGACCATGCCGGACGTTATGCGTTTATTGTGTATCAGGGCCAGGAAGCATCCCGTTGTTAGAGCCGCGCTAGCAACCATTAGTCCTGTCAGCTTGACAAAGAACCCGATGAAAATTGCCAGTGCGGCAACGGCGGCAGAACGAAGTGCACTTGCATTTGGAACATAGCAACCCGCCAAAATGAGCCACGGCGTGACGGCCTGCAGGAGAATTTCACCGCCGATGTAAATACGAAAATTGAGCGTCGAATACTGAAAGGCGGACAGAAAGACTACGGTCAGGATTCCGGCTTGGGGGCTGAAACCAAAGTGTCGAAGAACTCGCAGCCAGCCCAGCAGACAGGTTAGAAGGGAGAACCCTGCCACCAGAGATAATGCGGGCCCGAGTGGCAAGCCTAAGCGAGTGAACGCGCCGGGAATTAAATATTGCCCGGGGCTCCACCAAGTTACAAATTCCAAGCGATCTTTTGAAATGTCTGTCCGGTCAGGTGCAGTCAAAGTGTTTGCGGGACCGCCTTCCGACAGTGTACGCCACTCCAGTAGGCCAATGCCGGGGTCAAAATTTAGTGCCGGTGGAACCACTAGGCTTATGAAAGTGAGCATTCCGCAAATGCAGAAGGCCAAAAGTGTCGCGCGTTTGAAGCCGGCATTGATCGTTACGGAAGCGCCGATAAATTTGTTCTTGCCGCTCACGCACGTCTCTCCTCAGGAAAATGTTTCTGTCCGACCTCAAAATGCAAAAAAAGACTCTAACCAAAAATTCGCCGGCCGTCGAATTTCACAGCTCCGGAATTGATTTGAACCAACATCCCCCATTTGGCCGGTCGATCCAGTCCTCTGAGGGGAAGTCTAGCGCCGCCTGAAACAACCCGGAAGTGCGAACCCGGCGCATTTCGCCCCTAATCCGCTTCGCCCTGCAACCCCGATATGAGGCGGGTCCTGGCAAACGTAGCCGCCCGCGCCGATCAGCTCGAGAACACAGCGCCCAACGCGGGGGTGCTTCGGATCGCCAATGCCAGTCATTACATCTGGCGCTCCAACGAGGCCCAGGTTGAGCAGGAAATGAATTCCTTCATGGATGGTTGGGCGCACTGATCCGAATGTCCGCTTTGCGCCAAAAGCGGACATTAGGCTCAACTGCGTACACTGCTAAAGATGGACTGTTTGGGCCGCGAATAGATCCGGCGCATGATCATGTCGAAGGACCGGACCCTGGCTATTATTCTTTCGTTTCTCTGGTAAATGAGCCTGCGGCTGAAAAGTCGTGGCGCTGGAAATTCGGTGGAAGACTCTTCCGAGATCACTGTTAATTATAGCATTCTGTTCGCAATCTCTCTCCAGTTTGTGAGCTTTACGCTGTGTTTATTGAGAAGGCCTTGAAACTCATCACTCGTGAAGAAGTCAAAGTCCCGCTGCCGCCAAGCTGCACCCCAATCGGAACCTTCTCCAATTAGACATCGCAGTTCGTGATTGTCGTATCCCGGGTGAATAAGAATCTCAGTTACACCGGGCTGCAATTGCTCTATGGCCCGCCGATAGAATAAGGGCCATTGCTCCGGTCTCACGTTGCCCTGCATGATGACGGTCCGGTCGAGCACCACGTCGCGCGGGGTCAACGAGAACTGAAGGTAGGGCAACCGAGAGAACCACTCGCGCGCGACCAGCACCGGCAGTTTGTACTCGCGCCCCAAACGTAGGTAAACCTCGAATACATCTTGGCCGCCCAGTAATAGATACTGGTGGGAATCGAGGTGCGTTGGATGAAGCCCCGCCGCGTACGCCTTCTCTATCTGCGCGCGCAGTTCGATCTCAACTTCTACTAGGCTGATGCGAGTCTCAGCCGTCCATCTCTGAAGGAGGCACCCCTGTCGATCAACAAGTGAGGAAACTTGCGCTTGCGAGGCGGCCGGTGCCCACTTATCATTCTCTGTACCGCTCGTGAGCGTAAGGTGTATGCCAATATCGGCTTCGGGATGGGACTGCGCGAACGCCGCAATCTCTGTAAATGCCGGACAGGGCACCATTGCGCTGCCCGAGTTGATGAGCCTTGTTGCCAGGCCGGCGATGAAGGCGGTATTTACGCTATGCGCCAGGCCCAGGTCATCGGCGTGCACGATAAGTAATCGGGCGTCCCGGCCGTACCCGAGCCGCTCGCCCAGGGTCCGAGCCGGCGTCTTGTCCAGTCTGACGAGCGTACCGCGGAAGGTCGGAATGAGATGACGGATCTTATGCCAGTTGCGGCTCTTTAGCTTCGAGAATCCGAACCTCAAGTCGATGGCAATTCGCTTAACAAGGTTGGTACCAAGCGTGCGGACGAAGACCACCAACGAGCGCATCAATCAAAGCCAGAAATGCTGATCTGTAGGCTCAATTGGAACAAGCTCCCCATCAACCAGATTACACACCATGTGTTGCTTCGTATCAATGATACAGTCCTCGGGGAAATGCGTTGCTGGCTTCCTCCGTTCCATTAGGGAATGATAGAATTGCTTGCGCGCCCGGGAATCCGTCATCGTATTGAATTTGGATGATTTTGAAGGAAGATCTGCATGGTTGATTACCGGTTTGGTGTGTATCCACCATGAAATGCGAGCGTAAGGCTTGGGTAGCCATTGCACTTTTAACAGCCACGCAAGCCACGAATGTCTTGTTAGATTGTTGAAGGTAAAGCTTAGGGCGCTGTCGTCGGTGCAGCGGGGAAATGTTGCTATGGTTCGGTGCCAATTTGATAGCAAGGCTCGCGCGGCAACTGAATATCCGTAGAATTGAACGAGACCGTTGCACTTCAGCTGTTTTTTGGTGAAAAAAGCCTCACTCCCTAAATAACGATAGAAGCGATTTTTAATTGGTGGCTCGTTAGGACCGGGACTAAGTTCAACTGAGATAAAGCAATCGGTGCATTCGTCGTCTGCGAACCAGTTATAAATGGCGAAATCGTGTCTGGTGCTCACGAGTTTATCAATGAGCTCGGGCTGGGACATGACCTCGCAGTCCACGTCCAAATAGAGGACGGGCTTTTTGTGGATCGCGAGCAAATGACGAATGAAATTGGGCTTCGTGTAGGTGAGATCCTCCGTGCCGCGATCACTAATTGACTTATGAACTGAAGGGACCTCGTGGACTGCATATTGCAATCCGAATCTTTCGCAGGAAGCGACCAAGCGCTCCGCTTTAGCTGAATAAGCGTCCGTGAACATTGCTCCGACTACATATAACCCTTCCTTGCCGCCACTGATGATTCGGAGGGACTTGAATACGTGCGGATTAGCGCCGGTCATGTCCCACGCCGCAGGCCTGCAAACAATCGGCTACCGCAGTGCGGATCAAAAGTTTTGTCTATGTATGTTGCGATTAGCAGCCAACGTCGCGATTGATCGCGGCGCGTCAAGTCATTGCCAGTCATCCGCCCCCCTGATTACGGCTTGATCTCATTTAGCCGAGAAACGATGACACCGTATACATACAAAAAATCAAGCTTGAGTGCTGCGTTTGCGAAATGGCAATTCACGAGGAAGGAAATGGCAAGTCAAAGGCCGATAATGGCCTATACCGATCAATTAACCGTGTTTTCATTCTGACCAAAATCATCACGACGGAAGCAATGGTGGCTGGCTCGCCCAAAAAGGACGCGGTGATCCCCCCAAGGCGTGCCCGCTTGAATAACGCCCGACATTGACCGCCCCGGTGGGCGTTGCCAACGTCGGCCCCAACCAGTTTTTCACCAGCAAAGTGGCACAAATGCTGTAACCGAAGTAAAACCACAATTTGGCCTTCGCTAGATGCTGGCTACGTTTGCTCGGGGTTTCGGGTGGTCCGTTGCAGGACCCATCGATCAGTGGGGACAATGTTGAATCTCTGGACCACGTTTTTGCTTCGTCTTCTTGGAAAAGACGCAGCAGCCAATCGTCCGCTGCTTTATCGCCGTGCTTTAGTGCGTGGCTTCATCCCGGAAGGCATCGCGATACCATTGCTCCCCTATCGCAAGTCTCAAGCGCGTGAATCCGACCATCGGTTGGGGGTATGGAATTTTCTGGAGGGATTAAGTGAATTCGCCCATAATAGTATAATTGCAGGCTACTATGCCCGGCTTCGGCCACACGGCAGTGTGCTTGATTTAGGGTGCGGGGCGGGAGTCACGCAACGCACGCTCGCCCCCTACAATTACAGCCGCTATATTGGGATTGATATTTCATCAGCCGCAATAGATCGGGCGTTTCTTGCACTGCAGACTAGCGAACCCTGTCCGGGGACGACATTTCAGGTTGGCGATCTGGAAGCGCCGATTGAATTAAACGGCTCGCCATTCGATGTCATTATCTTAAATGAATCGCTTTATTATGCCGGCAAGCCGGTAGAGTTGCTTTCGCGTCTGCGTGCGGAAGCGCTAGCACCAGACGGGATTTTTATCATTTCCTTGTATCGCAGTTTGAATACGGAACGTCTGTGGCGGTTGTTGGCGCGTCACGGGTGGCGGCCAACCGATGTAACGACCGTCAGCAACAAGGCCGGGACGATGTGGACCGTCGCCGTGTTTGCGTTCAGGGCCTGAAATAATCCATCCTTCGCCAAAGGGCGATGGACGACATATCTAGGCAGCGACGCCGACCCGATTCGCCCGGATTTCACCTGACACAAGCTGAACGGCAATGTCCGCTTCGGGTCAAAAGCGGAGATTCGACCCCGATTAACCCAATGTCCGCTTTGCGCCAAAAAGTGGACATTCGCGGAGGGTCACCGAGCGGTGGGTTATCGCGCACCGGAAAGTCCAATCATCAGATGTTTTTGTCAGCGGCGCGACCGGAATATTCCGCCTGACCCCGGTAGTGCGCGCCCATGTTTTTGGCGCAGGCGCAAGAACTGGGCACACCATCGTTATTGCGCTGCGCCACTTATCTTCCACCGCTCAATTCCCCGATAACATCCCTGGCAATCATTGCGTAATAGCCAAACTTATAGCGATGGGTACCGAGAAAATGCAGAAATGACCCGGTGCCGTGCACGGTTCTCGGACCGAAATTGGAGTATTTTGGAAAAGGCATAACCAAGGCGCCCGGGGAATTGGCAATGGCGAAGTTGGACGCACATTGCTCGGTTCCCCACTCCCGCCACCGCGCACCCAACATTTTCTCGCCTTCGCGGTGAAAATTTTCAATGTCGCCTCGCCCGATACCGCCTCGTGCAAAACCGGTGAAAGCCCCCGAGGCCTGCACATATTTTAGATGTTCGGCGCCCGGATAGCGGTCCAACAGTCGCTCGGCGGCGATGCCGACGTAATTGCTTTCGATTTCCCGCGCACTCTTTACCGCCTCCAGCATAGGTACGATCGGATTGCCCCAACTGCTCAAGGTGAAGGGAATATTATTCTCGGCGCAATGGATCACCTCGCCGATGTCCGGCCCAAAGGTCACAGTATCTGAATCAAGCTGGATGGCATATTCCTCGCGCGACCGTTCCAGCATGAACATCAGTCTTTCCCAGCAGCCGCCAGACTGGCACGCGCCCAGATCGATGTCCTCGAAGATGGCAAAACCGATGCCAGGCAAGTGATGTTGCAACTTGCGGCGGACATCAGACGAAAAGTCGCGTTCGACGATCAGGGTGATCCTGCCTCGCTTAATCCGCGCATAGAAGGACTTGATCGCTATCAGGTACATCTGGATGGTGTAGGGATCGCACTTGTAGAACAGACTGACGATGTTCCAGGGCGCATCCACCACCTGCATTGGCGGCGTGTCCCAGATCCCCGCAGTCAATCTTCGAAACTGTTCCTTTTGGTACCAATGCTTCCAGCGATAGAACATGCGCTTCTTACACCCCCCCTGCATAAATCCATTATGTGATTCTACGCTGACGGTTCTGTTGGCCATTCAGCTATTGATACGTCACACCTCGGTACTGCAGTGCAATACTATCTGACTCAGACTAGCGTGGTATGGCGCTGGGGAATAGCGACGTGCGTGGGGGTCGCGACGCGGCCGTCCCAACACGCGGATTGTGCCTCCAGCCGGAATGTCCGCTTTGCGCCAAAAGCAGACATTGCCGTGTGGCGGAGTTTACCCCTTACACCTGGGCGAGGGGTAGACGTAAAATTAGGTTCCGTTAGTCGTCATACTTAACGCCGTTGACTTCGAACTGATGGTGGTCCGGAACATTCATACTACACCTATTTAAAGTTTGGACCCGCGATCCATACCACCAAGGACTTGCGAATGCCTTTTGTGACGGGCGTCACGCGATGCGAAAGCCAGGATGGAAATACATTTACAGAGCCGCGTCTCCCAGAAGCCCTTCTGGGTGTCATGTCTGTCCGGAACTCCAATACTCCGCCCTCGTAATCAGTTTCGTCGCTTAACTGCAAGGTCAGGGAAAGCTTTCTAGGGGACTTGGTGCTTGGATGCTTGTCAATATGCCAAGCGAAGTGGCCGCCTTCCTCATATACCACATACTGGAAAGGCTCCACGAACCCATAAACGTCGAACTGAAAGAAGTGGGCGTTTATCTCTGCGGCGACTTGCGCCATGCGATCATATAGCCACTCGCTGTCCGCATCCTTTTTGATCCATGCAAGTTTGCAAAGGCGGTGATGGTCCGGTCTGCCAAGTCTGGCATTATCATCTATCTGAACCAGGGCATCGCCTAGTTTGGTGATGTCGTCCAACTCTTTGTCCGTGAAAGCATCCTGCGTGGTTGCGACTATCGTGCTGTCATTGGCTAACGCGTGCACAGGTTTAAAAGGATGCGGACTCATCTGGACCTTTTTAACTCAGCGGGTTTGGAATGCAGGCTTCGTCTAGTGCTTGGTGCGTCTTATCGTCATAACGTTCCATGCGGAAGCGAACCTTGTTGACCGTGAGATCAAACGAATAGGCCGTCAATGGGAATTGGCCCAGGTCACCTGGTTCCGGCGCGGCCTCAGCTAAGGCTGGCGCGGATAGCACCAGCGCGGATAGGGCGACTGTCAGGACATAGCCACAACCCCCCGAAAGACGCGTCAGATTAGCACAAATGGGCGTCCTACGCATACGGCGACTTAAGCAGGCTTTTCGCTTTAGCCTTAACGGGACTCAGTTTCTTCTTCCCGCGGGCGTGGAGGGCTTGGGTGGCATATTTAAGCATCCGCGCTAGGATCGCATCACTGGAATTGTCTGGGGTTTGGCCATGGTTACAGCCGACTTCTGTGCTGCCCTTTAGAAGGGGCAACGATCGAAGGCCCGAATGGCTGCTTTTGACTGCCGGCTCAACCGATCGACGCAACACATTAGGTCAAACGGAAGCAGCGGATTTTTTGTATATGAGTCAAATAGGTAGTCGAGAGTCCGCCTCGAACCCGAAGCCCGGGGTCGTCAATAAGCCGACGGCGCGGTTCCAATG
>JANYAR010000065.1 GCA_025361185.1 Alphaproteobacteria bacterium | reverse complement strand
GGCCATCTTGCCGAGGCAACGGCTCGGGAGAAAGGCTTATTTCTGCCTGGCCGGGCTGGGATCAAAGCCGGTCATGTACGCTTTGCGCCAAAAGCGGACGATGCCGCGTGACGGAATACCCCCTTACCCGGGGTGAAGGGGATACTGCTATCTCGAAAACGAGCCACACTTTGGGCACCAGGTGATTTCGGAATGAAATTGCCGGTGACCTTATTGGCCACCGCTTCCGGCTTTGGTGATTCGGCTGGGAAATTATCGACGGTGAATACCCGGACTGTTTTGCCCGACATGCCCAATGCTCCGCCCGCAATCCGGCACCTCCTGCAGATGCCGGTATTGTCTCGGTTTGGTAGGAATTGTTTCCAAACAAATCTATTTCAGCGCCGCGGCAATTAGCTGGTGAGGCAGTTTATCCGCCATCGTGGAGGCAATGTCATTCTCTTGGAAAACCAGCCTTCTGCCGACGCGCATGTTGTAGAGACCCTGGAGATAGGCGAGGTCGAACTGGGTCAAGCCGTCCTGCGCATGGTCGCAGTCCGCGGCCAATTTGTTCACGATGCTGGGCAGCTGCTGGCAGGCATCCAGCGAGTTGAACTGGGTCAGCGCCAGCATCGAAATATAATCGGCCAGGGGCACGATCTTCTGTCCCGCCAGCTTGGTGGAATCGATGACGATCAGGATGTGGTTGAAGCCGGCGTGGAGTCCGTCATCGATGCGGTCGCCGGTCACAGCGTAGGCCGGTATCCCCTGCAGCCCTTGATTTTGAAATTCGCTGCCGTTGGGGTCTGGCATGTTGTTACCGGTGGAGTTCGACATGGTGATGCCGGTCGACGTGGCGACGCCGGTGTCCAGGCGACCGCTGCTGTCCACCCGGCGCCTGCCTTTCAGGTCCGTGCTCTCGATCGAATACCAGGCCTGGATGGGCCGGGTGACCGTTGCCAGTTTCTCGCGCTGGGCGTTGCCGTCGACATAGCCCAGAAACTCGGCCTGGTGCTGGCGGACATTATCCATCAGCGCCTGCGGCGTGGTGGTGAAGACGATCTCGATATTGGGCGTGCAGGACGCCTCGGTATTGACGGGTGCGCCGGCCGCCAGCGCGATATACTTGACCCGTTGGGTGATGAATGCGTTGAAGTGGGAGTTCTCGCCCACGGCGAGCGGACATATGCGGCGCTCCCAGCGCGCGATTTTTTCCGTGAGCTTTGTCGGGTTGATAAAGGCCTTGGCGAACTTGTGGAACACCTCGCGCGACCTGGCCGCCGTGACGGTGACGGTTTCGGACGGTGTCTCGCCCGGCGCTGCCATTACCGTAGCCGAAGCATCCTTGGATACCGGGGGGGCCTCAGGCGATGACGGCACCGACTTGTCGAGCTGGCGGTTTTTCGCGGCTTCGATCTGCTCAGCCACGGTAATTGTCGTTTCCTGACCGCTTGTATCGTCGCGGCTGGTTCGGCCCGGATCCGTATTTTTTGTCGCCGTTGCTTGAAGCGCCTGCCGCACCGCGTGATCGATCGCAACCTGGCCCGATGACAGGGCGTCCCCCAGACTAGCGTTATGACTCTCCTTGGCGTGGGCCATGGGGATGGGATCGGCGATCCCGAACAGGACATTGGCGGTGGCCAGGGCCGCGGTCAGGAACAGCGCGCTGCCCGAGAGCCCCAGCACGCGCGGCCCGGCGCCCAAGGACTTCCGTCCCAGAATGTGGAGAATGCGCCACGACAGCGGGCCGCGATTGGCCGCCATCGCCAGGATGGGTGCGTCTTTCCACTCCGCCATAAGTGTGAGGGCGCGGGCATATTCGACGCGGTTGCCCGCCAGCGAAACCGCGATCTCGTCGCAGCACAGTTCGCGTTCGGCCCGGATACGCCTGTTCAGCCACCACATGGCGGGATGATAGAAGAGCACGGCCTCGACCAGTATCTGGAAAAGATTCACAAACGCATCCAGGCGCTGGATATGGGCCAGTTCGTGCGCAATCACGGCGCGCAACTGTTCTTCGGACAGGCCGGTAAGGGCCGAAACCGGCAGCAGGATGATCGGACGAAACCAGCCGATCACCGCCGGGGCCTGCAGCCAGTTGCATTCCAGGTAACGGAGGGCACTGTTCAGGCCGAGCTGGCGCTGCAGTTCCCCGCACATGGCAAGGATGCGAGGATTTAGGGCGGTGGAGTGTCTGCGGCGCCTGTGCTCCAGCAACAGGAAACCGCCGGTGAAGCGCAGACTGAAGAGCGCCACACCGCAAAGCCAAGCTCCGACCAGCCAGGGCAAGAACTTTGGTGAAGCGCGTGGGAGATTTTCCAAGGCGCCAACCACGCCGTTGCCCATGGTCGTCGGCATGGCGGCAGCCGGGGACGCATTCACGGATGCGGCTGGAGGCGCGTACACGGTTTCGGAACCAGCGGAGATGAAAGAGCCAAAGCTTGCCGAGGGAAAAGCATGGGTTGACGCGGCGGATTTCATCAAGACGAAGAAGGTCGCGACCGGCGCCGCCAGCATCAGGGCCAGCGCGCCCACGGCGACAAAGTATCGGATTGAAGGACGGCGGGATAAAACCATCAGGGCCGCAGCCAGCGCCGCCATGCCCAGGCATTGCCATAGCGAATGGATAAGAGCCCAGCCCAGAGCGTGCATGACACCTGGAGAAAGCCAGCTACTTACGCTTGCCATCCTGATCTCCCCTGTAAGCATCCAGAATGCGGTGAAGTTCGTCAATTTCTGCAGCCGAGGCGCGGTGCCCTGCCAGAGCATGCATCATCAGCTGGCTGGCGGAGCCTTCGAAAACACGTTGCAGCATGTCCGTGGCCAGTTGGCGCTTGGTTTGCTCGGCTGGGCGGCACGCCTCGTAAACGTGCGCGCGCTGGGTCTCATCGCGGCGCACCGTGCCCTTGGCCGTCATGATCTGCAGAAGCTTCAGGACCCCGGTATAGCCCATGTCTTTTTTCTCGTTCAGGAACTCCAGCACTTCGCGAACCGTCGACGGCCCCTTGCTCCAAAGCACATGGAGAATTTCGAGTTCGGACGCTGTGGGTTTCTGGGGCTGGCGTTTCATGGCCCAAATCGTATTACGAAGACATTCGTAGAGTCAACGAAGAACTTCGTAGCAGAAGCCGAATTGCAACCGCCATGCTGCATCGCGAAAAATGTATCTCTGCAGGCGCAGAAGGACCAACACTTTCAGCGGGATGGCGCGACTAGCGCGACGGCACGCCGTTGCTGACCTGGCGCTGCGGTTTTGATGGCTGTGGCCCCGGGTCTGCCGGCATGTCCTTCAGCTCGTTGCCTTCTTTGTCCTGCTCATAGGCATAGTGCGGGCGATCCAGCATCTTCAGGAAATAGTCCTTGCTGGGGAGGCCCACAATAATGTGTTCCAGCCTGGGCGACGCGGCCTCCTGAGTGCCGGGCGGCACGGGCTGCGGAACGCGCGTCGTCGTCGCCCGGATCATGGCGGCGGCGACGGCCTCATAGGATTTCTTGCGCGCCTCTTCGGCCGTCAGCACGTTGATGCCGACCGGGCGGGCCGGATCGGGGTCCACCACAAAGGCCGGCGCCGCCGTAATCCGGTAAGCAGTCGAGATACCCAGGTACCGGCCGCTCACCGCATCCTTCATGCCGTCGGCGTTGCGCTTAAGCGCGTAATACAAGGCAATCGCATCCTCATGCTCGCGCACACCCTGCTCGCCGCCGGACTGGGCAAAGGTGTTCTGGTTGTAGACATCGCGCCAGTCGCGATAGCCCGCCACGATGCCCAGCATCGTACCGTCAGGTTTCATGGTCAGGCGCAGCTTGCCCTGGTGGAAGGCGGCATCGCCGGTATGATCGTAGATCCAGGCGATGTGCGGCATGTGCAGCTCGGCCACCTGCTCGGTGTCCACCACGCCATTGCTGATCCTGGCCTTCAGTTTTGTATATTGGGTGGTTCGCGGCAGCCGGTAGGAATAATCGGCTGCGATATTGCCCCGCGCATCCTTGATGATCTTGTCGGGCGAATAGCCGATCTCGACGATCGCATCATCGTCATTCATCGGATCGTTGGTGCCCGAGATGCGGATCGCAACGGTGAACAACCCGTCCTGCATCTTGTCGTTGGCGCGCAGGTCGAGCGTGGCGTTGCCATTGCCCCGCCAGGGCGCGTCACAACCCCAGGCGCGATAAAGATTGTTGTCCACGCCCTTGCGGCCATCGGGGCTGGTGAAGCCGGTGTTGGGATTGTTGTCGAGATCGAGGCCGTCCGAAATCCGCCCCGTCACTTCCGGCTGGCCGGTATCCTCCGCCGCGAAGGGATTCACATAGGTCTCGATGCCCTTCTTCCAGGCGCGATAGGAAACCGCCCTGCCCCAGATGCTGAACCGGGTGGTGGCCGGACCAGGAACTTTTTCCAGGCCGGGCGGCGCGGCGATGTTGTCGATGTCATGCGGGTCGCGCCAGCGCTGGCGGCTCAGCGCCTGCTTGATCCTGTCCGGATTTGCGAAATGCACGGTGCTGCCGTGGGTGCAATCCGAACCCGGCTCGACTTCCCCCGCGCGGGTGAAGCCGGCCCGGCCGCCATAATGGAAGGCGAATTCGTAGGTTCCCACCACATAGCCGCGCGTCCAGGGCACGGCGGCGGAAGGCTCGGCCATGCCGCCGATCAGCGCCGCGGCCAGTCCCAGAATCCCAAAGCGATTTGCCAATGACATGATCGGTCCTTCGAACAGGACGTCTATTTCTGCGTGGACCCCGGTTGCAGTCCCGGTTGCCAGGAGCGGATACACAGGATCCGCGATTTCACATTCGCGGCACTATAATAACCGACCGTGGCGTTGGCGCGGTAATAATAGGCATCGCCCGCGCGGGCCGGAAAGCGGCCCGCGACCCCGTCCGATCCG
The DNA here is from genome assembly GCA_025361185.1 of Alphaproteobacteria bacterium. Classification (GTDB taxonomy): domain Bacteria; phylum Pseudomonadota; class Alphaproteobacteria; order Micropepsales; family Micropepsaceae; genus Rhizomicrobium. The sequence continues at coordinate 14,437 of JANYAR010000065.1, read as the reverse complement.
CTGCCGGCGACCTGCTGCCCATGACCGTCCAGCACCAGGTAGATTTCTTCCTCGCGGGGATGATGGTGCGGAAAATTGGTGCCGCCGGGATCGATCTCCATCAGGAACAGGCTGGTCACCACGCCGCCCATATCGATGCGATCGCGCGTTTGGCTGCTGTCGCCGATCAGCAGGCGGTAATGGGTCGATGTCGGATGGCTGCCCACCAGCTCCAGCGGCACGTTCGCGATATTGTCCTTGGCGGGATGCGGCGGCAGCGGCGTTGGCGTGAAAGTCTTGGTGCGATAGCCCATGATTGCGACCGTCAAAGGTGCGGCGCCGTCATTGCGCAAGGCATGAGGAACCGTCGCCGGGACGTAGAGGAAATCCTCCCTGGCAAGGGCCACCTGCTCGGCGCCATAATCGGCTTTGCCGCTGCCCTGCAGGACCACATAGATCTGATCCTCGTCCGCGGTGCTGGTAGACTTGCAGCTTCCCTTGGGGTCGATCACCACTTCGCCAAAACGTGCCACGCCGCTGGTGGCGATGGCATCGGCATCGCCGGCCCCGAACAAGGGCTTGTAGTGGCAACTGGCGGTGGTGATATCCGCTGCCGCCTCACGCGCCGCGCCGGCATCGCGGTGCAAGAAGGTGGGATCGATCTTGCGCTCCGCCTCGGCGGCATGGGCCGACGTGCCCATCATCACCAGGCCGAAAACGGCCGTACGCCAGCAAACAGGCGTCATGCTCTTGCCTTGTCTCGGCGATGAGATCATCGCCGCTTTTTCGAAACCGTTCAGGCCGGCCCCACCCTCGGTCGCGTTATTTCCTGACCGCGATCATTTCGATTTCGATCAGGGCGCCCGGAGTTGCCAGCTTCACTTCGACGGTGGAGCGCGCCGGCTTGTTGGGTTGGGCCGCGGTGCCGAAGCGCTTGGACCATTCCGCGTTCATGGCGGGAAAATTGATCTTTCCGCCATTGGTGGGATCGGCGACGATAAAGACGGTCGCCTTCACCACATCGCCGAAAGTCAGTCCCAGTTGCTTGAGGGTCGCCTCGAGCTTGTTGAGCGAGTCAGCGGTCTGCTGGGTGGTGTCGCCCCAGCGGCCGGGGCTGCCTTCAGGGGCATTGGGATCCTTGGGCCCGGCCGGCGTGCCGCTGATGTAATAGGTGGTATAGCCCGGCGGCACGGTGACCGCCGACACGATAGGCGAGTTGGCATTGGCCGACGGCAGGCGCGATACCGATTGCGCGCCGGCGGGCGCCGCAAAAGCGCAAAGCGTCAAAGCCATTCCCAAGAATGCGAATTTGCGTGAGCTGGTCATGGTATCGTCCCCCTTGGTGGAAAAATCCTAGCCTATCCCGGGGAGCGCCTGCGCGCATTGCCTATTTTGGCGTGCGGCGCACAACGCTGCGCTGCCACCAAACCGCTGATTTTCCTGTCACTTCGCCACCCGTCACGCCCTTGCCTTGCGCGCCTTGTTCAGAACCTCGCGGATGCGGCGGCCGACGATCAGGTCCTCGCCGGGCTGCAGGGTCATCGACACGACCTGCAGCTTGTTGACGACATTGGCGGTGGACTTGCGCAGCGGCGGCAGCAGGCTGCGATTGCCCAGCGTGGACAAGGCCTCGATGCGCGGGGTGCCAGAGGCCAGTTCCTCGACGCACTGCGCCACGGTCATGCCGAAAGCGGGTTCGTCCCAATGTACCGTCAGGGTCGGATAGCTGTTGCTGCCGACCGGGGTTTCGATCGAGGTCGTCACCCCCGGCACGGTTTCCGCCAGCTTCGCCACGCGCTCGACCCGGCCCTGCCACTCCTTATTGAGCGCATTGAGGTCGGCCTTGGCCCAATATTCGACGGCCGCCAGGATGCCCATGATCTCTTCCTTGCCGACCTTCATGGCGCGGCACACTGCCCCTTCCCAAGGCGCACTGTTGGCCATGCCCGCTTCGATCAGATCTTTGCGGCCCAGCAGCAGACCGGAACATTGCGGCCCGCCCAACCCCTTGCCGCCGCTGATGGCGTAGAGGTCGACACCCCACTTGGCGAATTTGGTGAAATTCTCAAAGGGCGGCACGGCGGAAGAGGCATCCACCAGCAGCGGCACGCCCGCCGCCTTCGTGATCTTCAGCGCCTCTATCACCCGCTCGTCGCGCCAAGTGGTGTAGACCAGCGCGGTCTTGTCGTTGATGGCGCCCTTGAGGTCTTCCTGGGTCGGGGCCAGCACCAGCTTGCCGCCCGCCAGCCGCAGGGCACTGTCGAAAGCGTTGCGCCCGCCGAGCATGACGACTTGGTCCTTCAGGCCGGTGGTGTCGGGAAGTTGCCAGATCTTATTCGGATCGGTCCCGGCGATGCAGGCCGCCACGGCGGTGGACATCGCGGCCGCAGCCCCCGACGTCACCATGCCGAACTCGGCACCGGAAATCTCCGCCAGCCGCCGTCCCGCCGCATGCTGCAACTCGAACATGTCCACGAACTGGTGTGAGGCCGCTTCCACCGCGCGCCGGACTTCGGGCAACTCCAGCGAGCCGCCGACATAGGTGTAGGTGCCGCGCGCATTGATCAAGGGGCGGATGCCGAGTTTCTCATAGGGATTGCCCATGACCTTGCCGACGCCGGACGCGACGCTGTTCGCAAAACTGCGCGTGGCGATGGTGGCGAACAGCGGCGTGGCGACGACAAGCTTGAGGAATGCGCGCCGCGCAGCACCCTGAGGAGTGGAGGTGGAAGACATGCAAATCCTTTCCGCCGGAACAAGTGGGCCGGGCGCGCGAAGCCTATCGCAATCCGATGTCATTGCAATTGCAGCGCCACCGCGCCGACCGAAAAGGGAAGACCAGCTAGCGGCCCGGCGCGGGATATTTGCGCAAGGCCTGGGGCTTGTCCGCATTGGCCCCGACCAGCCGCTTGTCGCGCGAGACCCAGCTGATCTGCAGGCTGAAGCCGTTGGGGGTATCAATCTGATAGCTCTGGTACGCGGCCTGATAAATGTCATCGGCGACGAGCTTGTTGTCCGGTCCGATATGCGCGGTCGCGGTGTCGGCCCGGGCATGCAGCCCGCGCGATTCCAGCGCCTCGCGCACCCGTTCCACATCCCAGGGCGCGATGCCATACGAGACATGGTCGATCGTGGCGGCGCCTGGTTCCTTGACCTGTGCAGGCGCGAAGGGATTGTCGCCGCGGCATATGACGTCGCCGACATTGCCCGCCATCATTTCGATCTGAGTGCCTTCGTCAAAGGCGCGCTCCCAGCCCAGCAGATTGGCGTAGAAGGATGCGCTGCGCTTGTAATTGCCGCCCCGGTACGAAAAATGATCGAACCAGACGGTTTTCCACCCCGTTGGCGCGAACGGCGCGGGCCCGGCGAGCCTGGCGGTTGCCGGTTTTTTGCGGGCGGCGGCAAGGCCCTTGTTGTTGCAGATCTGCAGGTCCCAGCCGTCGGGATCCTTGACCCAAAAGCTTTCAAACGCGCCCCGGTTTTCCGCCACCGGCGTCATGCCGCGCTTTCTCAATTCGGCCGCCACGCTTTGCGCGTCCCACTTGTCGATCACCCAGGAAAAATTGCGGATTACCGCGCGCGGCGGCGCTGCGCCATTGGCGCCTGGACCGAACGAATCCGGCGCGGCGGCGCGGAAGATGCAGCTGCCCACATCGCCGATATCCATGATGGCCCGCTTGCCGTCGTCCTCCCGCAAGGTCCAGCCCAGCAAGGCGGCATAGAAGGCGGCCTCCTTTTTGTAGTCCACCACATCGATGGTGAAGCTCTCCAGCGCTACCGTTTTCCAGCCGGTGGATTCGAACACTTCCGGGATCGGCGCGGTGGCTTGCGCCATCGGTAACGGGCAGCGGGGTTGACCGAAGCCATTGCGGCATCCGCCGCTTTGCGCCAAGGCGCCGCCGGCAAGGCCCGCCGCGCCAAGCGTACCGAGGAGCGTGCGGCGCGACAGGCAGGGTTCAGCGGGCGGCAATGGATTTGCGGATATCTTCCACGGTGCGGTCAACTGTGCGCTGGATCAGGACGCGGCCGATTTCCGCGCTAGCGTGGCGGGGATCGCCTTCCACGCCATTCTTGCCGTTGCCAGCCTCCAGCCGATCCGTGTGAACCATGGCGGGATCGATGGCCAGCATCTGGGAGGTGTCGCGGACATCGGCGTGATTGCCGATTTCCTCTTTCTTGATTCCCCGCTTCATCATTTCGGCGGCATCGCCTTCCGGATCGCCCCGGTAGTAGCTGACGATGGCATGCACGCGCACGCCGGTGCCCGCCCATTCCGCATTCAGCTTGGCGGCAACTTCCTTCTCGCCATCCTGGTCGGAGCCGTGATCACCGATCAGGACGATGTTCTTGAAACCATGCAGTTTCAGGCTTCGAACGACACCTTCCACCACCCCGGCATAGACATCCTCCGGCACGCCAATGGTGCCGGGATAGCGCAGATGTCCCGTAGGTGGATCGTATTTGCCTTCGGGAGTATAGGCGATCACCGAGGTCACCAGCGCATTGCCCAACCGGCGCGCGATGGTCTGGGCATTGGCGGCGGCGCGGAAATTATGCTTGCCGGTCGCCATGCCGGGGCCGTTCTGCTCGGTGCCGCCGCTGGGCAGGATGACGGTGGTCTTTCCGGCCGCAATGGCATCGCGGATTTCATACGATGTCATGCGTTGCATCAAAATATTGTCTGCCGCTTGTGCGGACGCCACGCTGCCAAAGCAAAAAACGGCAATCAAAAACAGGTATCGGTACATCAGGCCCTCCCTAGCCAACAACAGACCGTAACACGGTTTTCACTGCCAGGAAGCGCCGCCGCCCGCGATATTGAGCGGCCAACGGTTCCCGGCCCGCCAAGCCGCGCCGGCGCAGACCGGCTCGAATATGTCATCAATGGATACGGCGAACTTTATACATGTAATTTTCATCCGACACCGTCATGAAAAAGGTATGCATCGAGGCCGGTGAAATCGTGACCTGCATCTCGGAAGCCGACCTGTGCCAGCGGGCGGGATGATAAATCTCATCCTCTTCCAATTGTTCCCATACCTCACCGTCCTCCAATGTGATGGTGAAGGCGCCTTTGTCGTTCAGGACGAAGGATTGCATCGGCATGTCGCGGACAACCGGCTTGGCGCTGTGGAATAGGCCACTGAACAGGCCGCTATTGCGCGGCATGGGTGGCGGACCTGCTGGCGTGGCGGGGGGGGGTGGCACAGAAGCAAGCTGTGGCGCGGGTCTGGCCGCGGCTTGCGGTGCCGATAATCCCAACTGCGCGCGCATGGGCATCGCAGCAGCATAATAGCAATCCAGCCACGCACGATCGCCCGTCACGCGGGCGCAACCTGCCGCCGCCGCCACCACGTCATCGCGCACGGCTTCGTCGCGCGGCTGGCCGCCGGACGGCGGCGATGCCGCCAGCTTGATCTGCGCCGCAAGGGCGGACGGCAGGCCGAGCGCGGCGCGCACCGGCTGGGCGGCGCCGTAATAGCAATCCAGCCATTGCCGGGAATCGGCAACAATCCCGCAACGAATGGCGCCCGACAGGGCATCGTCGCGGGGACGGGCTTGTGCCGGTGCTGCCAGACAAAGCATCGCGGGCACCAAAAGCCACCAGATATGACGCATGCGCTTCCCCTATTTCGGCCGCAGAACCGGCGTTCCGCGACACCTTGATCGCTTGTTACCCGGATTGAAACAAAATCGCGACGTCGGAGCAACCGGATCAAGCCGGCACGGCCGTAACCGCTATTTCCGCGTGGGCCTGGAGGCCGGCTTGGCGGAATCGAAGTTGATGACTTTGAGCCCGGTGGGGCTCAGCTCTTTGGAGCCTGACGGGATATCGTTGCTCTTGAGGATGAAGGCCACGATATCGGCATTGGCGCCCGCGCCCAGCGCGCCGGGATGATCCAGCGGCATCGCGGTGCTGACATAGTCGAACAGCGCATCCAAGGTCGAGCCGGACCAGTAGGGCATGAAACGGCCCACCAGCGGCGGTATTTCATAGGTGCCTGACAGGTCTGCGCCGTGGCAGCGCGCGCAGCTTTGCATGTAAAGCGTGTGGCCGCGCATTGCCTGGGCATCGGTATAGACGCGGTCCCAAATCGATATCCGCGTCGAGATTCGCGCTTGTGCGCTGGCGATCCCCGCCACCAAGACCAGTACCGTCCTTGCGAGAATTGTTCTGAATCGCATGACTGCTTCCTCTTCAGACTGGGTTGGCGGGGAAACGGGAATAAAGTTCTTCCATCACGCGCACCGCCGCTTCCGCTTCCGCGCGATCCGGAACTTCATTGCTGTTGCCGTAACCTTTCGGCAGGGCGCCCGGTATGCCGGTGTCAATCATCATGATGCCATCGCTCTTGGAAAGAGCCTCGATGTTGCGATAGGTCAGGCCATAATTGACTTCCGGCTGCGGGATCAGCCACTCAGTCTGGCCGCGATGAGGCACCATCGCCTTGTCTTTCCACCAGTCATGCGCCGCATAGCCGGGGCAGTTGATGATCACCTTCTCGGGCAGCTGCGCCAGCTCGCCCGGCGAATGGAAATCGCGCATCACGATCTTGCCGCCGGCGGCGAAGAAGTCGCTCACCAGCAGGTGGCCATATTCACTGAAGTTGAAGAACAGGCGGGTGGTGCGTCTGGCGTATTTGACGGGGAAAGGATGGATCTCCGGCGTCAGCACCTGGAGCTTGGGCGTGATGTCACCGATACGGTCGCCCAGTTCGTAATATTCGGGAATCGGCACCGGGCCCGGCGGCGGAGGTGGCCGCGGCGCGTCAAACGGCATGTCGGAGAGATAATAGTGATCGGCGAAAGCCAGCGGATTGCCGGCCATGCCGATATAGGGGCGAAGGTTCTTCCAGGAGATGCGGGTCATCCGCTCCCATATATCGCCGAGATTGGCGGGGGCGTCCGAAGCCAGCGCCATGTGCGAGGCCGGTGTCCAGCTGCCGTTGGCGCGCACCGAGCGGGTGCGTTGGAGCAGCTCCTTGGTATAGATGGTGACTTCGGCGCCGGCCCGCTGCGCCATCAGCGCCGAGGTCAGACCGATGATGCCGCAGCCGATGACCGCGATCTTTTTGGGGCTGCGCGACATCGCCTTCTGCACCTGCATGTCGGCCGAACCCCAGGACAGCGACCAGCCCGCACCGCTATGGCCATAATTGTGCACCACCATGGCGTCGCCGATCTGCTCGACGTCCAGGCGGGGGCCCTTGGTGCGAAACGGCCGGATGCAGCATTTGATGTCGTAGATGCGGTCGACATGCGCCCGGATCGGAGCCAGGTTGAACGGACGGTCCATCAGCGGCACGCGCGGGGTCTGGGCGGTCGTGGTTCGGGCCCCCAGGCTGACAAGTCCGCCCAAGGCCAGCGAGTTCTTCAACAGATGCCGACGGTCCATGCTGCCCAACCCCGTCTCAAGACATCAATTTGGTATCACTTAGGGCATTGTTGCTCAATGACATTGGGCCAAGGTGCGGCAGTGCAACAAAGAACAGCAGGATTGCCACGGCGATCTTTCCTCAACAAACTGAGCAGCGGCGAACAACAAGCCGGGGGATAAGATGATCACGACACGGGGAAAGACATATCTCGGCGGTGCGGCAGCGGCGCTTTTCCTTTTGGCCGGGGCGGCGCATGTCGAAGCACAGAGTCCGCCCGCCGCTCAGGTGGATCTTCTCATCAAGAACGGCCATGTCGTGGATGGCACCGGCGGTCCCTGGTTCCAGGCCAATGTCGCCATCACCGGCGACAAGATCGTCTATGTCGGCCGCGCCCCGGTTGCGGCCAAGCGCGTCATCGACGCCAGCGGCAAGGTGGTTTCGCCCGGCTTCATCGACATGCATTCCCATTCCGAGTTCGGCTTGTCGCTGGATGGGCGGGCCTTGAGCAAGATCACCCAGGGCGTCACCACCGAGGTGATGGGCGAGCATCTCTCGGCCGGCCCGGTGCTGGGCCCGGCGGTGGACGATCCCATGATGGTGACGCCGCCGGTCAAGCGCAGCTGGACGACCTTGGGCGGCTTCTTCTCCTATCTCACCAAGAAAGGCATCGGCATCAATGTTGCCTCCTATATTGGCGCCGGCCAGGTGCGCGCCTCGGCGATGGGCTATGAAAACCGCCAGCCCACCGCAGCGGAGATGGACCGGATCAAGCAGCTGATCCGCCAAGGCATGGAAGAGGGCGCCTTCGGCCTGTCCAACGGTATGTCCTACGTCCCGAACATGTTCTTCGACACTGCCCAGCTGATAGACTTGTGCAAGGTCGCGGCCAGCTATGGCGGCATCTTCACCATCCATATCCGCAACGTCTCCCCCGGCGACCCACGCGACAAAGGCTTGAAGGAAGCGATCGAGATCGCCAAGGGCGCCCATATCCCGGTGGAGATTTTCCATCTGGGCGCCAGCGCCGGCATGGATCCCGACGACTTCATACGGGACGTCCAGCAGGCGCGCGCGGACGGCGTGGACATCACCGGCAATTCCTACCCTTACGAGACCGGCTGGACCTATCTCACCCAGTCGCTGCCGGCCTGGGCGCAGGAAGGCGATGGCGCCGCCATCGTAGCGCGGCTGCAAAATCCCGACAGCCGCGCCCGCATCCTCACGGAAATGAAAGACCGCAATTTCGCGGGCCTGAAGGTGGCTTCGGTGAATCCGGACTTTGACGGCAAGCTTTTGCCCCAGGTCGCTGCCGAGATGCATGTTTCGCCGCCAGAGGCGCTGCTGAACATCCTGGTCAAGCAGAAAGGCGAAGGCTTCCAGATCGGGCTTCCCACCGGCGCTCGCGCCAAGATCGTCGCCCAGATGCTCAACAATCCCTGGATGGATATCGGCTCGGACGGCATCGCACTGCCGGCGGGGGTACGCACCTCCTTCGGCAGTCCGCACCCGCGCTCCTTCGGCAGCAATACCCGCCTGCTGTCGGAATATGTGCGCGAGCAACATGTCTTCAGCGTGGAGGAAGCGATCCGCAAGATGACATCGCTACCCGCCGACCGGCTGGGGCTGGCCGACCGCGGCATCCTGCGCCAGGGGATGAAGGCCGATGTGGTGGTGTTCGACCCCGCCACCGTCCGCGACATGGCGACCTACGATAAGCCGGACCAGTATTCGCAAGGAATCGCCTGGGTTCTGGTCAACGGCAAGCCCGTGGTCGCCGACGGCAAGCCGACCAATGCCCTGCCCGGCCGCGTCCTGCGCGGTCCCGGCTACAAGCCGGGTACCCCGTAACAGGCGAGGGTCGGAACGGGGGCCGTTTCCTGATAAGATCACGAAATGGGAGAAGGCTCATGATCCTGCAACAGCGTCTTCTGGTTTCCGCCATGGCTTTGACCATGGCGAGCGGCTCGCAGCCGGCGGCGGCGGCACCGTGGGTGCGGGGCTTTGTGGTCGGCGCCTATGAATACGCGTTCCGTTACGGGGGGCGGCCCGATTACAGCCGCGGCGCGGAGATCGAGCCGGGCGTGGACTGCCCGCATGGCGCCAGCGTTCATTTCGCGAGCGACAGCCGGACCAAGATCGCCGTGGCGCGCCAGAAATGGCGCTCACAGCAGGAGATCGACTGGATCTCCGCGCCGCCGGGACTGGACCAGGTGCGGGGCCCCAACCTGACCCGCTTCTATATCTGGGACCGGGCCCTGTCGCATCGCGGCTACAAGAAAGAGATAGAAACCTATGTGAATCCCTTTGCCACCGACGATCCCGGCCAGCCGCAAGTCACCGGCCGCATCGGCGATGGATTCAATTTGGACGGCAAGATCAAGGCCAATGACTTTGTCAGCCCAGCCGGCGAAAAGGGCATCGACAACAATCTCTACCGCGCCTGGGGCTGCGATGCGCCCTGGCGTGGCAATGGCAACGCCACCTTGGACCTGCGTGCCAACGACAAGATGCAGGATGGCCTTTACACCATGGTAATCCGGGTTTCCGGCAACCAGGACCCAAGGAATGACAGCGACGCCACGGTCGAGATCGGTTATTCGCCGGACAAGATCGTCAAGGATGCAAGGGGCAGCGTATCGGTGGACTATTCCTACCGCATCCTGCAACCGGCCCAGTACACCAAGCTGAAAGCTGCCATCAAGAATGGCGTGGTGGAGAGCGAGCAGGTGGAGCATCTGCACACCCCGCGCATCGCCTGGTTCTATGACCAGACCGGCGATACGAACTTCACCAAGGGCAAGATCCGCCTGAATATCGCGCCCGACGGCTTCACCGGCACCGGCCTGATCGGCGGTTACCGCAACTGGCGCGACCTTTATGCCGAGAACACCTTCGCCCAGGACGGCGGCCAGCAGGGCATCCGCGAGCATGAGGATCATGTCGCGCTTTACTATGCCCTGCGCCGCAATGCCGACGGCATGCTGAACCCCAAGACCGGCAAGTATGACGGCATCTCGTCCGTCTACCGCGTCAAGCTGGCTTCGGCCTATGTGGTCGATCCCGACAAGCCGATGGGCATTCCAAAGCTGGCGCTGGACGAAGACCGCAAGATCGCTTTCGAGGCTACCAAGTTGGCGATGATAAAGGGCACCGACACTCACATCCCGCAGCTGGTGCCGCCCGGTACCTCCGAGGCAGCGGTCGGAATCATGGAAGGGTTGTTGGAGGACCTGCCCAGCAAGGATTATTTCCTGAAGACACTGTATCGCCAGCACTATCCCGGCGAGGACGAAAACGGCTTCCCACCCTGGGCGGATCTGTATCGCCGCTATGTGCCGCTGAAGGCGCCCAAGCCCAAGCAGGAGGCCAATGCCGGCGGCGAGGCGGCAAAACCTTGAAATCCGCCGCCGCCTCCAGTGTGCCCACGGTCACCCTGGAGGGCTTCCGGCGGGCAGCGCGCCGGGGTGATGCCGCCACCGGTCGACTCACCTTTGAGGGCCGTAGCTTCGCCAATGACACCGCTATCGGTGCAAGTCCTGCCACAGCAGGGTCTCCGGGTGCCCGCAGGCTGCATTGGCGTTGGTGAAGCGGGCCGGTATCCCAGACGGGGCTTTCCATAACCAATTGATAATACAGGATAAATAATCTTGATTTCTGCGCGAGGGGTACAATGGTCACCTGAAGGCAACACTCGACCAAGTTCCATTGCCATCGCGTAATTGCGCTTGGCCACGCCCTTGCGGTCGGTGACGATGTCGGATCAAATCTGACGAAATATCTGTAAACAATTCTTTCTAGGGGGCTCTCATGAATTACGGTCTTACGAAGACCCGCGCGCGTCTCGTGTGCGGTGCGGCGCTTGTGGCGCTCAGCAGCGGCGCCGCGCTGGCGCAGGAAGGCGTCGAACAGGTCGTAGTCTCCTCGACCCGTTTGCAGGCGGCGGGCTTTGATGCTCCGACCCCGACGACGGTCATTAGCGCTGCCGACCTGCAAGCAGGGGCCAAGCCCAACGTCTTCGATTCACTGAAAGACCTGCCGGCCCTTCAGGGCTCCACCGGTGCCTCCGCCCAAGCCGGCACGACCTCGAACGGCCTGATCGGACTGTCGGCCATCGGCATGCGCGCCTTGAGCCCCCTGCGTACCCTGACCCTTATCGACGGCCAGCGTGTCGTGGCCGCCAACCTGAACGGCGTCGTGGACGTCAGCATGGTGCCGCAGATGCTGATCCAGCGTGTGGACATCGTGACCGGCGGTGCGTCGGCCTCCTGGGGTTCGGACGCGGTTGCCGGCGTGGTCAACTTTGTGCTCGACAAGAAGTTCGAGGGCTTCAGGTCGAATATATTCGGCGGTGGCTCGGGCTATGGCGACATGGGCAACCTGACCATTGAGGCAGCGGCGGGCACCAGCTTTGCCGGTGGCCGGGGGCACTTCGAAGCATCGGCCGAATACAGCTATAACGATGGTCTGCTGCCGCGCTACCCGCAGAATGTCTATCAGCACACGGCGTTGCCGGGCAACATCGACGGCCGCAATCTGTCGCGCCAGTCGGGCACGGCGAGCTTTGCCAGCGATGCGGCCACTCCGGCCGGCCAGCCGCGCAACTTCTATGGTCCGCTGCGCCAGCAGGTCAATTTCGCGGCCTACGGCCTGATCAACAGCGGTCCCAAGGCGGGTTACACCTTCGGCGCCGACACCCAAGCCTATCCGTATCAACTCGCCGGCAACTGCTTCTATTCGGCAGCTGGCGCCCTGCAAGGCGCTATCAATAACAGCTGCTTCGGCACCCCCTCCAGGCCGGGCGACCAGATCAATTCCCACGAGTTCACCCAGGGCCTGATAAATCCCCTGACGCGTGGCGATCTCTATGCACGCGTGTCGTATGACCTGTCTCCGGGCACGGAAATCTACGCGACGATGAACTATTCGGGGTCGCGTACCGAGAACACGCCGGCCCAGGGCAATTCCGACAAGTCGGGCATTATCCATTGCGACAACGCCTACCTGCCGCAAACCGGTCTGTTTGGCCAGGGTCTGACCCAGGCGGCAACCCAGGCAGCCTGCTTGGCCGCTTATCCGGTGGGTACGACTGTCGGGGTCAACAACACAATTCAAACCAGCGGCATCCCCTTCGGCAGCAACTGGGCCAACATCCTGACCGACCAGAACATGCATATCTTCCGCCAGACCCGCCGCTTTGTGGTCGGCGGTGACGGCGGTTTCAGCCTGTTCGGCAAGGAATGGAGCTGGAACTCGTACTTCGAACACGGCGAATCCGACACCAGCATCAAGATCTACAACATGCCGCTGTCGAACGCGCCGAATGTCACACTGACGGATCCGGCCTTTGTGTCACCGACAAATCCGACAGGAATAACCGGCGTCAGCCAGAACTATTCGCGCTTCAACCTGGCCCAGGATGCGGTTTATAATGGGTCCGGCAATATCGTCTGCCGCAACACCATCGCCCAGGCCTATGGTTGCGTGCCCTACAATCCGTTCGGCCAGGCGCCGATCAATAGCGGGGCGCAAGCCTATTTCGACAACCAGAACGGCCAGGGCGGCAGCACCAACGGCAACAATGTGATCATGAGCAACCGCCAGGAAGCTTTCAGCTTCTCGGTCAATGGTTCGCCGATCGACAGCTGGGCCGGCCCGGTTGCGGTCGCGGCGGGTTACGAATATCGCGAAGAGCATTATTCGCAGCGTTCCGATCCGTATGCCGGAGGTCTCAGCAACTCTACCCCGGCCACCTTCACCGAGCCTTGCACCGATCCCTTCGTGGATTGCGGTAACACGACCCTCAGTCTGGTGCAGGGCGATTATCACGTTGGCCTGGGTTCCTATAATGCCGGCAATTATCACAGCGGCCGCGGCACCTACCATGTGAACGAAGTGTTCGTGGAAATCGGTGTGCCGCTGCTCAACGACAGTTTCTGGGGCAAGATGGACCTGGACCTGGGTGGACGCCATGCGCGCTACTCCAGCGCCGGCGACGCCAATACCTGGAAGGTCGGTCTGACCTGGGAGACGCCGATCCCCGGTATCCGGTTCCGGGCCTTGCAGTCCCGCGACATTCGCGCCCCCAACCTGTCGGAACTGATTCCGCCGCTACAGGGTGCGAACGGTAGCTTTCAGAACGAATTCACCGGCAATCTGACGCCCCAAAACATCATCGGCGCGACGGGCGGCAACCTCAACCTGAAGCCGGAAAAGGCGCAGACTACCGAACTGGGAATCGTGTGGCAGCCGGACTTCATTCCGGGCTTCCAGGCTTCGGTCGACTATTATCGCATTGCCGTCAAGGGTGCGATCATCTCCCTGAATTCACAGCAGATCGAACATAAGTGCTTCGAGCAGGCGGTGTTAAACATTTCGCAGGGCAGCGATGCCTGTAGCGTCAACACCATCCGCACCAGCAACAACCTGCCCCAGAGCGTCGCCAACCCTGGCGGTCCTCTCGTGGGCGCCGGTATCGTTCCGAGCCAGGTCTTCGCCATCGTCGCCTCGCCGTTCAATGCCGCTTCCATCGTTACCGATGGCTTCGATCTTGAAGCGTCGTACACGTTCGATCTGCAGGATTACGATGTTCCCGGCACCTTCGTGGCGCGGTCGTTGATCAACCACACCAGCAAGTACATCCTGGATCCGAACCTTCCGGGCGTTCAGCGCAACCAGGAGCTGGTGGGTAACGTGTCGGCCGGCAACAACGGCTCGACCTATAACGGCTATGGCGGTGCCATCCTGAACTGGAAGATGCAGGAAACCCAGAGTTACCAGAACGACGCCTGGGGCATCAGCCTGACGGAGCGCTGGCTGTCGGGTGGTATCACCCAAAACCGCAACACGCTTGTCTGCCAGCCCGGCACCTGCCCGGCGCCGACGGTGCAGACGCCGACCATCAACTACGAACGGGTCTCCTCCATGTTCTATCTCGATGTCGGGTTGAACTGGAATTACAGTGAACGGACCCAGTTCTATACGAAGATCGATAATATCGCGAACACAAGGCCGCCGGATATCGGCTCGCAGGACAACAATCAGGTCCTTTACGATGTGATCGGCCGCATGTTCCGTGTCGG
>JANYAR010000005.1 GCA_025361185.1 Alphaproteobacteria bacterium | reverse complement strand
ATCGCCGGGCGGGCGGGCATCAAGATTTCCTATGACTGGCTGAATGAGATTTCCGATACGACGCCCGTGCTGGTCGATCTCAAGCCGGTGGGCGAAGGCTATATGGAGGATTTCTTTGCCGCGGGCGGCGTCGGCGCGGTGCTGCGGGAGCTCAAACCCCTGCTGCATCTGGACACGCTGGATGTCGAAGGCCGCAGCCTGGGCGAGCGGCTTGCGGACAAAGCCGGTTGGGTCGATCGCAAAGTGATCCGCGAATTTTCCAATCCGGTGTCGCCGGTGGGTGGATTGATTGCGCTGAAAGGCAATCTGGCGCCGGATGGCGCCATCTTCAAGCGCGCGGCCGCGACGCCGTCGCTGTTCGAGCATGAAGGACGCGCGGTGGTGTTTGAAAATCTCGAAGATCTTGCGGGCCGCATAGACGATCCCAAGCTCGATGTGGCGGCCGACGACATATTGGTGCTGAAGAATGCCGGGCCCAAAGCCGCCAGCATGCCGGAAGCGGGGTATCTTCCGATTCCCAAGAAACTGGCGCAGCAGGGCATCAAGGACATGGTGCGGATCTCCGATGCCCGCATGTCCGGCACCGCCTTCGGCACCGTGGTGCTGCATGTTGCCCCCGAGGCCGCGGTTGGCGGGCCTTTGGCGGCGGTGCGCAATGGCGACCGTATTCGCCTGTCTGTCGCCAGCAAGAGAATCGAACTTCTGGTGAGCCAGGAAGAGTTGGCGCGGCGTCTGGCGGGTCACGCCGCGCCCACGCCGCCGCCGCGCGGTTACGCAGCGCTTTATCACAAAAGCGTCACCCAGGCCCCCGAAGGCTGCGATTTCGATTTTCTGGCGAGCCGATAGAAAAATGATCTTGCATCGTATTGCGATAGATGTTGGCGGTACTTTTACCGATCTGGTGGTATCGAATTCCGATGGTTCGGCCCGCACCCTGAAGCTGTTGTCGACTCCGGATGATTACAGCCGTGCCATTGCCGAGGGGCTGGAGCGGCTCTTCCGGGATGGGACGATCGACCCGGCTTCGGTCGGCAGTCTGGTGCATGCCTTCACCGTGGCGACAAACGCCTTGCTGACGGGAAAGGGCGCGCGGGTGGCGCTGATCACCACCCAGGGCTTTCGCGACGTTCTGGAAATCGCCCGGCTGAGAATGCCGCAGCTTTACAATATGGACTGGGACAAGCCCAAACCATTGGTGCCGCGCCGCCTGCGATTTGAGATCGAAGAGCGGATGGGCGGCGATGGCAAGGTTGTACGGCCACTGAACCCGGCCAGCGTAATCGCGGCGCTTGAAAAAATGCAGCGATACGACGTGGATTCGGTAGCGATCTGCCTGTTGCACGCCTATGCCAATCCCGTCCATGAGCGCGCCGTCCTGGAGCTGGTGCGCCAGCATGCGCCGCATCTGTCGATTTCGGCTTCGCATCAGGTTCTGCCCGAGATTCGCGAATATGAACGCACCAGCACCACGGTGGTGAATGCTTTTGTGAAACCGGTGGTGGACCGCTACCTGGCATCGGTTGAAAACGGCGTGAAGCGGCTGGGCATCCGCGCGCCGCTGATGGTGATGCAATCGTCGGGGGGGATCGCCAAGGCCGATACGGCGCGGCAATTTCCGGCCTATTGCGTGGAATCCGGACCCGCGGCGGGCGCGATCGGCGCAGCCGCGTTGGGGGAAATGCTGGGCGAAGCCAATATCATCGCCTTCGACATGGGGGGCACCACCGCCAAGGCCTGCCTGATCGAAAACAGCGAGCCGCGCCTGACCGATGAGATGGAGGTGGGGGCGGGAATCAATGCCGGCCAGCGCCTGCTGGGCGGCGGCGGTTATCTGGTGCGTTCGCCGACCATCGATCTGGCCGAGATCGGCGCCGGCGGCGGCAGCCTGGCCTGGATTGATCAGGGTGGCGCGTTGCGGGTGGGACCGCAGAGCGCCGGCGCCGATCCCGGACCTGCCTGTTACGGGCGTGGCGGCAAGCTTCCCACCGTCACCGATGCCAATGTGGTGCTGGGACTTCTCAACCCGTTGCATCTGTTGGACGGTGACATGCCCATTGACGCTGAGGCCGCGCGAACAGCGATCGAGACCCATATCGCAAAGCCGCTCGGGCTGGACATTCATGAGGCGGCCTATGGCATTCACGCCGTGGCAAATGCGGCCATGACACGCGCCATCCAGGCGGTGTCCAGCGAGATCGGCCGCTCGCCGGCGGATTTTGCCATGGTGGCCTTCGGCGGCAACGGCGCGGTGCATAGCGCGAGCCTGGCGGCCCATGCCGGGATTACCGACATTATCGTTCCGCCTGCGTCGGGTGTTTTCAGCGCATTGGGGCTGCTGTTTGCGCGCATCCAGCACCGGCTGGTGGCGGTCTATTGGCATGATGTCGACAAGATCGACTACAAGATCATGAATGAACGCGTTCAGGATCTGTACCGCCAGGCGTCCGACATGATGATCGCCGAAGGGGTTGCGCCGGAACGCAGCGAATTGCAGCTCGCGCTGGATATGCGGTATGCCGGGCAAAGTTCCGAGCTGGGCATCCCGGTCGAGCAGCCCGTGCTTTCGGCGCAAATTCTGGCGGACGTTACTGAACAATTCCATCTCGAGCACGAGCGCAGCTATGGCTATTGCAGCCGCACCGAACGGGTCCAGATCGTCAGCCTTCGCCTGCGGGCCCGCAGCCTGGACCGGCAGGACCATTTGCCGTCGCCCTCGGCTTTGCGGGTCGGTGTCTCCGGGGCAGGCCCAGCGGAGCGCCAAGTCTATTTCGGACCCGGTCCGGGATGGGTCATGACGCCTGTTGTCCGGCGCGGCGCGCTAACGCAAAAGCCGCAGCCGGGCCCCATGATTGTCGAAGAGTATGATACCACCGTCATTGTGCCGCCGGACGCGAGCGTTCGCGTCACGTCCGGCGTTGTCCGTATCCACCTGAATGGTGCAGGATAAGCCGATGGCTGCGACCAACGATCCGATCCGCCTGGAATTGATGAAGAACGCGTTCGCCGCCATCGCGGACGAAATGGCGGCGACGGTTGTGCGTACCGCACGCTCCTCGGTGATCAAGGAGGCGATGGATTTTTCCACCGGCCTGCTGGATTTGAAGGGCAATCTGATCGCGCAGGGCCTTTGCCTGCCAGTTCATATGGGGTCCTTTCCGCCGACGCTGGCGACGGTGCTGGAGAAATTTGCAGGGCAAATCCATCCCGGCGATGTCTTTGCGCTGAACGATCCCTATGTCGGCAGCGGGCTGCATCTTCCCGATATCTTTATCTTCAAGCCGATTTTTTACGAAGACAAGCTGCTGGCCTTCGCCGCGGCCATCGGGCACCAGACCGATATCGGCGGGCGCGTTGCCGGCGGCAATGCCTGCGACAATACCGAGATATTCCAGGAGGGCTTGCGGATTCCGCCGCTGCGCGTCATCGACCAGGGAAAGCCGGTCGAGGCGTTCTTTGATATTCTGCGGCTGAATGTGCGTGTCCCCGATACGGTGATCGGTGATGTCCAGGCGACCATCGCAGCCTGCACGCGCGGCGAACGGGGCTTGATCGCGCTGGCGAAAAAACACGGCGCGGACACGATCGCCGCCGACATGGCGAAGCTGCTGGATTATTCGGAGGCCCTGACGCGGGCGGAGTTTTCCGCGTTCCCCGATGGGGCCTGGGAGTTCGAGGATTTTCTGGACGATGACGGCTTCAGCGAAGACCCGATCCGGCTGGCGGCCAAGGTGATAAAAAACGGCACCGATATCACCGTTGATTTCACCGGCACGTCCCGCCAGGTCAAGGGGTCGATCAATCTGCCGATCGCCATGACCCAGTCCTGTGTCTATGCCTGCCTGCGTTCGGTTGTGGGACCGAATGTTCCCACCAATTCGGGCTTCATGCGGCCGATCCGGGTGATTGCCGAGCCGGGCTCGATCGTAAACCCGACCTCGCCGGCACCAGTGGCGGCGCGGGGGCTGACCTCGATGCGGGTCACCGAAGCGATATGGGGCGCGCTCGCCAGCATGTTGCCGCAAAAAGTTTTCGCTTGCGGCGCCCAAGGCGATTTTGGCGTGACCATCGCCGGCTATGTGGAAAAGCGCCCCTTTGTGCTGCTGGAATTTTTGTTCGGGACCTGGGGCGGACGTCCCGACAAGGACGCCATCGATGCCTTGTCGTCCCTGGCGGTGAATTATTCCAACACGCCGGTGGAAATCGTCGAGCGCGAACAGCCCATTCGGATCGAGGAATATGGCTTTCGCCAGGACTCCTGCGGCCCGGGCAAGTTCCGGGGCGGGCTCGGACTGGTGCGCGAGTATCGTCTTGTCGGGGTCGATGAAGCGGTGCTGCAGGTTCGAAGCGATCGCCAGAAATTCCGCCCCTATGGCCTGAAGGGCGGAAGCCCCGGGGCCAATGCCGGCAACACGCTGCGCGGGTTTGAGGGCCAGACAAGCGCGCTGCCGGGAAAATTCATGCGCAGCTTCAAGCGCGGAGAATGCTATCGCGCCGAACTTGCGGGCGGTGGAGGCTGGGGCGATCCCTTTGAGCGTGCGCCCGAAAAAGTTCTGGAGGACGTGACTGATGAAAAAATCTCAATCCAGAGTGCCGCCAGGGATTATGGCGTGGCGGTAACCGCCGACGGTGCGCTGGATATGGCCGCGACAAGCCGGTTGCGTTTGAAACACCGCGCCGCCGAATGAGCCAGCCGCCAAAATCCCTGCTGGACACGCCGGCGCTTCTGATCGATCTGGATGTGCTGGAAGCCAACATTGCCCATATCGCGCAGACCTGCCGAGCCCATGGCGTGGCCTGGCGGCCGCATTTCAAGGGCCACAAGACGCTGGAAATCGCCCGCAAGCAGCTCGCGGCGGGCGCAATCGGCATTACGTGCGCCAAACTCGGTGAAGCGGAAGTTCTGGCGGCGGGCGGCATCAGAGATATTTTGATCGCCAACCAGATTGTCGGCGCCATCAAGGTTGCGCGTTTGATGCGGTTGTTGGATACGGCCGACGCAATCGTCGCGGTGGATAGCCGGGAAAATATCTTGGAGCTGGCAAAGGCCGCATGGCAAAGCGGCAAGGATTTGCGTGTCGTCATTGAGGTGAACACGGGCATGAACCGGGCCGGCGTTGAACCGGGAGGGCCGGTCTTGGCGATAGCCGCGGAAATTGGCCAGCATCCCAATTTGCGCCTTGTCGGCGTGATGGGCTGGGAAGCCCACACCACGGCCATCGCCGATCCGCTTGCCAAGGAGAAAGCGGTGGCAGCCGCCATCGGGTTTTTGACCGCAAGCGCGGATCAATGCCGGCGGGCAGGCCATGACATGCAGATCGTCAGCTGCGGCGGAACCGGAACATTTCACTATTGCGTCAAGCAGCCCGGCGTCACGGAAGTGCAGGTGGGTGGGGCAGTGATGAGCGATGAGCATTATCGCGGGCACTATAATGTCGATATGCCGGTTTCTCTGACCATTCTCGCCACGGTGACCAGCAGGCCGACGCCGACCCGCATCATCCTGGATGCGGGGCGCAAGGCGATGAGCATCGAGGCCGCCGTTCCGCGCGCCTTGAATGTGCCGGGCGTGCGGGAGTTGCGGCTTTCGGCGGAGCATGCGCAACTGGAACTGGATACGCCCAGCGACACGCCCCGGATCGGCGACCACGTCGAGCTTGTCGCGGGGTACACCGATACCACCGTGCACCTTCATGAGGAAATTGTCGCCCTGCGCAAAGGTCAGGTGGAAGCTGTCTGGAAAGTGGCGGGCCGAGGAAAGATCAAGTGAAAGATCAAGTAACGCCCGCCGCAACCACCCTGCGCGCGGAACCACCGGCGTCATTTTCATGATAGGCGGCCAAATCGGCCGGCGTGTTGAAATTCACCAGCGCCTCGGAAGAAAATTCCGCCTGGGCAACCCGAAAGCCGCCGATCCATTGATGCAGGGAACGGATATTGGTCTCCATCAGGTCATGTTCCAGCCGGTCCGCCAGGTCCACGGGCCATAGTCCGATCGTCGGCTGGGTGCCTAGCGGGCTGCTGGCAATCGCGATGTCGGCGCGCTGATCGGCCAGCGACTGTGACAGAAGCGTCACCAGATCGCGGGGGAGGAACGGCACATCGCTTGCGACCGTCAGAAGATGGGCCTGACGGGGGTGACGGCGGCGAGACCACAGCATGCCGGTCAGAATGCCGGCCAATGGCCCCTGGAAGCCGGCAATGGCGTCGGGCAAAACAGGCTGGCCGAATTTCAGGAACGGTCTGGGATCGCTGTTGGTATTGATCAATATATCGCTGGTCTGCGGTGTTATTGCGGTCAGGACACGCGCGATCAGGGGTGTTCCAGCCACAGGCAGAAGGCATTTGTCGCCGCCCCCCATGCGCGTGGAGCGGCCGCCCGCCAATATGACGGATGGCGGCTTCATGGTTGCTTGCTCCAGGCTTCGCAAATCGCCTTGACCATCGGCTTGAGGTGAAAGCTGGCGGCGGGCCGGATGGCGCTGGAAAGCCCATGTGCCGACAAAGCACTTTCCACCACCGGGCCGATGGCGGCGATCTGGGTGCGCGATAAGCCTTGCGTCAGCTCCAGCATCAGCCCGAATTCCTTGGCCACCGCGAACAGGCGCTCGATCTGGGGCGAGGAGGTAAAGGCGATCATGCCGATCTTGCCGGCCGCGAGGTCGCGGATCGCGTCGGCGACCTTTTCAGATTCCGTCTGGGTGATATAGCGGTATGGTGTCACCGCAAACACCACCGCGCCGTGGCGGCGTAGCGCTTCGACCAGCGCACCTGCGCCGTCGCCGGGGTAAAGCTGCACGCCGATGCGCTTTCCCGGCAGGCGCTCCTTTTCCAGCATTTGCAGAACGCCCTGGGAAGTCGGCTCCAGGGCCGCCAGGGTGGGAGACAGGCCGATTTCGCGCAGCGCCCGGGCCGGTTTTGGTCCGCGGGTGATGGTTTTGGTTTTTTCCAAGGCCTTTATCAGGGCGTCGCGTCGCGGCCCGCTCAGGGTGAGCAGTTTGCGCAGGCCTTCTCCGGTCAAAAAAACCGTGAAATCGAAGGGCGCGGCGATCATCGCGTCGATCCACGCCACGGCCTCGCCGGGATCGTCCAGATCGGCAATCTGCACCAGGGGGCAGCGCAACGCCTGGGCGCCGTGTGCCTCCAGCATGCCGGCGAACAAATCCAGCTCGCGGCTTTCCGGCACCAGGATCGTCAAACCGTCAAGTGCGCCCATATTCTATTCCGCCGCGTTCAAGGCGGGAACAGAATGCAACAACTTCTTCAATTCGGGAATGCAGGAGCCGCAATTGGTGCCGGCCTTCAGCCTGGCCCCGATCTGGGCCGGCGTGGTCAGGCCTTCGCTCCTGATGGCGGTAAGGATTTTCTCCTCGCTGACGGCAAAACAGGAGCAGATGGTCTTGACCGGCTTTTCGCCGCGTCCAGTGCTGCCCGCCAAGAGCGCAATGCGCTCCATCGGCGAGATGTCCTTGCCCAGCAGATTTTTGGCCTGTTCCACACCGGTGAAATCCGCGCCGGGCGGCCCGAAAAAGATACAGGCCGCGAGCTGGCCATGCAGGATACCGGCATAGCGGAACATCGCCTTGCGCGGATCGGAATAGGAGACCAGTTCCGCGTCGGCGGAAATCCGCAGCAGGCGCCGCAGCACGCCTTCGGAATGGACCTCCTGCTGCAGGGGATGCCAGCCCGCCAATTCGAAGGAAAATCCGCTATTGATCTGGGCCTTGGACCACCACAAAGCTTCGCTGAGCTCGGGCTCGCCGCCGGTCAAGCGCAAAAGATGCCCGCGCCAGGATTCGGCGATTGCCGCGATGCGCACTTTTGTGCCCTTGAGGTCCGGCTGGCCCGATATGGGGTCGGTCACCGAATGCACCAGCCGGCCGATCGGGCCTGATGAGGTGAATTGATCGGTCCAGTGCATGGGCGCGAACACATCGCCCGGCCGCACGCCTTCGTCCAGTGCGGCACGCATGACCACCGATCCATGCTCGTTCTCGATGCGCACCAGGCCCTTGTCGGCGATGCCGCGCGCGGCGGCGTCGCGGGGATGCAAAGCGATGCTGGGCCCCGGGATATGGGTCATCAGATGGGGAACCCGTCCGGTGCGGGTCATGGTGTGCCACTGATCGCGAATGCGCCCGGTATTGAGGGTGAGCGAGAAGGCCGCCACATCTTCTTCGGCCCGCAATTGCAGCGGCACCATGCGGGCGCGTTTATCCGGCGTGGAAAAGCCGCCGCGCGCGAACAGCCGGGGTCCGGTCACACCCATGCCCGGCTTGGGGACAGGCCATTGCACGGGCGGCAGGTCGTCATAGGCGGCGTCGTCGATATCGGCCAGCCCGCCCAGATTGAACACGCGCGCGCCGTTGTTTTCAAAGGCCGACAAAGCGGCATGTTCGCGGAAGACATCGGCGGGCCCCGGCCAGGCAAAAGCCTTGTCCCATCCCATGCGGCGGCCGACCTCGGCGAACATCCACCAGTCCGGGCGGGCTTGGCCGGGCCCGGCGCGAAAGGCGCGCTGGCGCGAGATGCAGCGCTCGGAATTGGTGACGGTGCCGTCTTTCTCGGCCCAGCTGGTGGCGGGCAGCACGATATGGGCGAGCGCGGTGGTATCGGTGGGCCAGGCGTCGGCGACAATCACCAGCGGGCATTTCTTCAGCGCCTCGCGCACTTGGCCGGCGCGGGGCATGGAATCCGCCGGATTGGTGGCGGCGATCCACACCGCTTTCACTCTTCCATCGCCCACCGCTTCGAACAGATCGACCGCCTTGAAACCCGGCTTGGCCGCCATCTGCGGCGATTGCCAGAAGCGTCCCACCCGATCGATGTCCTTGGGCGTGAAACCCATATGAGCGGCGAGCTGGTTGGCCAGTCCGCCCACCTCGCGCCCGCCCATGGCGTTGGGTTGGCCGGTGAGGGAGAAGGGGCCCATGCCGGGACGCCCAATGCGCGCGGTCGCCAGATGGCAATTGAGAATGGCGTTGACCTTGTCGGTGCCGCTGGAGGATTGATTGACGCCCTGGGAATAGAGCGTCACCACCCGTTCCGTACCGGCGAACATTTCATAGAATGCGCGGACATCTTCCATTCGCAGGTCGGCTGCCGCAGCCACAAAGGCGATGGAGGGCGCCGCATTACGGGCAGCTTCCAGTGCTTCCTCGAAGCCCGACACATGGCGCAGGATCCATTCGCGGTCGAGCACATTGTGATTGGCGAGATAAACCAGCAGCCCGCTCCACAACATGACATCGGCGCCGGGCGCCAGCGCCAGGTGCAGATCGGCGGTCTCGGCTGTTGCCGTGCGGCGGGGATCGATGGTGACGACCTTGGTACCGCGTTTCTCCCGGGCCGCCATCATGCGCTGATAAAGAACGGGATGGCACCAAGCCATATTACTGCCGACCTGGATGACCAGATCGGCTTCCTCCAGATCGTCATAGCAGCCCGGCACCACATCTTCGCCGAAGGCGCGCACATGGCCCGCTACCGACGAGGACATGCACAGCCGCGAATTGGTATCGATGTTGCCCGACCCGATGAAGCCCTTCATCAGCTTGTTGGCGACATAATAGTCTTCCGTGAGGAATTGTCCGGAGACATAGAACGCGATCGCATCCGGTCCATGCTCGGCGCGGATGCGCATGAATTCGGCCGCGATGGTGCCCAGCGCCTGGTCCCAGCTGACTTCGCGGCCACCCATCATCGGTACGTTGAGCCGGTCGGGCAGGGAGAGCGTATCCTTCAGCGCCGCGCCCTTCGAGCACAGCCGCCCGAAATTGGCGGGATGCGCAACATCGCCCACCGGCACACCGTCAACAACGGCCAGCCCACATCCGACGCCGCAATAGGGACAAGTGGTGCGCGTCACCCGCAAGCCCGTTCAAGCTGAAGGCCGACATAGATCTCCCCGTTGATCAGCTTGAGCGGGATGGTCTGCGTGCGCCCTTCATCAGGTTCCGCCGCCAGGCCGGAATCCAGACCGATCACCCAATTGTGCAGCGGGCAGGTGACGCTCTCGCCGGAAACAATGCCTTCCGACAAGGGGCCCTTCTTGTGGGGGCATTCGTCCACCAGGGCGAACACCTTGTTCTCGCCGGTCCGGAAGATGGCGATGGGTTTGCCGCCGGCGCCAAAGCACAACCGGCGCGAGCCGCGCACGGGAATATTGGCCAACGGGCCAATCTTCTTCCAGGTCAGACTGTCAAGCATCCGCCAACTCCGGCAGCTTGGCGAATTCGTGGGCGTCCACACCGGCTGCGCGTTCCGCCCAGGGGTCGTCCTGGGCGAATTTTTGCGAATAGATGAAGCGTGCATTCAGGACACGGCGGCCCTCCGGGTCGCCGACCAGCCGCTTTTTGACATAGTCGACGCCGACGCGCGCGATCCAGGGCGCGGTGCGTTCCAGATAATGCGCTTCCTCGCGGTAGAGCTGCATGTAGGCGCCGGCATACTCCAGCACCTCTTCTTCGGTCGTCACACGAACCAGAGGATCGGTGACCCGCACGTCGATGCCGCCATTGCCGCCGACCAGAATATCGTAACCGGCTTCGACGCAGACCACGCCCATATCCTTGATGGTAGCTTCGGCGCAGTTGCGCGGGCAACCCGACACTGCGAATTTCACTTTGTGCGGGGTCCAGGAACCCCAGCACAGTTTTTCCAGCTTGATACCCAGGCCGGTGGAGTCCTGGGTGCCGAACCGGCACCACTCGCTGCCGACGCAGGTTTTCACCGTGCGCAGACCCTTGGCATAGGCATGGCCGGACACCAGGCCCGCCTTGTTCAGATCGCCCCACACCGCGGGCAGGTCTTCTTTTTTCACGCCCAGCAGATCGATGCGCTGGCCGCCCGTCACTTTGACCGTGGGAATGTTGAACTTCTCTGCCACGGAGGCGATGGCATGCAGCTCGGACGGCGTGGTCACGCCGCCCCACATGCGTGGCACCACGCTATAGGTGCCGTCCTTCTGGATGTTGGCATGCACGCGCTCGTTGATGAAACGCGAACGGGAATCATCGATATATTCGCCGGGCCAGGCGCAGATCAGGTAGTAGTTCAGCGCCGGACGGCATTTGTGACAGCCTTCCGTTTTTTTCCAGCCGAAGGTCGCGCGCACCGCATCCATGGTCTTGAGGCTTTGGGCGAGAATGGCCTGGCGTATCTCGTCATGGCCGGCATGGGTGCAGTCGCAGATCGACGGCGCTTTCTTTTCCACCGCCCCCCCCAAGGTGTCGGTCAGGATGGCTTCCACCAGGCTGGTGCATTGGCCGCACGAGGCTGAGGCCTTGGTATGGGCCCGCACCTGTGACAGCGAGAGTAGCCCCTTGTCCTTGATGGCGCAGACAATCGATCCCTTGGACACGCCGTTGCAGCCGCAGATCTGCGCGTCGTCCGCCATGGCGGCCACGTCCGGGCCGGTCTTGCCCCCTGGCAGGCTTTCGGCAAAGGCGCGGCCGAACACCAGTTTGTCGCGCATGTCGCTGATGTCGGTCTTGTCGCGGATCATGCCCAGATACCACTGGCCGTCCACGACATCGCCATACAGAACAGCGCCCACCAGCTTGCCGTCGCGCACCACGATCTTCTTGTACAGGCCGCGATTGTCGTCGCGCAGGGTGATCTCGTCGTCGCTTTCGCCTTCCGCCATCAGGGCGCCGGCCGAAAACACATCCACGCCGGTGATTTTCAGGCTGGTGGCAAGCGCCTTGCTGGTGAATAGCGCAGTTTCATCGCCCGCCAGCCGGGCGGCGCAGACCTTGGCCTGGTCCCAGATCGGCGCCACCAGCCCGAACACCGCGCCGCGATGTTCGACGCATTCGCCGACCGAGAAAATATCGGGGTCGGAGGTGCGCATGTCGTCGGTGACCACGATGCCGCGGTTGACTTCCAGATCGGCGGCGCGCGCCAGATCGATATTGGGCCTGATCCCGATGGCCAATACCACCAGATCGGCCGGGATGAAGCGGCCATCCGCCAGCTGCACGCCTTCGGCATGTTCGCTGCCGGTGATTTCCTCGGTCTGGCCGTCGGTGAAAAAGGCGATACCGCGGCGGTCCAGGTCGCGTTGTAACAGCTGGCCCGCCGCGGCATCGAGCTGGCGCTCCATCAAGGTCGGCATCAGATGAACCAGTGCAACGGACATGCCGCGCTGCTTCAGTCCCCAGGCCGCTTCCAGGCCCAGCAAGCCGCCGCCGATAACCACGGCGCGCTTGTGGGTCTTTGCCGCGGCCAGCATCTTGTCGACATCGGCGATGTCGCGGAAGGCGCAGGTACCCGGCAGACCCAGGCCCGGAATGGGTGGGGCTAGCGGACGCGAACCGGTGGCGATCAGGATCTTGTCATAATGCACCATCACACCGGCGGCGGAGGTCAGCGTGCGCGCCTCACGGTCGATTTTCTTGACCGCATCGCCGGTGATCAGGGTTATGTCATTTTCCGCGTACCATTCGCGGCTGTTGATGACGATCTCGTCCACACTCTTGTCGCCCGCCAGCACGCTGGACAGCATGATCCGGTTGTAGTTGACATGCGGCTCGGCGCCGAAAACCGTGATGCGATAGCGCTTGCCGCCCGGCAGCTTCAGCATTTCCTCGACCGTGCGCATGCCGGCCATGCCGTTGCCGATCACGACCAGATGTTCGCGGGGGTCCGTCATTATGTTCATGGCTAGATCCGTGCCGCGGCCAGCGCGCCGCTTTCGCGCCGCCAACGCGGCCGTACCGACACGATGCCCGCGAAGGCTACCAGCGCCATGCCCGCGAAGACCGAGAAGCCCAAGGCGCAGTTGCCGGTAAATTGCTGGGCATAACCCAGGCTGGCGGCGAGATAGAAGCCGCCAATGCCGCCGGTCATGCCGACCAGACCCGTCATCAGGCCGACGTCCTGCCTAAAGCGCTGCGGCACCAGCTGGAAGACCGCGCCATTGCCCATGCCCAGCGCCGCCATGCCGAAAATGAACAGGGCCAAGGTCGCTTGTACCGGCAGGGTGCCGCGGGAAACCGTGAACAGGACACCCGCAACCAGCAGATAGACGAACGACAAGGAGCGCGTGCCGCCGATGCGGTCGGCCAAAGCGCCGCCGAAGGGGCGCGC
This sequence comes from Alphaproteobacteria bacterium, assembly GCA_025361185.1. Lineage (GTDB taxonomy): Bacteria > Pseudomonadota > Alphaproteobacteria > Micropepsales > Micropepsaceae > Rhizomicrobium. The sequence continues at coordinate 28,854 of JANYAR010000005.1, read as the reverse complement.
AAAGGAACCGGCGAATACGCAGGCCGCCGTGTAGTAGCCGGCGGTCACCGGAGACAGGCTGAACTGGTCGTGAAAGTAGATCGGCAGAAAGGACGACAGGCCGACAAAGCCGCCGAAACTGATGGCATAGAAGAACATCAGCAGCCATGCGTCCTTGGATTTGAGGATACGGGCATAGTCGGCTTTGGTCTTGCGCGGCGGACACGCAGGGCTGTTCTTCGCGGCCAGGAAGAACAGCGCGAAAACCGCGATCAGCGGCAGCGCCGCCAGGCCCAGGACATTGTGCCAGCCCAAACTCACCGCCAGGGTGGGCACGAACAGCGAGGCCAGCACCGTGCCGGAATTGCCCGCGCCCGCCAGGCCCAGCGCCATGCCCTGATGCTCGGGCGGATACCAATAAGACACCATGGGCAGCGCAATGGCGAAGGACGCGCCCGCGACACCGAGTACGACGCCCAGCATCAAAATCTGCTGGAAGCTGTCAATGCGCAGCAACCAGGCGCCGATCAGGCCGGCGACCACAATCAACTGCATGACCAGGCCGGTCAGGCGTGGATGAAACTGGCCGACCAGTACTCCATTGACGATGCGCAGGAGCGCGCCGGCCAGCACCGGCACCGCCACCATCAAGCCCTTCTGACCGGGGTTGAGGTGCAGGTCATGGGCGATCAACACCGCCATGGGGCCCAGCAGCACCCACACCATGAAGCTGAGATCGAAATAGAGGAAGCAGGCGATGAGGGTGGGCAGATGACCGGCTTTGAGAAACGCGCTTTTCATCAATGGCTCGCTTGGGCGCTAGCTGCGCCGCATGCGAACCGCCATTGGCCCGCGAGTGATCAACTGTCGCTCCGGGTTGGTGCCCGCCATTGAGCACAACCCGACCGGTTGCCCGGCGATTACACTATCGCAAGATATGGGCCAGTTTTTTGCGGGCGCAAAATGGCGGTTTTCCGGGAATTACACACCGAATCAGTGGGTTGCTGTGCCCAAGGGAGAAGCCAAATGGTCAAAAATTGTGCAGTGCACTATGGCTGATCAAAAACTGATCGGGGCCGGCGCAGCTTCGAAAATGGCGCTGTCACAAAAGCTGTCGGGACCCATTGCGATAGGGGCGGGCGCTGCATCCAGCTGCCAGGCCGTGTTGTGCGCGCCTTCGCTTTTGGTGTCTGCCAGCGGCACACTGAGGCCCATGGGAGCAACGGCGGCACGGTAGAGATCGGAGCGATAGACCCGGGCCGCCAGTGCCTCCTGGTCCAGCTCCCCGATCAGATCCCAGCGCGCCATCTGCCGCAAGAACCACAGCGCATGGCTGCGCCAGGGGAAGGTGGCCGCGCCCCGCCAGAAGCGGGAAAGATTGCTTGCCGCGATCGCGCCGCCGGGCAAGGACGACAGGATCGCGTGACTGTCGACGCCCAGATATTTCTGCCGCGACAGCAACGCGCCGGTATAGGAGGCGTTTTCCGGCGCGTCGCAGAATTGCGCGGCGCGGACCAGGGCGCGGATCGCGCCTTTGAGGCCTTCGGGATTTTCTTCCGCCCAGGAACTGCGAACCGCAAAGGCTTTTTCCGGGGCGGCGCGCCACACATCGTCGGACGTCGCCACATTGATGCCGGCGCCCGCGCGGGCCGCGATTTCGCCCCAGGGCGCGCCGGCGCAGAAGCCGGCAATCTGTCCCGATTGCAGCGCCTCCACCGCGCGCGCCGGCGGCACCACGCTGAGACGCACGTCCCGGTCCGCCTGCAAGCCGGCGGTTGCCAGCCAGTAACGCAGCAGCAGGTTATGGGTGGAAAAGGCATGCACCACGCCAAGCGCCAGGGGCTGCTCGCGCCCCGCCAGACAGGCGGCCAGCGCCATTGGCGTGGAAATCCGGTCTTTTGCCGCGACTTCGCGCACCCGCATCGCCAGATCGCGCGCCAGGGTGATGGTATTGCCGCCCATGCTGATATTGCAGGGGATGATGAGTTTCTGGCTGATGCCGCGCGATCCCAGCGCGATGGCGAAGGCGAGCGGCGGCACGATCACCGCGGCATCCAGAAAACCGTAAGCCAGCTTGTCGGCGATATTGGCCCAGGACGGTTCTTCCAGCAGCTCGGCATCGACGCCTTCGTCGGCGAAATATCCGAACTCCTGCGCCACGATGGCGGGGGCGGAATCGGTCAGGCGCAGGAAACCGATGCGCAACTTGGTGCCGGAACGCGCAGTTTTCAGGGCCAGGATTTCGCTCATGGCTTGCTCTCCCGCTGCTGATCTTCTTGCCCCGCGACGAAGTCTTCAACCACTTGCGCCAGTTTGCGGCTTTCGTTCATCGCTTTCTTCTGCAGCCAGCGATAGGCTTCCGGCTCCGTCATCTTGCGGTCTTTCATCAAAATCGCCTTGGCGCGTTCGATCAGGCGGCGCTCATTGAGCAGCGCCTTGGCGGCGGCCAGTTCGGTCTCGACATGACGGTAACGCTTGAATAGGGCAATGGCCGAAGCCAGGACGGGGCGGACATCCTGCAGCGCCACCCCGGATAGATTGTAGGAGCAGACGCCGGCGGCAATGGCCTCCTGGGCGAAGGCGGGGTCATCGGTCCCGGCAAACATCACCACAGGGCTGGCGGCGGAGACGGCGCGGATGTCTTCCAGCGCATCGCGGTCCGGCAGCGCCATGTCGACGATCACCAGATCCGGCTTTGTCTGCTCCACCGTGGCGGCCAGATCGGGACCCTGGGCGCGCACCACGCGCGCGAAGCCCGATTCCGACAGCTTTTCTTCCAGCGCATGGGCGCGGTCGTCGTCGGTATCGATCAGCAGGATGGTTAGCGGCATGGCGCCAGTATAAACGCATACCTGCTTTTTTCGCCAAGCCTGTTGGCCTATGGTGGCGCGGCTTTTTCACCGCAACGGAGGCCGGGTGGTCCGCCTTATATTTCTAGGCAAGTTTGGCGACATCGCGCCAGCCGATCTTTCGCAGGTCGCGCTGCCCGCCGGTGTGCGCAGCCTTGCCGATCTGCAAGCCTGGCTGGCGCGTCAGCAGCCGTTACTGGGGGCGGCGATGGCCGCGACCAAGACGCGGTTGATCGTCAACCAATGCGTCGCCCATGATTTGTCGCTAGCCTTGGCCGATGGCGACGAAATCGCCTTCCTGCCGCCGATGAGCGGGGGCTGAGATGCGCGTCAAGATCACAGCGGAGCCGTTCGATCCCCAGGCCGAGATTGCGGCTTTCACCGCCGGACGCGATGACGCCGGCGCGCTGGTCAATTTTGTCGGCACTTGCCGCAGCGCCAATGGCGGGGTCGCGGTCGAGACGCTGCGCATCGACCATTATCCGGGCTTTACCGAGACCGAAATCACGCGCCTGGCGGATGAGACCAGCCGGCGCTTCGATTGCCCGGATATGCTGGTGGTGCACCGGGTGGGCGTCATCCACCCCGGCGAGGCGATTGTGCTGGTGGCCGCATTGTCCACCCACCGCGCCAATGCTTTTGATGCGGTCAGGGTGCTGATGGATTATCTTAAGACCGATGCGCCCCTGTGGAAGAAGGAAACTGGACCGCAAGGGGCGCGCTGGATAGAACCGCGGTCCGAAGATCATGCCCGGCGTCTGCAAGCAGAAGAAGGATAGATATGAGTGAAGCTTCCCAAACTTTGACCCAACCTCCCGGCGGCGGACGGATCGATCCCGCCATGGAATTTCGCCCTCTGCGGGTTGCGGTCCTGACCGTTTCGGATACCCGCGATGAGGAAAGCGACACATCGGGGAAATTTCTGGCCGACCGGGTGGCGCGCGACGGCCATGTCCTGGCCGCGCGCGGCATGGTCAAGGACAATGTCGCGGAGATTCAGGCCCAGATAAAGACGTGGATTGCGGACTCAGAGGTCGATGTGATCATTACCACCGGCGGCACCGGTCTTACCGGGCGCGATGTGACGCCGGAAGCGCTTCAGCCCCTGTTCGACAAGGCCATAGATGGGTTTGAGGCCGTGTGGCACATGATCAGCTATCAGTCGGTGGGACTTTCCACCATGCAAAGCCGCGCCTGCGCCGGGCTTGCCAAAGGCACCCTGATTTTCGCGTTGCCCGGTTCGGGCGGCGCCTGCAAGGATGGCTGGGACAAGCTGATCCGCTGGCAGCTCGACAGCCGCCATCGTCCCTGCAATCTGGCGGAACTGATCCCCCGCTTCATGGAAGTCTGATGGCCGACGATCTCACCCATCTGGACAAGTCAGGTCAGGCCCGCATGGTGGATGTGGGCGCAAAACCCGCGACCGCGCGCGAAGCAGTGGCCGAGGGCCGCGTGCGCATGAATGCGCAGACCTTTAAGAAAGCGTTGGACGGGGATTCCAAAAAGGGGAGCGTCCGCGCCGCGGCGGAATTTGCCGGGATCGCGGCGGCGAAAAAGACGTCGGAATTGATTCCGCTTTGCCACCAAATCGCGCTCAGCAGCGTCAAGCTGGATATTGTCCCTGATGAAAAGAACAGCGCGCTTGTGGTGACGGCCCGCGCCAAAACCGTAGGGCAGACCGGCGTGGAGATGGAAGCGTTGACCGCGGTCGCGGTGGCCTGCCTTACAATCTATGACATGCTGAAGGCGTCGGATCGCGCCATGGTGATCGAAGGCATCACCTTGCTGGAAAAACGTGGCGGCGCCTCGGGTGATTATCGCAAGGCCTAGGCAAAAGATGAACAAGCGCGGCCAGATGACTGAGCGCGCGGCGGTTGATGGACGAGGGGGGCCTCACGGCTCAGCGTCTCCAGCAAGCGATAGATACGATCGGAAATAACGTGTCACAGAGCAAGGATTCTGCCAAGGGGCGGCTTTTGTCGGTCGCGCAAGCGCGCGCGACGATGCTGTCCTTTATGCGCCCGCTTGGCGATGAGCTTGTGCCTTTGCAGGCCGCACTGGGACGCGTGTTGGCGCAGAGCATTGTCGCCGGGCGCGATCAGCCGCCCTTTGTCGTTTCCGCGATGGATGGCTATGCCCTGCGCAGCGCCGATACGCCCGGCACATTGAAGCTTGGCGGGGAATCCGCCGCCGGCCGCGGTTTTGAAGGACGCTGCGAACCCGGCATGGCCATCCGCATCTCGACGGGTGCGGCGATGCCCGATGGCGCCGACACGGTTGTCATGCAGGAAGATGTCAAACGCGACGGCGGCACGGTTGTTGTTCCAGCGAGCGAGGCGGAAAAAAATATCCGGCCGCGCGGTGGAGATTTTTCCGCCGGCACTCTTTTGCTGCCGGCCGGACGGCGGCTGGATGGCGTGGCGCTGTCGCTGGCGGCGGCGAGCGGGGCGGGGCAAGTGCGCGCGGTCCGCTCTCCGCGCATCGCAATTCTCAGCAGCGGCGACGAACTGGCGCCGCCGGGCACGACACCTGGCCGGTTCCAGATATTCGATTCCGGAACGTTCGGCATTGCGGGGCTTATTCAGTCCTGGGGCGCAATCCCAGATCGTCTGGCGGTTGAAAAAGACGATGTTGCCGCCATTGCGCGCGCGGCAGAGCAGGGCCTTACCCGCTGCGATCTGCTGGTGGTGATCGGCGGCGCCTCGGTGGGGGATCACGATCATGCGCGGCCCGCGTTGATGCAGCTGGGCGTGGAATTTGCGGTCGACAAGATCGCGGTGCGGCCCGGCAAGCCGACCTGGTTTGGCTGCGCCCCGCAAGGACGCGTGCTGGGCCTGCCGGGTAATCCCGCGTCCGCGCTTGTCTGCGCCGCGCTTTTTTTGCGGCCGCTGATCGAAGCCATGCTGGGCCGCGATCCCGAATTCTGCGTTGCGGTGCATCGCGCGCATTTGCTGCATGGGCTTCCCGCCAACGGGCCGCGCGAACATTACCTGCGCGCCCGCCTGGACGTGGACGGGCAGGGGCGTCAAACGGTGAAGGCCTTCGAGGATCAGGATTCCTCCCTGATTTCGGTTTTTGCGGCGTCCAACGCGCTGATCCGCCTGCCACCCGATGCGCCGGAAACACCCGCCGGCGCATTGGTCGATGTTCTGCCGGCAGGTGTGTGATGTTTTCGGCAATCGGCAGCACGCGCCGCCCGATACCGAGCAAAAAGTCCGATTTCTGATTTCCCGGGTAGCTCTGGCGGAGCAGCCAAGTTTTGGCTATCGTTATGTTCGACCGGTCATAACGATGGTACCGAGGTTTTCTCATGGATAATCATTCCATCGTGGCTTCCGAACCCTCGATAGGGACCTTTTCCACGCCGTCAGTTTTAGAGCGGCCGCGCTTTGACCGCACGGAACTCGCCGGTGCTGTCGCCGATCTAGGCGTTCTGGTTCCTATCGCCGTAGCGCTCATCATCAAGAACGGATTATCGCCGACGGCGGTTCTTCTTCCTGCCGGACTCCTGTATGTGGTCGCGGGCTTGCTCTATCGCTTACCGGTGCCGGTACAGCCATTGAAGGCGTTTGGGGCGATCGCCATCGCCCAAGGCTTCGGCTCTTCCGAAATCGCCGCTGGGTCGCTGCTTATGGGTGGCATATTTATAGTCCTCGGCGCCTCCGGTTTGCTCGACCGCGTCGCGGGAATATTCCCAAAGCCGATCATTCGCGGCGTGCAGCTGTCTGTCGGATTGCTGTTCTGCCAACTCGCTTGGAACCTGACGACGGCACCGCCCGCCGCATTCACGGACCATACTCAACCGGCATGGTGGCTGGTGGGCGGCGGCGTGGCTGTTGCTGTGGCAGCTCTGCTTCTGCGCCGCCGTAACGTAAGCCTGGTTCTCGTCGTGCTGGCGCTCATCGGCATGGTGCTGGCTTACCACGGACCGCTGACACTGGGACCATCGGTGATCCACATACCGCAACTGAGCACCCACGCATTCACCGCAGCCGCAATCGCGCTCGTGTTACCCCAATTGCCGCTGACTTTCGCGAACTCCTGTCTTGCTACTGCAGATGCGGCGCGGACTTATTTCGGTTCCGCCGCCGACCGGGTACGGCCAGGTCGATTGGCCTTGACGCTGGGGCTCGCCAATCTCGTTGCTGGCGGGATCGGGGGGATGCCGGTCTGCCACGGTGCGGGCGGCATGACTGCTCACCGCAGTTTTGGCGCTCGCACCGGCGGTGCCCCGATCATGCTGGGCAGTGTGTTGCTGGTGATCGCCGTTGGGGTTGGCGCCAGCCTCGCAGCAATGTTAAGCGGTTTTCCGGTGCCTATCCTCGCAGGCTTGCTCGCCGTTGCCGGGTTGCTCCATATCGCCTTGCTTAAGGACCTGACGGAGCCCTTTCATTGGGCACTGGCGATAACCGTTGGCATCATTGGCTTCTTCACCAACCTCGCCATCGCCCTGATTGCCGCGTTGCTGGTTTGGTGGGGCGTCAAGGCGGTCGCCATTTTGCACGCCCAGCGCTGATGCTGGTTCGGGGGCCGCAATTCTGCAGCCAGCTCTTCGAGCCCTGTGAGGTACATTCCGAATTGGAGGAACTGGGTCTCGATAGCGGCGCACGCGCTTTGGCATCAAGGTGTTGATTGGTAGCGCTATCATATGACGGTAACGCTTTGGCGGGCAAGGATTTTGCGCGTCGCGTTTTTCTGACAGTATGCGGCCAACAATAAGAAATCGGGGATTGGATTGATGGATATCGCGGAACGTCGGCGGCTGGAGGATGTCGGGTTCATGACCTGCATGACCCTGGTCCTGTTGGGCAACTATGCCCAGACCGGGCACTTCGGCGGTCCGCTGGCTTATACGCCCTTCAATGTCGCCGCCCATTTGGTCGGACCGAAGCATGGCGGCATGGGTTATGACTATCGCCGCCCCAAGCATCCTTTCGGCGACAAGTTCATGATGGCGGCGGGGCACAGTGTGCCCACCTGTTATGCGCTTTACATGGTCCTGGGCCAGGCGCTGGAGCGGAAGTTAAAGCTGACTGGCGACAAGCGTTACTATGCCGATCCCGAAGTCGCGATCCTGCCCATCGATGCGCTGGGGTTCCGCCGTGGCGCCGGCGCGCTCAAGACGCTGCTGCAGGAAAATGGGTTGGCGGACGATCCCTTGTTTGCCCAGGCCAAGGCGCGGGGCATCAAGGCGCTGTCGGGTCATGCCGAAAGCATCGACGTCACCAATGACGTGAATGGCGGACCGTCCGGCGTCGGCATCGCGACAGCCGCCGGCAAGGCGGCCTTCTGGGACATGGCGGGTGCCAAAGACGGTCCCAAGATCATCGCCCTAGAAGGCGAGTTCGCCATGACCGAGGGTCATGCGCAGGAACTTAAGACCCAAGCCTTGGCGCTAAAGGTCGGCAAGCGGCTGCGCGTCATTCTGTCGGACAACAATGCCGGCATCGACGATATGCTTTTGGGCGGCGTGATCGATAGAAAATTCACCGGCTACAATCTGGTCGATCAGTGGACGTCGTACGGCTGGAACGTGCTCACGATCGAGGATGGCGGCGATTACGGCCAGGTGGTCGGCATGCTGGAAGCGATGGAAGCGATCGATCCGGCCGACAAGCGTCCGGTGATCGCCATTGCCAAGACAACCAAAGGTTATTGGCCGGCAGCTTCCAATGGACAGTTGACACCTACCGTCAAGCAGATCGTCAGCTATCAAAGCCATCCTTATGGCTACAAGATGAATTCCGATTATTTCGTGGCGCTCGCCGGTACATTTGAGGAGCGCTATGGCATCGAATTCGACGGCATCCGCAAGGGGCCGATCACCAATGAACGCGAGCGGCTGATCCAGTTCAAGACCAATATCGACAAGGTGATGTCGGTGTTCGAACAGGGTGGCTTGGGCGACTGGCTGGCGGACAGGCTGGTGACGTTAGGCGATGCCATCAAGGATGATCGCGACGTTCACTTCGCCAAGATGCCTGATACCTTTTTGGATGAGCGGCTCAGCCCCGCCAAGCTTCCGCGCGAGCCCGTGAAGGTTGCTGTTTCAAACCGCATTTCCGGCGCCAGCAAGGAGGTTTCGATTTCCTTGTTCCGCAAGCCGGGCGAAGCGGCGGGTGGGCGGCGCGCCATCTCCGAGATCATCAAATGGATGAACTATGTCACAGAGAATCGCTTCGTCACCCTGGCGGCGGACCTGTCGGAATCCATCAATGTGGAGCATGGCAGTCTTTGGGGTCATTATGACCCCGAAGCCAACCCGCTGGGCACGCGGGTCAAGGCAGCGATCCAGGAAGCCGGCAATGTGGCGAGCGCAATCGGCCTGATAAGCCAAAGCGCCAGCGTCGATCCCACCCAGTTCAAAGGTGTGTGGGCATTGAGCGGCACCTACGGCGCCTTCACTCCCTTGATGTACACGCCGGCACGGGTGTGGAGCCAGCAGAGCCAGGACAGCCGCTTCCGCATGGGCGTGCTGCATATTCTGGTAGGCCATTCGGGGCCGGAAACAGCAGCCGACGGGCGTACCCATTTCGGCATCTTCGCGCCCCAGGTCTGGCGGCTGTTTCCGCGCGGCCAGGTCATTCACCTGAATTTCTGGGATTATAACGATGTCGCGCCGGGCTATTTCGCCGCCGCCCAAGTCGCTGCACGTGACCCCAAGGTGAGCATCATCATCATCGAGGTGGCGCGTCCCGATAATCCGGTGGCTGACCGCAGCAATTTCGCCGACAAGGATCCGCTGGCCGCTGCCAAGGGCTTTTACGTGATCCGCGACTTCGCTCCGGATAAGCCCAACCACGGCTATGTCATTGCCCAGGGCGCCAGTTCGACCGTCAATCTGATGAAGATTCTGCCGCGCCTGGAAAAAGCGGGGATCAATGTGAAGATCGTTTCCGCCACCAGCGAGGAATTGTTCGACCTTCAGCCGGAAGCCTATCGCAACGCGGTTTTGCCGCCGCAGGCTTTGGTTGACGCCATGGTGGTCAGCACCGGCACGCGCCGGGTGATGCCGGTGCGCAATCTGGGGCCGTTGACCGACGCTTATTCCATGACGTCCGACTGGGACAATCAGTGGCTGACCGGTGGGTTGGAAGCGGAAGTGATCGCCGAAGCGCATCTTGATCCGGAATCGATCTTCAAAGGGATCGAGCGTTTTGCAGCGGAGCGCGATCAGCGGATGGCAAAGCAGAAAGCCGCGCTCGCATAGCGCACGTCGTTAACGCGCCAACTTCTGTGCAAAGCCTGCCGGTTTGCTAATCGGGCTGCATACATATTGTGCAGCGCAGTAAAAATTCTGTCTTATCCTTCAATAAGTTGTTGCAACGCACAAAAGGACTCGGCAAGGATTGTGAACCGGAAGCGATTCCGGCCGGGTCAAAGACGACCCACTCCAATTTACGTAAGCGGAGCCTGACGGCTCCAATCCAGACAAGGGCGTCTGATCGGCGAGGCATCGCCGGCCAGGCGCTTTTTTGTTTTTGACCTCAGCCATTGGCTGAAAGAAGGGGGATCATAATGCGTATTTTGTCAAAGCAGGGTGTGGCGGCTGGAGCCCTGAGCATCCTGTGTTCCACCGCGGCCCATGCCGAATTGCCGCTCGCGGGCATCATCGCCCAGGGCCGTCCCGTGATCGACCTGCGGACGCGGTTCGAAACGGTGTCGGACAGCAGCAAGACGCTGGACGGCAATGGCGAAACCATTCGCGCCCGGCTGGGCTATGACACCGGCTATTGGAACAATTTTCAGCTGGGTTTCGATTTCGACCAGATCTGGACGGTGGGGGGCGCTACCTACAACAGCACGCGCAACGGCAAGACCACCTATCCCACCATCGCCGATCCCTCGATGACGACGCTGAACCGTCTGACGCTCACATATGCCTCGGATTTCGACACCAAGATCATGATCGGCCGCCAGCGCCTCTTGATCGGCAACCAGCGCTTTGTCGGCAATGCCGGCTGGCGTCAGCACGAACAGACTTTTGATTCACTGTCGGCGGTCAACACGTCGATCGAAGATCTGACATTCACCTATGCCTATCTGTATCGCATCAATCGCATCGGCGGTCCCGCTGTTCCGGTTCCCTCCACCACGGCCGCAGCCGCGACCGGACAGGCGAACTATTTCAAAAGCGACAGCCATGTGATGGATGCCGTCTATATCGGCGTCGATAACCTCAGGCTGGAGGGTTACGCTTTTCTGCTGGATCTGTCGGCGCCCGGTTTCGCCACAATAGCGGCGCAGCAGACGGCAACATCGCGTTTGTCCACGGCGACCTATGGCGGGCGTGCCGACTATAACGTTTCGATCATACCGGATGTCAGCGGCAAGCTGACCGCTGAGTTCGCGCACCAGACCGGCTATGCGAAAAATCCCCTGTCGATCAGCCTCAACTACTGGCTGGGCGAGGCGAGCGCGAGCTATGCGGGGCTGACCGGACTGGTGGGTTACGAAGTGCTGGAAGGAAACGGCACCATCGGCTTCGCCACACCGCTTGCCACCTTGCACCTCTTCAACGGCTGGGCGGACATGTTTTTGACCACGCCCACCAACGGGTTGAAGGATTTCTACCTCAAGGCCGCCTATGTCATCCCCGCCGATTTCATCGAGATGCGCAGCCTGACCGGCACGGTGATGTATCACGACTTCGCCACCGACAATCTGAGCGCGGGTATCGGCAGCGAATGGGATGCCAGTCTGGAACTGGCCATCGATGGCAATGCCTCGCTGCTGGCGAAGTATGCCGACTATCGGGGCGCCGGCGTGGCGTTCGGCGGGTTCCCCGACAAATCCATCTTCTGGCTGCAAGCCGCCTACAAATATTGATCCGACAGACGGGGAGACTTTCTATGAACAATGTCATCAAGGACCGCCGCGCCATTCTGAAAGGCGCAGGTACCGCAGCCCTCCTCACCGCCGCCCGCGCCGCCGTGCCGGGCGGGGCCTGGGCGGCAACAGCCGATGCGCCGGAGACCACCACCGCGACGCTTGGTTTCATTGCCTTGACCGATTCCTCGCCGCTGATTATCGCCAAGGAGAAAGGCCTGTTCGCCAAGTTCGGCATGCCCGATGTCAAGCTCGCCAAACAGGCGTCGTGGGGCACGACCCGCGACAATATTGAATTGGGGGGCTCGCATGGCGGCATCGACGGGGCGCATATCCTCACCCCGCTGCCCTATCTCATCTCGGCGGGAAAAATGACCAAGAGCGGCAAGCTGCCGATGAGCATTCTGGCCCGTCTGAACACCAACGGCCAGGCGATCTCGGTCTCAAAATACTATCAAAGCATGGGTGTGGGCCTGGATTCCTCCAAGATGAAGGCCGCGTTCGTTAAGCTGCGCCAGAATGGCAACGACCCGAAAGTGGCGGTGACCTTTCCCGGCGGCACCCATGATCTGTGGATGCGGTACTGGCTGGCGGCAGGCGGTATCGATCCCGATAAGGATGTCTCCACCATCGTGGTGCCGCCGCCCCAGATGGTCGCCAACATGAAGGTCAAGACCATGGAGGCTTTCTGTGTCGGCGAGCCTTGGAACGCGCAGCTGGTCAACCAGGGCATCGGCTTCACCGCTCTGACCACTGGTGAATTATGGCACGACCACCCGGAAAAGAGCTTTGCCATGCGCGCCGACTGGGTCGAGAAGAATCCCAAGGCGGCCAAGGCGCTCGCCATGGCGGTGATCGAGGCGCAGCGCTGGTGCGACAATCCTCAGAACCGCAAGGAAATGTGCGAGATCGTGGCGCGCCGCGAATATTTCAAGGTGCCGGTGGAGGACATTATCGACCGCACCTCCGGCACCATCGACTATGGCAACGGCAAAAAAATCGACAATTTCCCCTATCTGATGAAGTTCTGGAACAACTTCGCCTCCTACCCCTTCCAAAGTCACGAAGCCTGGTTTCTCACCGAGGATATGCGCTGGGGCTTTTTGCCGGCGGATACCGACATCAACGGCCTGGTGAAAGCCGTCAATCGCGAGGATATCTGGCGCGAGGCAGCCAAGGCGGTGGGGGTGAAGGATGCGGAAATCCCCAAATCCACCTCACGCGGTATCGAAAAATTCTTTGATGGCAAGACATTCGATCCGGCCAATCCCAAAGCCTATCTGGCCAGCCTGAAAATCAAGCGCATCTGACGGAGGAAATCGTGACAATGATCGGGATCCTCAGCGACATGCGCCGTCCGTCACGGCTTAAGCCCTGGCTGGCGCGGTTGCGGGTGTTGGAAAAGCTGCGCCATGCCGCGGCTCACCTGGTGCCCCCGCTGATCACCATCGCCCTGCTGCTTGCGCTCTGGCAGGTTCTTTGCGGTCATGAGGGCTCTTCGCTCCCGCCCCCCAGCAAGGTGGTGAAGGACACCTGGGAACTGATCCGCGATCCATTCTTCGATAATGGCGGCACCGATGTCGGCCTGTTCTGGCAGATACTGGCCAGTCTGAAGCGCGTCGGCATCGGGTTCAGTCTGGCGGCGGTCTGCGGTGTCGCGCTGGGCGTTCTGATCGGGCAAAGCAGCTTTGCCTATCGGGGTCTTGATCCCATCTTTCAGGTTCTGCGCACGGTGCCGCCACTGGCCTGGCTGCCGATCTCGCTGGCGGCCTTCAAGGATTCCAATCCGTCGGCGATTTTCGTCATCTTTATCACCGCCATCTGGCCGATCATTCTGAACACGGCCGTCGGCGTGCGCCAGATACCGGAAGACTATCGCAATGTCGCGCGCGTGCTGCGGCTGAACGGATTTGAGTATTTCTTTAAGATCATGCTGCCGGCCAGCGTGCCTTACATGTTCACGGGCCTGCGCATCGGCGTCGGGCTGTCCTGGCTGGCGATTGTCGCGGCGGAAATGCTGGTGGGCGGCGTGGGGATCGGCTTTTTTATCTGGGACGGCTGGAACAGTTCGTTGCTCAGCGAAATCATCCTGGCGCTGATCTATGTCGGCATCATCGGCTTTCTGCTCGACCGCGTCATCTGCTTCATCGGACGGCTGATCGCCGGCCGCCCGATCTAGGAAAGGACTTTCCCCATGCACGGCTATCTGACGATCGAACAGGTGGGCAAGACCTTCGATACGGGAAGCGGACGCTTCACCGCCCTGTCGAATGTCTCGCTCGCGATCGAAAAGGGTGAATTTGTCTCGATCATCGGCCATTCTGGTTGCGGCAAGTCCACCTTGCTCAATATCGTGGCCGGGCTGTCGCGCCCCACCACGGGCGCGGTGCTGCTGGATGGCGCCGTGGTGGATGAACCCGGTCCTGATCGCGCCGTGGTATTCCAAAACCACAGCCTGCTGCCCTGGCTGTCGGCCTATGCCAATGTGCGGCTGGCGGTGGACAAGGTGTTTGGCATGAGCAAATCGTCCGCCGAGCGGGACGAATGGACAAGGCACAATCTGGCGCTGGTCCATATGAGCCAGGCCCTGGAAAAAAAGCCGGATGAATTGTCCGGCGGCATGCGCCAGCGCGTCGGGATCGCCCGGGCGCTTGCGATGCAGCCCAAGATATTGCTGCTCGACGAGCCCTTCGGCGCTCTGGACGCCCTGACCCGGGCCCATTTGCAGGATACGGTGATGGAAATCCACCTGGCGACCAAATGCACCGCCATCATGATCACCCATGACGTGGACGAAGCCGTTCTGCTGTCCGACCGCATTGTGATGATGACCAACGGTCCGGCGGCGACGATCGGCGATATCTGTGACGTCGGATTGGACCGCCCCCGCCGCCGCCTGGATGTCATCGATACACAGCAATATGCCCGGTGCCGCAAGCAGGTCCTGCAATTCCTGTATGAGCGGCATGCGAAGGCGGCATAATCGTGATGCCGTGGTTGTCGCCCCGCTTGAATTTGATACAGTCGGCGGGCGGATGGGGTGCATTGGAATTTCATGATCGATCAGGCCAGCATACTGATCATCGATGAAAACCATGTGCGCGCCGCGATCATTCAGGACGGGCTCAGGGAAGCCGGTCACGCCAATGTGCGGTGGCTGAATGAAACCACCAATCTTCTCAAGCGCATCGCCGATATCGATCCGGACGTCATCATCATCGACCTGGAAAGTCCCAACCGGGACGTTCTGGAGCAGATGTTCCAGGTCAGCCGCCTGGTGCGGCGGCCGATCGCCATGTTCGTGGATCAAAGCGACAGCGCTTCGATCCGGGACGCCATGATGGCCGGGGTTTCCGCCTATGTCGTGGACGGTCTGAGAAAGGACCGGGTCAAGCATATTCTGGACATGTGTGTTCAGCGGTTTGATGTTTTCTCCCGGCTTCAGGAAGAACTTCACGAAGCCAGGACCGCGCTTGCCGACCGCAAGGTGATCGAGCGCGCCAAAGGGATATTGATGGCGGCCAAATCCCTGGGCGAGCAGGAGGCCTATGTTTTGATGCGCAAGGCCGCCATGGATCAGAAGAAACGGCTTGTGGAAATAGCCCGCGCCATCGTGATGGCGCAGGACATGCTGAAATGAGGCGGCCGGGATGAAAAGCATGAGGGTCGGATTCATACCCCTGATCGACGCCGCCATTCCGATCGCGGCCATGGAATGTGGATTTGCCGAGAGCGAGGGGCTGCAGATCGAGCTCGTGCGCGAAACCTCCTGGGCGAATATCCGCGACAAGCTGATTCACGGCCTGTTCGACGCTTCCCATATGCTGGCCCCGCTCGCGGTGACGACCAGTCTGGGCATCGGCAATGCCAAGGTGCCGCTTACGGTGCCCTTCGGCCTCAATGCCAACGGTAATTGCATCACGCTGTCTTCGCAGCTTTATCGGTCGCTGGAAGACATTTTGGGCCATCCGCCGCGGGATCCCAGGCAATCCGCCCAGGCCTTGAAGCGGGTCATCGCCCGGCACAAGGCTTCCGGCGCGCCACCGATTACATTTGGCGTGGTGTTTCCCTTTTCGGTGCATGCCATCATCGTGCGGCACTGGCTGCGGCTGGGCGGCATAGACCCTTACAATGACGTCCAGTTCCAGGTGGTGCCGCCGCCCTTCATGGTGGCCAGCCTGTCTGAGGGCGAGATCGAGGGCTGTTGTGTGGGCGAGCCCTGGAACAGCCGGGCGGTGGAGAGCGGGGTGGGGTGCATCGCGGTCTTCGGCGCGGAGATTTCGCGCTGCGCGCCCGACAAGGTTCTGGCGCTGCGCGACGAGACGGTGTCGAACGATCCTGACACGATTCACCGGCTGCTGCGGGCCTATGAGATGGCGGCGCGCTGGTGTCAGACCCCTGACAATCACGGTAATCTGGCGCATATGCTGGCTCAGCCGCAATATCTGGGCGTGGCGCCAAAAACGGTCCTGAATGCATTGTCGGGCACACTTGCGGTAAGTCGCACCGAGACGCGCACGATGCCCGATTTTCTGGCATTTGAAGGCGATGACATCAATCGGCCCGATCCGCGCAAGGCGCGCTGGCTTTATGCCGAGATCGCGGCCGGTCTTCGTCATCCCTTGGACGCAGGTCAGGCCCAGGCTGCAGCCGCGGTGTTCCGTCCCGATATTTTCGACGCGGCGACTGGAAACAACGCCCTGCCGGAGTCCGGTGATCCGATCGGATTGAAATTCGGCCCGGCTTTCGCTCCGGAGGATCTTCAAGGCTATATCAAGTCCCTGGAGCCGAGTTAGGCCTGGTCGCGCCGCCTAACGCTGACGGTCCTCAGGTGGCGCGAACGGCGACGACCAGGCTCAAAATCAGCAGGCCTGTCGCAAAGGACCAATAGGCGCCAAGTGCGACGGCAAGCGCAAAGGCGGCCTTCGAACATTGCTTTTCGCGCAATGACTTTGCGCTGTTGCTCATCAGGACAACGGGACCTGCGATCACCATCACGGAATATTGAAGACATGTGCCGACCCATGTCTGGGGCTCGCGGGCGAGCATGCGGTAAAGGCTGGCCAGGATTCCCGATGCCGTCATCCCGGCGGCAATGGTGAACAGAAAAACGATAAAGGCGTTCATAATTCCTCGAACGGCATACCTATGGCGTGCCAAATCGGGGCGAAAATCTGGCTCAGACTTTCGCGTCGCAAGAATTGGGCAAGTTTGCCCATTTGCCAGCCAGAATGCAGGCGGGCGTTTGACCGATCGGAAAAAGAAAGAGAAAGCGTGCCGGAACGGCGGTGCCGAGGCCGGGATAGGGGCCTAGGGGCGCCTACGCGGCTCTATTGACTTCCCGGACATATTGAACGGCGATGCCGTCAGGGTGGTGGCGTATCACGCGCCCGCGGGTGCGCCCCAGATTGACGACTTCTCCGACGGGTGGGCGAACCCTGGTTCTGAGACACACGCCGTCGAGCGATATATCCAGCACGTCGCAGAAAATATTCTCGCCATTCTCCCGGGTGATGCTGCCGCTGATCAGGGACGGTATGCGGCTGTGCTTGCGCAGCTTGGTGATCCCTGCCACGCCGTCGGCCGCAAAGGATTCGATCATTTCCTTCAACCGCGTGCGCTTTCCTTCTCCGATGGCGAATTCCAGCGCGAGCTGGCCAGTGCCGTGGACGATCGTCTTGCCTTCAAAGCGTCCAAAATTCTCGATGTACAAGACGAGCGTAAGACCGGCCGGGAATTCAGCTTCGCACTGAACGGCTGCGCCTCCCGCCGAAAGATTCAGGACTTTGCAATCGGTCGATTGATCGGTGAGGGGGTTGAACAAATGTCCGGGCAGAAAGAGCTTTATCCGCTCATATTTCCGCTTGTCGGCGATGGGCTGTGAAGCCGTTATCTCTGCCATCGAGGCTACTCCGTGTCGCGATGACATTGTGCTCCGCAAGACATTAGAGGCCGGTATTTGTGGTGTTTAAAATTCTCAGGCCCGGTTAACACTTCTTGGCATGGATTGATGGCGCGGCCTTGGGACAATTGCCGCGGCGCAGACGTCCCGGCATGCAATGATTAATACCGCAGACATTCTCTATTCTGCGTAACCCTGCCGCAGGCTCGGTTTCGGCCGGTTGCTTTGCCAATCCCGCTTTGCCAATCCCGCTTTGTAAGTCCCACTTTGGATCACGGCTCGGTTCTCAACCGGCGCCAGCCAGGCCGCAAATCGGCATGCCTTCGGCTCCTATTTAACTGTATTTGTGCGGCAATCGCGGCGCGGGTGGTGCCCGGAAGGGTCCGCTGTAAACCAATTTCTCAAATTTCGGCATCAAGTTTGCGTCTGTCTGTTCATGACCAAGAAGCGTTTCAAATTCAGCCTGGCTGCTTTGGGACTGATGCTGGCCTTTTTGTTGGCGCTCATGGCCTTGTTGCTTGCGCCCACGCTTGCCTCCGCCGACAAGAATTCGGGAAACGGGCACAACGATACCCACCACGTCGGCGGACCTGCCCATGGCGGTGGCGGCGGCGTCAATCCGATCTATTTCCAGACTGGGAACGGGTCCGACGGCAACCATGACACGGCCTCCGGCGGTTCGCTGGATTTTTGTGCTTTCGGCAATCATGTCTGTACGGACGAGGACGACAAACCCGGCACGCAGACTTTCGGTGGCGATGCCTACACGGGTTCCGGCGGGAATTCCGATGGGGACTCCGGACATTCGCCAAACGGATCGGGTGGAGATCAGCAGGGCGGCCAGGGTAACGGCTTTCATTCCGGATTCTTCGGCGGCAATTCATTTGGCGGCGGAAATGGCGGCGGTAACGGTGGCGGGAATGGCGGCTCATCGGGCGAGCCTGGCCATGACGGAAACGGCCATGACGGCGACGGCCCCGATGATTCCGGCCACGGGCCCCACATTCCGGATTTGCAGACTGATCTCCCCGGCGATGATACGCCTTTGACGCCGGACTTCGACAAGCCGCCCTCTACCGATACGCCTCCGTCTGGAGACGGGCCGACGTTTCGATCATTGGTTGCTCCCGAGCAGATTCCCGAGCCGCTGACACTGTCGCTCTTCGCGGCCGGTCTGGCGGGCACGGCCGCCTTGCGCCGGCGCCGCAAGGGCTGGGCGACCTTCTAATTTTTTGGACAATGCGCTTCTATTGATCTGCGGGCGCGGGAACTTCGCCGCTCCGGCAGGCCGCCAGCGCTTCAGGCGTATCGATGTCGATGAGCGGCGCGTCATCGCCGGCCTCGATTTCCAGCACATGACCGGCCTGCGCCTCAAGCAGTTCGCGCGCGCCTTTGTCGCCCTTCAACGCTGTTAACTGCCGGAAAAAAGATCGTGCCCATAACACCGGATGGCCGCGGCGCTTGCCTGCGGTCGCCACGCAAATGCCATGACCGGCGGCAGGATCGAAAGCTGCAACCACGCGATCGATGAGGGCAGGGGAGATGCCGGGCATATCGCCCAGCAGCACCATGGCGCCTTCGCAATCTTCGGGAACGGCGTTTATGCCGGCCTTGAGAGACGTGCTGAGCCCTTCCTCATAGCGGGTGTTGGGGACAATTGTGACGGCGGCGCCGGTCAAAGCCGTGCGAAGTTTTTCCGCTTCATGGCCCGTCACAACCAGAACCGGATCCAGCCGGCTCGCCAGTGCGGCGTCCACGGCATGGCGGACCAGCGGTTTGCCGCGCAGCATTTCGGCCAGCTTGTTGCGGCCCATCCGGCTGGACGTTCCCGCCGCCAGAACAATCCCGGCAATGCGCCGCGCGGGCTTGTGGCGGCGCAACTGGACCAGCTCCGCCAGGATCGCGATGGCGATTTCGGTTGGCGAACGCGCACTGATCGCCAACCCGACCGGGCCATGGATTTTGGCAAGTTCCTCCTTCGAAAAGCCCATGTCTGCCAGCCGCGCCAGACGCCGCGCATGGGTGCGCGCCGAACCCAGAGCGCCCACATAGAAGCTCGCGGAACGCAGTGCGGCAGCCAGGGCGGCATCGTCCAGTTTGGGATCGTGCGCCAGCGCCACCAGGGCGCTGTTGGATGTGAGGGGGTGCTCGGCCAGCGCCTCATCCGGCCAGGCGTGTTGCAGCACAATGCCGGGAAAGCGTTCCTGCGTCGCATAGGGCGCGCGCGGATCGATCACGCGCACCCGGTATCCGGCCGCTTTTCCCAGCGCCGCCAGGGCCTGGGCGATATGGACCGCGCCGATGATGACGATTTCCCACGGCGCGCCATAGGCCGTCAGCAGCCAGTCGCCGTCCTCCATCACGACGCGCCGGCAGCTGTCTTCGCGGGCCACCTGCGCTGCCGTCCGGCCCAGCGCGGAGGTGTCGGAGGCCGGATCGAGCAGCCGCTCTTCACCGCTCGCCAAATTCAGGGCACGGACCAGCGGGCGGCCATCGCGCCGGGCGGTCATCAGCTTTTCCAGTGTTTCGCGCCGCATGTTCAGAAGACTGGTTCGACCAAAATTTCGATTTCACCGCCGCACAAAAGGCCGGGTGCGAACATGCCGTCGCTGACCCCAAAGCTTGCGGTCCTGTTGCGGCCGTCGCGGATGGCTTCCTGTGCCAGTTCGATCACGGCATTTTCCACACAGCCCGCCGACACCGATCCCTCGAAGGCGCCGTCGTCGCGTACCACGATGTGACTGCCGCCTTGACGGGGTGCGGAGCCCGAGGTTCGCACCACGGTCGCCAGCGCAACCTTGTGTCCACGCGCCAGCCAATCGGCGGCGGTGGCCAGGACATCGGCCTCGGTGGCAGGAAAGGTCATGTATTCCCCATTGCATGCCAGCTGGTGCTGGCTGTTTTTCGGCACTTTAACGGCATTTCGTGCACCGACACGACGACGATTCGTTCCATGCCGCCACAATCCTCATCTTGCCGCCGAAGGTTCGCGTATAAGCATCTGAAGTTTCAAGCTTTTCTGTGGCGCACTTCTCCTCTATACTGCAATCATGACTTTGGAAACTGCGCCAGACCTCGTCGACCGGTTCGGCCGGACGGTGGACTATGTCCGGGTGTCCGTGACGGATCGCTGCAACCTGCGCTGCACCTATTGCATGAGCGAGCAGATGCAGTTCCTGCCCAAGGCACAGTTGCTGAGCCTGGAGGAACTAGACCGGGTTTGCACCGCCTTTGTGCGCCGTGGGGTACGCCATTTGCGGCTCACCGGCGGGGAGCCGCTGATGCGGCGCGGCATCCTGGATCTGGTGCGCAGCCTGTCGCGCCATCTGGGCAGCGGCGCGCTCGATGAGTTGACGCTTACCACCAATGGCGTGCGGCTGCGGGAATTCGCGAAGCCCCTGAAGGAAGCGGGCGTGAGGCGCATCAATGTCTCGCTCGACAGTCTGGACCGCGCCACCTTTGCCCGCATCGTCCGCTCCGATTGCCTGCCGCAAGTGCTGGACGGCATTGCCGCCGCCAAGGAGGCTGGCCTGAAGGTCAAGATCAACACAGTGGCGCTCAAGCACGACAACCGGCGCGATCTGCCCGACATCATCCGCTGGGCACATGACAGCGGCATGGGTATCACCCTGATCGAGACCATGCCGCTGGGCGCGGTAGATGAGGATCGCACCGACCAGTTTTTGTCTCTGACGGCGCTGCGCCGGGAGATGGAGACCTATTGGACTCTTACCGATCTGCCGGAGCGTAGTGGCGGGCCGGCCCGTTATGTGCGCATCGCCGAGACGGGCGGCAAGCTGGGGTTCATCACTCCGCTGACCCACAATTTCTGCGAGACATGCCGGCGCGTGCGGGTGACCTGCACTGGGACATTGTTCATGTGCCTGGGCCAGGACAGTTCGGTGGATCTGCGCGAGCCGCTGCGGGCATCGGCGAACGACGATCTGCTCAACGCGGCCATCGATCGCGGGCTGGCCGCCAAGCCCAAAGCGCATGATTTTCTGTTGCCCGAACGCGGCGCGGCGCCGGCCGTCGGCCGCCACATGTCCGTCACCGGTGGATGACGCAAATACCGGGCGAGCTTCAAGCGCATGACGCATCTTTCCATCCGTATCGACTTCGAGCCTTCCGGCAGCGCGTTGGGGCCGGGGATGGCGCAACTGCTGCAGCGCATATCGGAATTGGGTTCCATCCGGCGTGCCGCGGCGTCCATGGGGATGAGCTACCGCAAGGCCTGGCTCTTGATCCAGGAAATGCAGAAGACATTCGACAGTCCGGTTGTGACGGCCGAAACAGGCGGCGTTGCCGGGGGTGGTACGCAACTCACCGAATTGGGACGCAGCTTGTTGAAGATCTACCGCAGCGTCGAAAGCCGTGCGGCCGGTGCCGCTAAAGCGGACCTGGATATTTTGTCCGCGATGATCAGGGCAAACGCTGCCCCGCGCCGGGTCGAGCGGCGCAAGCGCGCGCCCAAAAGCTGAAGTTCAATCGCGCGAATGTGCATTGCTGTACCGGCACGTACAGTAAATAGCGCCGTCTGCCCGCCATTGATGACCAAGCTTTGCGCCAAGGACAGGGTAAACGGGGCGTTTTAACCCGGTTTTAGCGCAATAGCGCAATAGATAATCAACTGCACGGTCAGCAAATTGCAGGAGCACACCCAGGCTACAGATTAAATCGGGCCTCAAATCATGCCGAATTTCGCCAGCGCGGATCGCCCCAAGGCAACGGAGTTCTTGCCCGTTACCGCATTTGTGGTTGCGGGGCTGGCTCTGTCGATTTTCGTCTTTGCGGTCATGCGCGGCTATTACCTCAGCGCCGACCGAGAACAATTTCAGCGTGACGCCGCCTATTACAGTACCAACTTCAAAAGTGACGTGGATCGGCATGTCACGTCGCTGGCGGCGATACATGCCTTTGTTTCCGCTTCCCACGATGTCAACCGCTGGGAATTCTCCGCTTTCGCGCACCAGATCCTGCCGCAGAATTCCGGCTTCAAGGCGGTGTTGTGGCTGCCGCAGGTGAGCCAGGAACAGCGTAAGGTCTTTGAAATCAATCTGCAGCGCGACGGATTATACGGGCTGCATCTGCGCGAGCTTACGCCGGCGGGCCAACTGGTCGACGCTGGCGCACACACCGCCTATCTTCCGGTCGCCTATGTCGAGCCGTTTGAGAACAGCGGCAATCTGATTGGCGTCGATCTGTCGAACAACAAGACCTATGCCGGGCTCATCGGTGAGGCGCGGCAGGCCGGCCGGCAAGTCGCGTCGGCGCCGGTGGCCCAAGCCCTGGTCGAGGGTGCGCGGCCACCCGTAGTGCTTGTCGTCTTTCCCTTGAACCGGCCAAAGGTGCCGCGGGGCAAGGGCTCACCGGAAGGACCCGAAGGTTATGTCCTGGGAATATTGCAGCTGGATGGCGTTATCGAAGATGCGATTGGGCCGCATGCCCCGATTCAGGCTGGCATCGGATATGGCGATCCTGCCAATCCTGCTATCTTCCTGACCGGGCAAAAGCAGAAAACCACCGGCCTCGCGCAATGGCTTGGCGACGCCGAATTCCATCAGAAAGTCGCTTTTTCCGTCGCGGGCCAGCATTTCTTCCTGGTGCTGCGTTCTGCGCGGCATGGCAATGAACTGACACGACTTTACGCGCCGGCGGGGGCGGCGCTGTTGGCGCTGGCGCTCACCGCCATGCTGGCGCAAAGCATGATCACCACCATCCTGAGAAAGCGCCAAGTGGAGCGCGCCGTGATTGAACGCACGGCCGAGCTTCGTGCCCTCAATCAGACCTTGCGTGAGGAGGTCGAGCAGAGGCGGCAGGCGGAAGCTGCCCTGCGGGTCGCCAAGGACAAGGCGGAGAGCGCCAATCGCGCAAAATCGGCGTTCCTTTCCACAATGAGCCACGAACTTCGCACCCCGTTGAACGCCATTATCGGCTTTTCCAGCCTGCTCACCCAGCCTGGGCACGCGCTGGATGCCAAGACCGCGGACTATCTCCAGGAAATCAACCGAAGCGGTGTTCGCCTGCTGGATCTGATAAATGACATCCTGGAAATCACGCAGATGGATGCCGAAGACAGCGCCGCCGACGAACGCGTCCCGGTCACGGACATCATAGATTCCGCAATCGCGAAAATGCAGCCGTGGGCCGACGAAGCCGGTGTGTCTCTCGAGCGCTCGGTAGGCGATTTTCTTCCGGCGCTGCGTGGCGATTACAGACGCCTTCAAAAGGCATTGTCCCATCTTCTCTCCAATGCGGTGAAGTTCAATCAGACGGGCGGGCGGGCTCAGATCGCTGCCTATGGTGACGGGGATGGCCTGGTCATTGAGGTCAGTGACAATGGCGTGGGAATGCCGCCAGGCACGGAAGCGACGATCACGGACCTTTTTTCGCAATTTGATACGTCGCTGGCGCGCAGGCATGATGGTGCGGGCCTCGGCCTAACCTTTGTTCACCGGGTCGCGCACTATCATGATGCCGGCCTTAAAATATCCAGCAAGCTGGGTGAGGGCACCAAGGTGACTTTGACCTTTCCCGCCCACCGCGTCTCCAAGGCGCTGGAGGTCGCATGAGAGGCGGTTCCAAGCTGACAGGAGCCGTTTTGCTCGCTTTGCTGATGGGCTCCTGTTCTCAGCCGGCGAAACAGGCTCCGCAAACTGCCGCATCTGTGGCGCCCCCAGTCGGCGCCCCGGCGCCCGCGCCTCCGGATCAGAATCTGGTATCGGATGAGCGCGCGGTCGCAGCGGCACAGCGTGCGTTGACGCAGCTTGGATACAATGCGGGAAAGCCCGACGGTGTCAGCGGCCCGGCAACGCACCGGGCCATTCTTGCCTTTCAGAAGGATCATGGGCTGGTCGAGGACGGCCGCTTGACGCTTGCGCTTGCCAATATGCTCAATACGCTTTTGGCTCAGATGCCAAAGATCAACGCCACCATGGTGGCCGCCGGCGATACGGTCATTTTTGGCGATGGCTCAACCGAGATCGTGAGCAGCGAACGGGTCGTGGCGTGGGAACAGGAGGGGGGCCGCGCTCTGGTGGCCATTCGTCCCTCTACCGCCGGATGGCCCCAGGCGGCACGCGCCGGACTCGATTGGGCCATCACGCACGCCCTGGATGTTGCGGGCGGTGCTGCGATCCAGTGGTCGAGCACGGGCGTCGATCAGCATTTCGAAATCTATGCCAGTGTGGCCTTGTCGTCGCGCGAGACGGCGCTGGCAGGTGGTGCGGCCCAGTCCTGCCGCCATTTTGAATTGCGCGCCGATGGTCCCCAGAAGCACTATCCTGGCGTGGCCTGCCCCGACGTGAAGGGAGGCTGGTATCTGCCGCATAGCCGGATCCGGCTCGCGCGTCCCGCGACGGGATTGGGATCATCGGCCTCAGATGCCGCGGGCGTGCGGCGCCAATAAAGCGTTTGCGGGCTAATCTTTGACCTTAAAAATTCTCGCTATCACCCTATATATACGTCATTTTTTGTAATCTGAGACTTTGCCGATCAGGGCTGGCTGGCAAGGTCGTGCATGGTTGCGCCCGCCAGCAGAAACGCGCCCACCCCGAAGGGCTGTGTATCGTTGAGGCCGACCGCGTCGGGCTCGCTGCTGACCTGCTGAACCCAGCCCAGCTTGCCGTCCGGCTTGACCGCCTTGGCCAG
This sequence comes from Alphaproteobacteria bacterium, assembly GCA_025361185.1. Lineage (GTDB taxonomy): Bacteria > Pseudomonadota > Alphaproteobacteria > Micropepsales > Micropepsaceae > Rhizomicrobium. The sequence continues at coordinate 3,645 of JANYAR010000005.1, read as the reverse complement.
CAGCGCCCATCCCCGATCGGCCGCGCGCCGGTAGGACGGATCTTTCAAAAGGCCGGCGTGAACGCCCCAGGCCAGGCCATAGGTGAAAAAACCAGTGCCGCTGGTTTCCGGTGGCGTGTCCTTGCGCGGGTCGAGCAGGGACGGCGCCCAGGAACCATCCGGCTTCTGCAAGGTCACGATCTTGCCGGACATTTTCACAAACAGGTCCTGATAGTAGGCACGGGACGGAGATTTTGCGGGTAGCGCGGTCAGAATGCGGGCCAGGCCCGCATAGACCCAGCCATTGCCCCGGCTCCAGAAAACTCTTTCGTCATGTGCGCCGGTTTTTCCGAAATAAGTGCTGTCGCGGTAAAACAGCACTTGCTGGCCATCGAACAGAAACGAGGCGGTGGCGCGGTACTCCTTGTCGGCATAGGCCAGATAGCGCGGGTCGCCGGTCGCCTGGCTCAACGCGACCCAGCCCGGCGGGCCCATGAAAAGCGCATCACACCAGCACCATCTGCGCTGGCAGCCGTCCTTGTTGCCGGGAACCGACGCCATCAGAAGCGGGTCGGACACATTCGCGGCGATGATGGCATCGAAACGCTGGCGCACGGCCGCGATCGTCTGGGGATTGTGATTGCGGCGATAGGCCCAGATCCAGTTCTGCGCCACTTCGTAATCGTCGGCATGGAAGGGGCGGGGGCCGAGATTCCAGCCCTGCTGCTGGCCCAGCGAAAGAACCGCGCCGGCATACTTGGGGTTGGCGGAGCGGTCCGCCAGCGCGGTCAGCCCGGTATAGAAAGTGCCCACGACCCAGCCCAACGACTTGGCCGTATCAGGTGCGGACGCCGGCACGCTTGCGCTGCCTGGATGGGCCAGTTCCCAATCGGCCACGCGCTCCATGGTACGCAGGATGTCCTGGGACGGGTCCGCCAGCGCAGGGGATCCGTAAAGCAGGACCATACCGGCTATCGCGGCGTGCAGCGCGTATCTGACCATGATGTCCTTTCTTTCTATGCGCCCGCCGAGGCATTTGTTGGTATAGTGGCGATCGGCGGGGGAACTGCGGTGCCGGATATAGAACACGAGACGGCGGCGGTTCGCAAAGTGAGTTTGCGGATCCTGCCCCTGCTGTTTGCCGCTTATTTTGTCGCCTATATCGACAGGGTCAATGTCGGGTTCGCAGCCCTGACCATGAACAAGGCCCTGGGCCTCTCTCAAGAACAGTATGGCCTTGCCGCCGGTCTGTTTTTTGTGGGCTACGTTGCCTTTGCCATACCCAGCAACCTGATCCTGGCGCGCATCGGCGGCCGCGTCTGGCTGCCCATCATCATGGCCGCCTGGGGTTGTGCCTCGTTGGTCAATGCCTTTGTCACAGGTCCCTCGAGCTTTTATTTGATCCGCTTTGTCCTGGGAGTAGGCGAGGCGGGCCTATATCCCGGCTTGCTCTATATCCTGGCGATGTGGGCGCCGGGACGCTATCGCGTCCGGATGTTGATGCTGATGATCCTGTCCACGCCATTTTCCATCATGGTCGGTTCGCTGATTTCACAGCCCATCCTGCTGCTCGACGGTGCGGCGGGCCTGGCCGGATGGCAATGGCTGTTCATCCTGCAGGCATTGCCCACGCTCGCGCTGGGCGCGGTGTTCTGGTTTGCGATGCCTGAAGGACCTGAGACCGCGCCCTGGCTGCCGGCCGGAGAAAAACGCTGGCTGGTGTCGCAGCTACAGGCCGAGCGCAGACAACGCGAGGATGTCCGGCATTTCAACATCAAGGACGTGTTCACCAGTCCGGTCATCTGGATGATTGCCCTGGCGGGCACGGGCATCAATGCCGCCGCCTATGGGTTGATCCTGTTTCTGCCGCAGATGATCCATGCGCTGGGCGTCAGCAGCGCCATGACGCCCTTGGTCAACGCGGTTCCTTTTGCCATCGCGGCAATCGCGATGATTTTCTGGAGCATCCACTCCGATCTCAAGATGGAACGCAACTGGCACGCGGCCATTCCGGCGGCCTGTGCGGGCATCGCATTGATCTCTTGCGCGCTGCTGAAAGACCCGGTTGCAATCATGGTGGCGCTGACCTTCGGCATCACGGGCGTGTTCTGCTATGTCTCGGTGTTCTGGGCGGTGCCGTCCGCCATGCTGACCGGGCCGGCTGCCGCGGCCGGATTGGCGTTGGTAAATGCCGTCGCCAATCTGGGCAGTTTTGTCGGTCCTTATCTGGTGGGCTGGGTGCGCGACGCTACCGGCAGTTACTCACTGGGCATTGTCGCCATCGGCTGCGGCCCGGTCATGGCCGCCATCGTCGCGGCGACACTGCGATCGGCGCGGAAATTCGAGCAATCTCCGCAATAGCCGGGCTGTCCGGGTAAATGCGGGACGCGGGCGCGTTCACACTTTGCTAACCATCGAATCGCGCCTGCACTGGTGCTGTGCAGGTGCGGTGGCCCATGTTGCTGTTGTCGCTAATATTTTCTTGTCGATTTCTTGTCAGTCTGCACTGTGAAAACAGGCACACAGACGATGCAGACGCAACCGCAAGCTGCTCATCCCATGATCCTGCGTCTTGCGGCGCTGATGATCCTTTTCGCCGCGCTAAACTATATGGGCTCGGCCCTGTATCACATCGCCGGCGGCGTGACCACGGTCAAGCCCTTCGGCGGTGTGGGCCTGGCATTGATCCTGATCTTCGGCCGGCGCTGGCTGTGGCCGGTGGTGATTACCGGTACGGCGGGCGCGATCTTTGCCAAGGTTGCATTCGCTTCCGCAACTCTTGACAGTTTTTTCGTCCCCTGCGTGACCTCGGCCGCGCTGTTTGCCAATTATCGGCTGAGCCAGAAGTTCATCGGACACACGATTGATTTCCGTGCCTGGAAACAGCTGGTCCGGTTCATCGCCATCGCGGCCTTGGTCAGCGCCGCATCGGCGTTGCCCTATGCCTGGGAGGCGGGTCTGTGGGGCGGGCTTAATCTGTGGACCAATTTGCTGGCCTGGTTCATTCCCACCATGCTGTCTTATGTGATCTTCACGCCAATGATCGTGATTTTGGCGACCGCGGAAAAAGGCATATTCCGCCGCAATTGGCGTCGCTATCTTGCCGCGCTTTCGCTATTGGCCCCTGGCCGCAGCCAAGGGCGAGGTGCTCAAGTGCGCCAAGGCCTGCCGGTACTTCGCCGAGCATGCGGAGGCGTTTCTGGTCGACGAACCCGCTGACGCGGGGGCGGTCGGAGCCGCAGATGCCTACTCGACCTGGCAGCCCCTCGGTCCGGTGTTGGCCGTCATGCCGTGGAACTTCCCACTGTGGCAGGCCATGCGATTCGCCGCCCCGGCCCTCATGGCCGGCAACGTCGGCCTGCTCAAGCACGCCTCCAATGTCCCCCGGACCGCCATATTCATGCAGGAGCTCTTCGACCGGGCCGGGTTTCCGGCAGGCGCGTTCCAGACCCTGCTGATCAGCGCCTCCCGGGTCGAGTCGATCATCCGCGATGACCGCGTGGTGGCCGTCACCCTCACCGGATCGGGTCCCGCCGGCTCCTCGGTCGCCTCCATTGCCGGCGACGCAGTCAAGAAGTCGGTCCTCGAACTCGGCGGGAGCGACCCGTTCGTGGTGATGCCCTCGGCCGACCTGCCCCGGGCCGCAGCGGTGGCCACGACCGCCCG
>JANYAR010000003.1 GCA_025361185.1 Alphaproteobacteria bacterium | reverse complement strand
ACCAGAACTGCGTGCCCGCGCGCGTGTCGACGTCATATTTATGGACAAAACTCAGCTTGCCGTCGCCGCCCACCCTGTAAACCGACAGGCCGGCGCCGATGGTGGAGAAAACGCCTTGGTCCTGCACCTGCATGGGCGTGGTGCTGGCGGCGATCAGGACCTGGCCGGAAGGATCGATGGCAAAGGTGCGCAGCTCATAGTCGTCGCTCCAGGCTCGCTGGATCAGTGTCGGCTCGCCGCTCGCCGGATTGATAGCCCAGACCACCACATCATTTTCCCCGCCATTGGAAACCTTGCGCCCCTGGAAATCGACGGTGCCCGAGCCGCGATTGGTCTGGTAGACGAAGCGGCCACCCGGATGAACATGGATCGGTCCCACGCCCTGGCCCGGATGCTTGGCTTTGCCGTCGGGATCGGTGAGGGCGTTCTTCAGGAACAGGGGCTGCGGTGTGAAGGTGCCGTCGGCTTTCAGTCCAAACACCGCAAGGCTGTTTTCACGCTCCAGCGAAACATAAACGAAGCGGCCATTGGGATGGAAATCCAGATGACGCGGCCCGAAACCGATACCGCTTCCACCAGAGATGCTTGAGGGGGCGATGGATTGAAGATTGGTGAGCTGCCCGTTCTTGAAGCCCAGCACTTCGATATGGCCGGGATCTTCGGGCTTGGCGGCGGTGGCGTCATTGCCCCGGCTGCACAAGGTGAGGGTCCGGTTGGCCGGTGTGGCGCGAATCTGATGGGCATAGATGCCGAAGTCGGTTTTGCCTGTCTGCTCCACCAGGCTACCGATGCTGCCGTCGGCGTTCAGCCGGTGCACCGTCACCTGGCTGGGAACATTGTAGGCGATGAACAGGAATTCACCCGCATGGTCGGTGCTGATGTGCAGCGGGCGCGCCGGCAGCAGGCGGTGCTCGCCATGCGGGGTCAGCGTGCCGTCGGCAGCCACCTTGAAGGCCAGGGCATAGTGGTTCTTGTCGGCGCCCGCCGGCCCCATCGGGCCGCTGCCGGGTTGGCTGTTGCTGGCCGCAACATACAGAATCTTTCCTGACGGATGCGGCCAGGCATATTGGACATTGGCGGGCAGGGTGATGCTGCCGGCCTGCGTCAGCGAAGCCGCCGCCACATCCAGGCGATAGAGCATCAGATTGGGGCCGGCGCTGGCGTAGAAGGGTATCGTTTCCGCCGCCCAGGCATTTTCACCCAGCAGCACACTGCCCGGCAGGGCTCCCAGCATTGCGGCAAGTTGGCGCCGGTTGAGCATGTTATCCTCCCTTTTTTGTTGTTGCCGGAACGATAGGGCCGCCATGCAATGGGGGCAAATCTGCCGCAAAGCCCAGAAAAAAGCGGTTGGCGGGCGGCTTTTTGAGAACGATCAAAGGCTTGGTGGGGTTTAAGCCCGACAATGCCTTGAAACCCCCTGTTAGGGGGGCCACTTTACCATCTCAGGAGTCGGCCCGGTTCTCCTGGTTCACGAGCGGGGCCGCTCTATCTTCAAAGGCTTTGCCCAGTTGGGGAAGCCGAACCATAGGCCGGGCATCCCGGCAGGAGCATGCATATGGCGGACGACGCCACCAAGAAAGCCGAAACATCGGACACTGCGTCCACCACCCCGGTACTGCCGCTGCGCGACATCGTGGTTTTTCCGCACATGATCGTTCCTCTTTTTGTGGGCCGCGAAAAATCGGTGCGCGCCCTTGAGGAAGTGATGAATGACGAGAAGCAGATCCTGCTTCTCACCCAGAAGAACGCGGCCGAGGACGATCCCACCGCCGAGGGCCTGCACACCATCGGTACCTTGGCGACGGTGCTCCAGCTCTTGAAGCTGCCCGACCAGACTGTGCGCGTGCTGGTGGAGGGCAAGTCGCGCGCGCGCGTGACCGGCTTCAGCTCCCGCAACGATTTCTTTCAGGCCACCGTGGAGAAGATCGCGGATGAGGGCGCAGCGGTTCAGGAATCCGAAGCCCTGATGCGCACGGTGAAGGCCAATTTCGAGCAGTATATCAAGCTCAACAAGAAAATCCCGTCCGAGACGCTGACCGCGGTGGCCCAGATCGACGATCCGGCCAAGCTGGCCGACACCGTCGCCTCGCATCTGTCGGTGAAGATCACCGAGCGCCAGGGATTGCTGGAGACCTTCGGCACCACCGAGCGGCTGGAGAAGATCCTGGCGCTGATCGAAGCCGAAATCGGCGTGCTGCAGGTCGAACGCAAGATCCGCAGCCGCGTCAAGCGCCAGATGGAGAAGACCCAGCGCGAATATTACCTGAACGAGCAGCTCAAGGCGATTCAGAAGGAACTCGGCGAAGGCGAAGAAGGCCGCGACGAGATGAACGAGCTGGAAGACCGCATCCGCAAGGCCAAGTTCAGCAAGGAAGCGCGCGAGAAGGCGCAGGCCGAAGTCAAGAAGCTGCGCTCCATGTCGCCGATGTCGGCGGAAGCCACCGTGGTGCGCAACTATCTCGATTGGCTGCTCAGCTTGCCCTGGGGCAAGAAGAGCAAGGTCAAGCGCGACATCGTCGCCGCCGAGCTGGTGCTGAACGACGACCATTTCGGCCTGGAAAAGGTCAAGGAACGGATTCTCGAATATCTCGCCGTGCAGCAGCGCGTGGGAAAATTGAAGGGTCCGATCCTGTGTCTGGTCGGCCCGCCCGGCGTGGGCAAGACCTCGCTCGCCAAGTCCATCGCCAGGGCGACGGGCCGCGAATATGTGCGCATGAGCCTGGGGGGCATGCGCGATGAAGCCGAAATCCGCGGTCACCGCAGGACCTATATCGGCTCCATGCCCGGCAAGATCATTCAGTCGATGAAGAAGGCCAAGGCGTCCAATCCGCTTTTCCTGCTGGACGAGATCGACAAGCTGGGCGCGGACTATCGCGGCGATCCGTCTTCCGCCCTGCTGGAAGTGCTGGATCCCGAGCAGAACTTCAACTTCAACGATCACTATCTGGAGGTGGATTTCGACCTGTCGGACGTGATGTTCGTCACCACCGCCAACAGTCTGCATATGCCGCAGCCGTTGATGGACCGCATGGAGATCATTCGCATCCCCGGCTACACCGAAAATGAGAAGGTCGAGATCGCCAAGCGCCACCTGATCCCCAAGCAGCGCAAGAACCACGGGCTGAAAGAGGGCGAATGGAAGATCACCGATGACGGTCTGCGCGATTTGATCCGCTATTACAGCCGCGAGGCGGGCGTGCGGAACCTGGAGCGCGAGATCGCCAATCTCACCCGCAAGGCGGTGAAGGACATTCTGTCCAAGAAGGTCAAGTCGGTGGAAGTGACGCCGGAAAATCTGGGTACCTATTCCGGCGTGCGCCGCCACCGCTATGGCGAAGTGGAAGGCGAGGATCAGGTCGGTGTGGTCACCGGTCTGGCCTGGACGGAAGTGGGCGGCGAGACGCTGACCATCGAGTCCGTGATGATGCCCGGCAAGGGGCGCTTCCAGGCCACAGGCAAGCTGGGCGATGTGATGAAGGAATCCATCGACGCGGCGCGCTCCTATGTCCGCTCCAAGGCGACCAGCTTCGGCATCAAGCCGCCGTTGTTCGACAAGATCGACATCCATGTCCATGTCCCCGAGGGCGCCACGCCCAAGGATGGTCCCAGCGCGGGTCTGGCCATGGCGACGTCGATCATTTCGGTGATCACCGGCATTCCGATCCGCCGCGATGTGGCGATGACCGGCGAGGTGACCTTGCGCGGGCGTGCTTTGCCGATCGGCGGGCTGAAGGAAAAATTGCTGGCCGCGCTGCGGGCCGGGATCACCACCGTGATCATTCCCAAGGAGAATGAGAAGGATCTGGCGGAAGTGCCCGACAATGTGAAGGCGGGGCTGAAGATCGTGCCGGTCGCCAACATGAATGAGGTGCTGGCCGTGGCGCTGACCCGTCAGCCGGAAGCCATCGACTGGGTCGAGCCCGAAGGGGGGCCGCCGCTGCCGCTGGCCGACGGCGACAGCGACCCGATGGTCACGCATTAAACGAGGTTAACGGGACCAAGGAGGGCCTGGACACGCGTCCGGGCCCTCTTTTCTTTGCTTTTTGAGTGACATTACGCCCCGGATAAGGGAAATATCCGCTGATTCCGGGGTTTTTTGGCTTTACGGGCCAAGGTACGGCCCCCTAGAGTCCCCGTCAGCGGGCAAGGAATCGCAAGCAGGAATGCCGGGGGAATCGGTAAATGCGGTGTTCCGCCAAGCGAGAAAGAAAAGGAGCCATCCGTGAACAAGAATGACCTCATCCAGAAGCTTTCGGACACAACCGGCCTGGCCAAGAACGATGCCGCCAAGGCCGTGGATGGCGTGTTCGACATTATTGCCGCCACGCTGAAAGCCGGCGATGAAGTACGCCTGACCGGTTTCGGCGTGTTTGTCGTGGCAACGCGCGCTGGCGGCAAGGGACGCAATCCCCAGACCGGCGAGGAAATCACCATCAAGCCGTCCAAGCAGCCGCGCTTCCGTCCCGGCAAGCAGTTGAAGGACTCGCTGAATTGACGACGGGGCGGAATTTCAAGTCCGCCTTTGTGCCGCTCCTGCTGATATGGCTGGCGCTGCATGCCGTGGTGCTGGCTGCACTATTGGGAATGAAATTTCTGCTGACCAAATCAGCGGTCCTGGCGATGTTGCTGGTGGCGGGCATAGTCTTTCTGATCAGCAGGTTTCGCGCACTGCCGCGGACTCACAGCCCCGTGATATAAGGGGCATCCGGGCGGTTAGCTCAGCTGGTAGAGCATATCGTTTACACCGATAGGGTCGGCGGTTCGAACCCGTCACCGCCCACCATCATAAGCGCCGCTTTGCGGCGCTTATGATGGTGCCGAGCGCGGTCCGCGCGTCAGCGACTTGAGGACCGCGCGAGGGTGAGACGGTCCCTGTATTTCCCGTCATTCGCTAAAGCCGCCGCGGGGGAATAGTCTGCCGCAAACAAAGGAAATGTTTCTGCGCGCCCCACTCCTGATTTTACTCTGCGCCTTGACGCTCACCGCCTGCGGCGGGCGTCCGCAGCCGCCGCCCTGGCTGCGGCCGACGGAAAAACCGCGCGACGAGAATTATCACGGCGGCAATGCCGCCATGCTGCTCAAGTATGACGCCAATCACGACGGCACGCTGACGCGCGACGAGGTAATACAGGGGTTGAAGGCCGAGTTCGCCGCCCACGATACCCATCACAATGGCTGTCTGGATAGCGAGCAAGCGGGGGCGATCAATGAGGCGCGGGTGGATGCCGATCAGTCCACCGCCACGCCGGTGGTGGACTGGAACCAGGATGGTTGCATCGACTACACCGAGTTTTCCGCCGCACCCTATTCTTTGTTCGACCAGCTGGATGCCGATCATGACGGCAAGCTGACGCCCAAGGAGTTGCAGCGCGCCGGCGCCGCCAAGCCCAAAGATGCCGATGCCACACCGCCGGAGCGCGAAGAGGGCGAACCGCGCGGCCGCCGCAGTGGCGGTGGCGAAGGGCCAGGCGGTGGCCCAGGCGGCCCCCCACGGGATGACTGGCGTTAAGAGTTCGCCGCGATAGGCGTGCGGCCTTATTTTTGGTCGCGCGGCCCGGGCGCGGACGCGCCCAATATTTAAATAGGCGCGCTGTGCGCGCCGGGCGCTGTCGCTGCGCTACGCTGGGCCGTCGCTCCTCCTTGACAGGGCAGGGGCACCCCCGTACATCGACCCCCTTCGCGCGTCGCCCTTCGATCATCCTTGGGGGGAACCGCTGCGGGGGCGTAGCTCAGTTGGTTAGAGTGTCGGCCTGTCACGCCGAAGGTCGCGGGTTCGAGCCCCGTCGCTCCCGCCATTTCTTTTCGGAAATGGCTTCTTGTTAAGAACTATTCGCAGTTAGCGAAGGTGTTTCCACCGCCTTTTTTCGCCCGCGCGCGATGTCGCGCAAGGGTCCGAATTTTCCTGTTCTTCTGCGGCGAATCTTCCTTTAAACCCGCGTTGCGCGGGGGCAGTGCCTGCCTATACTGCACCCGCGAAATAACACCGGTCTGACCTGTTGGGGGCGTTCTTGGACGCCGGGCACGGACCACGGGATATGCGTATGGAAAAGCTGCTGCTGGAATATCTGCCGATCCTGATTTTCATCGGGCTGGCGGCCGTTCTGGGTGGGGTTTTGATCGTCGTGCCGCTGCTGATCGCGCCCTCAAAGCCCAATCCCGAGAAACTGTCAGCCTATGAATGCGGCTTTCCCGCCTTTGGTGATGCGCGCATGAAGTTCGATGTGCGCTTCTACCTGGTCGCCATCCTGTTCATCATCTTCGACCTGGAGGTGGCGTTCTTGTTCCCCTGGGCGATCACGCTGGGAGCCACCGGTCTCTTCGGCTTTTGGTCGATGATGGCGTTTCTGGGCGTGCTGACGGTCGGCTTCATCTATGAATGGAAGAAAGGCGCGCTGGAATGGGAGTAATTCCCCCCACTTCTAATCCATATGGACAAGGCGCGCGCGTGGGTGTGGAAGGCGCTGCGGCCTCCATCACCGACAACGATCCTTATTTCAAGGCGCTGCAGGCCGAAATGGCCGACAAGGGCTTTCTGGTCACCAGCTCCGAAGCGCTGGTGAACTGGGCGCGCACCGGCTCGCTGATGTGGATGACCTTTGGCCTGGCCTGCTGTGCGGTGGAAATGATGCAGGCTTCGATGCCGCGTTATGATCTGGAGCGTTTCGGCTTCGCCCCGCGCGCCTCACCGCGCCAGAGCGATGTGATGATCGTCGCCGGCACCCTGACCAACAAGATGGCGCCCGCCCTGCGCAAGGTTTACGACCAGATGCCGGAGCCGCGCTATGTGATCAGCATGGGCAGCTGCGCCAATGGCGGCGGCTATTACCATTATTCCTATGCCGTGGTGCGCGGCTGCGACCGCATCGTGCCGGTGGATATCTATGTGCCGGGCTGTCCGCCCACCGCCGAAGCGTTGGTCTATGGCATCCTGCTCTTGCAGCGCAAGATCCGCCGCACCGGAACGATCGAGCGCTGAGATGACTGATCTGGCTGTCTTAGGCGAAAGCATCAAGTCTGCGCTGGGGGCGGCGGTGAGCAATGTCACCCTGACGCGCGGCGAGCTGACCATCGAGGTCGCGGCCGCCGAGGTCCTCAAGACCATGGTGCATTTGCGCAACGAGCATGATTTCAAGATCCTGGTGGACATTTGCGGCGTGGACTGGCCGCAGCGCGTCAAACGTTTTGACGTGGTCTATCATCTTCTGTCCCTGACCAGGAACAACCGCATCCGCGTCAAGGCGCAAGTGGGCGAGGGCGAGGCGATCGCTTCCGTCATCGGCGTCTATCCCGCCGCCGGCTGGTTCGAGCGCGAAGCCTTCGACATGTACGGCGTTGCCTTCACCGACCATCCCGACATGCGCCGAATCCTCACCGACTACGGCTTTTCCGGCTATCCGCTGCGCAAGGACTTTCCGCTCACCGGTTATGTCGAGCTGCGCTATGACGACGAGCTCAAGCGCGTGGTCTATCAGCCGGTGCAGTTGGTGCAGGAATTCCGCGACTTCGACTTCATGAGCCCCTGGGAGGGCGCCCCCCACATTCTGCCGGGCGATGAAAAGGCCGCGATGGCGCCAAATGCGACATCAGGCGATCCGAGTAAGAAGCCATGAGCCCCCCAATAATGAGTCAAGTAACCTTGGACGCCAAGCAGGGGCATGTTTCCGACGATCCGCAACTGACCATCAATTTCGGTCCCCAGCATCCCGCCGCCCATGGTGTGCTGCGCCTGATCCTGGACCTGGACGGCGAGATCGTCACGCGCGTCGACCCGCATATTGGCCTTTTGCATCGCGGCACCGAAAAGCTGATCGAGCACAAGACCTATCTGCAGGCGCTGCCCTATTTCGACCGGCTGGATTATGTCGCGCCGATGAACCAGGAGCATGCTTTCTGCCTGGCGATCGAAAAGCTGCTGGGCATGGAAGTGCCCAAGCGCGGCCAGTATATCCGCGTGCTTTTTTCCGAGATCGGACGGTTGCTCAACCATCTGCTCAATGTCACCACCCAGGCGATGGATGTGGGGGCGCTGACCCCGCCGCTCTGGGGCTTTGAAGAGCGCGAAAAGCTGATGGTGTTCTATGAGCGCATTTCCGGCTCGCGCATGCATGCCGCCTATTTCCGCGCCGGCGGGGTGCATCAGGACATGCCGCCCGGCCTGGGCGAAGACATCCTGAAATTCTGCGATCATTTCGTCACCGTGCTGGACGACATCGAAGGGCTTTTGACCGAAAACCGCATCTTCAAGCAGCGCAATGTCGATATCGGGGTCATCAGCCGCGCCGAGGCCGAGATGTGGGGCATGTCGGGGGTGATGCTGCGCTCAACGGGGGTCAAGTGGGACCTGCGCCGCAGCCAGCCATACGAGTGCTACAACGAATTCGACTTCAAGATTCCCGTCGGCAAGAATGGCGACAATTACGACCGCTATGTGATGCGCATGGAAGAGATGCGCGAATCCACCAAGATCATGCGCCAGTGCATCGAAAAGATGCCGGCAGGCCCGGTGGTCAGCGCCGACAACAAGGTGGTGCCGCCGCGGCGCGGCGAGATGAAGACCTCGATGGAAGCCTTGATCCATCACTTCAAGCTCTACACCGAGGGCTATCACGTCCCGGCCGGCGAGACTTATGCCGCGGTGGAAGCGCCCAAGGGCGAATTTGGCGTCTATCTGGTGGCCGACGGCTCCAACAAGCCGTATCGCTGCAAGATTCGCGCACCCAGTTTCGTGCATCTGCAGGCGATGGATTACATGTGCAAGGGCCATATGCTGGCCGACGTGTCGGCCGTTCTGGGCAGCCTCGACATCGTGTTTGGCGAGGTGGACCGGTGAGCGTGCAGAGCAACCCCAACATCGATATCGCCGGCAAGCAGCTGGACGCCTACAACGCTCAGGACCTGGAGACCTATGTCTCCTTCTTCGCGGAAAATTGCGTGGTGTCGGGCCTGAATGGGACGTCGACCGAAACCTCGCGGGCGGCGATCAAGGCGCGCTATGCCAAGGCTTTTGCCCAGTTTCCGCAGAATAAGGCGGTCCTGAAGAACCGTATCGCGGTGGGCAACACCGTGGTCGATCACGAATTGGTGATCCGCGCGCCCGGCAGCGAGCAATTCGAGATCATCGCAATCTACACTTTTAAAGACGGGCTGATCAGCCGCGTCGATTTCGCAAAGTAAGGAAACGATGTCGCTTCGCCGCCTTGCTCCCCCCGAAATCCAACCCGCCAGCTTCGCGTTCAGCGCGCAGAATGCGGATTGGGCGAAGGCAACCATCGCCAAATATCCGCAGGGCCGCCAGGCGTCGGCAGTGATCTCGCTGCTCTGGCGCGGCCAGGAGCAGGAAGGCTGGGTCAGCCATCCCATGGTGGAAAGCATCGCCAAGATGCTCTCCATGCCCTTCATCCGGGTGCTGGAAGTGGCGACCTTCTACACCATGTTCAATCTGGAGCCGGTGGGCACCTATCTGGTGCAGGTCTGCACCACCACGCCCTGCTGGCTGCGCGGCTCCGATGCCGTGGTGGCGGCGTGCAAGACGCATATTCACCCGCACGAAAAAACCCTGTCGGCGGACGGCAAGTTTTCCTGGATGGAAGTGGAATGTCTGGGAGCTTGCGTAAACGCGCCGATGCTGCAGATCGGCAACGATTTCTATGAAGATATCGATGGGCCCATCACCGAGCGCATGATCGCCGATTTGCGCGCCGGCAAAACCGTCAAGCCCGGACCGCAGAACGGCCGCGCCTCGTCGGAACCGCAAGGCGGCGCCGATACGCTCAGCGATGGGGCGCTGTATGACGGCTCCATCATCGGCAAGTATGTGCCAATCGCGCCGCCGCCTGCCGAACCGCCCAAACCCAAACCGCCGGGAGCCGCCTGATGCTCGCCGACAAGGATCGCATCTTCACCAACCTTTACGGTCTGCAGAGTCCCGGGCTCGAAGCCGCCAAGAAGCGTGGCCAGTGGGACAACACCAAGGCCATTCTGGAGCTGGGGCCAGAGGCCATCGTCGACATCATGAAGAAGTCGGGCCTGCGCGGGCGCGGCGGCGCGGGATTCCCCACCGGCCTGAAATGGTCCTTCATGCCCAAGGAGATCAAGGAGCGGCCGCATTATCTGGTGGTCAATGCCGATGAATCCGAGCCCGGCACCTGCAAGGACCGCGATATCATGCGCCACGACCCGCACACGCTGGTGGAGGGCTGCCTGGTCGCCAGCTTCGCGATGCGCGCGCATGCCTGCTACATCTATGTGCGCGGCGAATTCATCCGCGAGCGCGAGGCGCTGCAGCGCGCGGTGGACGAAGCCTATGCCGCCAAGCTGATCGGCAAGAACAATATCAACGGCTGGGACTTCGATCTTTATGTCCATCATGGTGCCGGCGCCTATATCTGCGGCGAGGAAACCGCGCTGCTCGAAAGCCTGGAAGGCAAGAAAGGTCAGCCACGTCTGAAGCCGCCATTCCCGGCCAATATGGGTCTTTATGGCTGCCCCACCACGGTCAACAATGTCGAAAGCATTGCGGTGGCGCCGACCATCCTGCGCCGTGGCGCCGACTGGTTCGCCGGCCTGGGCCGCCCCAACAATACCGGCACCAAGCTGTTCTGCATTTCGGGCCATGTGAACAAGCCCTGCAATGTCGAAGAGGAAATGGGCATTTCGCTGCGCGAGCTGATCGACAAGCATTGCGGCGGGGTACGCGGCGGCTGGGACAATTTGCTGGCGGTGATCCCCGGCGGCGCCTCGGTGCCGCTCTTGCCCAAGTCGATCTGCGACGAGGTGCTGATGGATTTCGACAGTTTGAAAGCGGTGCAGTCGGGCCTTGGCACCGCGGCAGTGATCGTGATGGACAAGTCCACCGACGTGATCAAGGCGATCCAGCGCCTGGCCTATTTCTACAAGCATGAAAGCTGCGGCCAGTGCACGCCCTGCCGCGAAGGTACGGGGTGGATGTGGCGGGTGATGACCCGCATGGTCAAGGGCGATGCGAAAGTGTCCGAGATTGACCTGCTGCACGAAGTGTCGAAGGAAATCGAAGGTCACACCATTTGCGCCCTGGGCGACGCGGCGGCCTGGCCGATCCAGGGCCTGATCCGTCACTTCCGGCCCGAGATCGAAAAGCGCATCGCGGATTTCTCCAAGATGGCGGCGGAGTAGCCCATGCCCACCCGCAAGCTCATCGTCGACGGCAAGGAAATCGAGGCGGATGACAACATCACGCTGCTGCAGGCTTGCGAACTGGCCGGCGCCGAAATTCCGCGCTTCTGCTATCACGAACGGCTGAGTGTGGCCGGCAACTGCCGCATGTGCCTGGTGGAATGGGTCGGCGCACCAAAGCCGCAAGCCTCCTGCGCCTTGCAGGTCAAGGATATCTTCCCCAACAAGGACGGCACCCCGGCCAAGATCAACACCACCAGCCCTTATGCCCGCAAGGCGCGCGAAGGGGTGATGGAGTTTTTGTTGATCAACCATCCGCTGGATTGCCCGATCTGCGATCAGGGCGGGGAATGCGATCTGCAGGACCAGGCGATGGGCTATGGCCGCGCCGCCTTCACCCGCTTCAACGAAAACAAGCGCGCCGTCGAAGACAAATATATGGGGCCGCTGGTTGCGACCGTCATGACCCGTTGCATCCAGTGCACCCGCTGCGTGCGTTTCGCCACCGAGGTCGCGGGCGTGCCCGATCTGGGCGCGACGGGGCGCGGCGAGGATATGGAAATCACCACCTATCTGGAAAAGGCCTTTGCCAGCGAATTGTCGGGCAATGTGGTGGATCTGTGCCCGGTGGGCGCGCTGACGTCCAAGCCCTATGCCTTCAATGCCCGGCCCTGGGAACTGCGCAAGACCGAAAGCGTGGATGTGATGGATGCGCAAGGCTGCAACATCCGCGTCGACACGCGCGGACCGCAAGTCATGCGGGTGCTGCCGCGTCTGAACGAGGCCGTGAACGAGGAATGGATTTCCGACAAGGCGCGCCATGCCTGTGATGGACTTGTCCGCCAGCGCCTCGACCGGCCCTATGTGCGCCTGGGCGGCAAGCTCAAGCCCGCCAGCTGGGCGGAAGCCTTCGCCGCCATCGCCACCAAAGTGCGTGGGACCACGCCGGACAAGATGGCCGCGATTGTCGGCGATCTGGCGGCGGCGGAAGAGATCAAGGCGCTGAAGGACTTGATGACGTCGTTGCGAGTCACCAACCTGGATTGTCGCCAGGATGGCGCCAAGATCGCGGCCAATTCTTCCGGCCAAAAGATCCCGCGCCAGACCTATCTGTTCAACTCCACCATTGCCGGGGTGGAAGCCGCCGATGCCATTCTGCTGGTGGGCGCCAATCCGCGTTGGGATGCGCCGGTGCTCAATGCCCGCATCCGCAAGGCCTGGCTGGCCAGTGGCGTGAAGGTTGCCAATCTCGGCCCCGCGGTCGACCTCACCTATCCGGTGCAGCAGTTGGGCACCGATATCGCCGTGCTCGAACAGATCGCCAAGGGCAGCCACGACTTTGCCAAGGTTCTGACGGACGCCAAGCGGCCGATGATCGTGCTGGGTTCGGGCGCGCTGACCCGCAAGGATGGCGCGGCGATCCTCAAGCTTGCCGCCAAAATCGCTGCCGACACCGGCATGATCGGTCCGTCCGGCAGCCATGCCGACGGCGGTTGGAACGGTTTCAACATTCTGCATACCGCAGCCAGCCGCGTTGCCGCGCTGGATCTGGGATTCCTGCCGGGGACGGCTGGGCGCGACGTCGCAAAAATCGTGGATGGCGCCCAGAAGGGTGAGATCGACTTTATATACCTGTTGGGCGCGGACGAATTCGACGTCGCTCATCTGGGCCGCGCCTTTGTGGTCTATCAGGGCAGTCATGGCGATGCCGGCGCCCATCATGCCGATGTGGTTCTGCCGGGCGCCGCCTATACCGAGAAGGACGGCCTGTATGTGAATTTCGAGGGCCGGGTGCAGCGTGGCCGTCGCGCCGCTTTCCCGCCCGGCGAGGCGAAGGAGGATTGGGCCATCCTGCGCGCTTTGTCCGATGTGCTGGGGGTGAAGCTGCCCTATGACGACCGCGCGGCGCTGGTGGCGGCGATCGAGAAAGACGTCACCCATTTCGCCACACTGAACGATGCGCCGGTGCATGCCGATACCTCGGCGGTGACCTGGGGCGGTATCGGCGAGGACGGCGTGCTGGACAGTGAGAAGCTGACGGCGGCGATCGCCGACTATTATCTCACCAACGCGGTCGCGCGGGCGAGCGAGACCATGGCCAAGTGCAGCCAGGAACTGGTGCATGGCGCAACGAAGATGGCGGCGGAATAATGCTGTTCACCAACCTCTTCGCACATTGGGGCTGGAACCACTCTTTCGCGTGGTTCACCAGCCAGTTTGTCACCATTCTGCTCTTCGACGTGTTCCTGCTGGTGTCGATCGCATTTCTGCTGCTGGCCGACCGCAAGATCTGGGCGGCGGTGCAGATGCGGCGCGGCCCCAATGTGGTGGGCCCCTTCGGCCTGCTGCAGACCTTCGCCGATCTGTTCAAGTTCCTGTTCAAGGAAGTGATCATCCCTTCCAGCGCCAACAAGGTGATCTTCATGATCGCCCCGCTGGTCACCGTGACCTTGGCCTTTGCCGGCTGGGCTGTGGTGCCGTGGGACAATCACTGGGTGGTGGCCGACATCAATGTCGGCATCCTCTATCTGTTCGCTATGTCGTCGCTGGGCGTCTACGGCATCATCATGGCGGGCTGGGCCTCGAATTCGAAATATCCCTTTCTTTCTGCCCTGCGCGCGGCGGCCCAGATGGTGTCCTATGAGGTCTCCATCGGCTTTGTCATCATCACCGTGCTGTTGTTCGCCGGTTCGCTGAACCTGTCGGACATCGTGCGGGCGCAGGCCATGACCGGGACCTTCGCGCTGCTGCACTGGAATGTCTTCTCCATCCTGTTCCCCATGCTGCCCATCTTCTTCGTTTCGGCGCTGGCGGAAACCAACCGCCCGCCCTTCGATTTGGTGGAAGCGGAAAGCGAGCTGGTGGCGGGTTTCTTCGTGGAATATTCCTCCACCCCGTTCCTGCTGTTCTTCCTGGGCGAATATCTTTCCATCGTGCTGATGTGCGCCATGTGCTCGATCTTGTTTTTGGGCGGCTGGCTGCCGCCTCTGAACATAGCGCCCTTCACCTGGCTGCCCGGCGCTGTGTGGTTTTTCCTCAAAATCTGTTTTTTCTTCTTCATGTTCGCGATGGTGAAGGCCATGGTGCCGCGCTATCGCTACGACCAGTTGATGCGTCTGGGCTGGAAAGTGTTCCTGCCGACGTCGCTTTTGTGGGTGGTGGTGACGGCGGGCTGGGTGCTCTTCGTCCGCCCGCACCTGTAGGAGTTGTCATGAGTTTCGACCGCACCGCGCGTCAGATCTTCTTTGTGGAGTTCATCAAGAGCTTCTTGCTTTCCATGCGCTATTTCTTCGCGCCCAAGGCGACCTTGAACTATCCGTTCGAGAAGGGGCCGCTGTCGCCCCGCTTCCGCGGCGAGCATGCGCTGCGCCGTTATGCCAATGGCGAGGAACGCTGCATCGCCTGCAAGCTGTGCGAGGCGATCTGCCCCGCCCAGGCCATCACCATCGAGGCCGAGCCGCGTGAAGACGGCTCGCGCCGCACCACCCGCTATGACATCGACATGGTGAAGTGCATCTATTGCGGCTTCTGCCAGGAAGCCTGCCCGGTGGACGCGATCGTGGAGGGCCCGAATTTCGAGTTTTCCACCGAGACACGCGAAGAACTTTATTACGACAAGGCCCGGCTGCTCGCCAATGGCGACCGCTGGGAACGGGAAATCGCCCGCAATCTGGAATTGGACGCGCCTTATCGATAGGCAATTGGGCCGATAGGCAATTGTGCCAATAGGCCAACGAGAAACTGAATGTTCGAAGCGATAGCCTTTTATTTCTTTTCGGCCATCCTGATCGCCAGTGCGGTCATGGTGATCGGCGCGCGCAATCCCGTGCATTCGGTGCTGTTCCTGATCCTCGCCTTCTTCAACGCGGCGGGCCTGTTCGTGCTGTTGGGGGCGGAGTTCCTGGGCATGATCCTGATCGTGGTCTATGTCGGCGCCGTCGCCGTGCTGTTCTTGTTCGTGGTAATGATGCTGGACATCGATTTCGCCGAGCTCAAGCGCGGCACCTTGCAATATCTGCCCTTCGGCGTGTTGATCGGGTTGGTCCTGGTGGCCGAACTGGTGATGGCGGGCAGTGTGTGGACTCTGAAGCCCGCCGCCAAGACCGCGTTGGCCAGCGCCACGCCCGCCGGTGTGACCAATACGGCGGCGCTGGGGCGCATTCTCTATACCGACTATGTCTATTACTTCCAGATTGCAGGCCTGGTGCTCCTGGTCGCCATGATCGGGGCCATTGTGCTGACATTGCGTTCGCGCCCCGGCGTGCGCCGCCAGGTGATTTCGGTGCAGAACGCCCGCACTGCCGCCATGGCGGTGGACATGCACGATCTCAAGCCGGGCGAGGGCGCTTAAATGACCATCGGGCTGACCCAATATCTCGCCGTCGCCGCCATCCTGTTCACCATCGGGATGCTGGGCATTTTCCTCAACCGCAAGAACATCATCATCATCCTGATGTCGGTGGAATTGATCCTGCTGGCGGTGAATATCAACTTCGTGGCCTTTTCCGCCTATCTGGGCGATCTGGTGGGGCAGGTATTCGCGCTGTTCGTGCTGACCGTGGCCGCCGCCGAGGCCGCCATCGGCCTGGCCATCCTGGTGGTCTATTTCCGCAACCGCGGCACTATCGCGGTTGAGGACGTCAATGTGATGAAGGGTTGATGATGTACGCCGCAATCGTCTTCCTGCCCATCATCGGTTCCGCCATCGCGGGGCTGTTCGGCCGGCTGATCGGCAACCGCGCCAGCGAGCTGGTGACCACTGGCCTGTTGTTTGCCTCTGCTGCCTTGTCGATCGTGGCGTTTAAGGATGTCGCGCTGGACGGGCACAAATACATCATCCCGATCCTGCCCTGGATTCATTCCGCCACTTTCACGGCTGACTGGACGGTGCGGGTCGATTCCATCACGGCGGTGATGCTGGTGGTGGTGACCGGCGTGTCGTCGCTGGTGCACCTGTATTCCATCGGCTACATGGCGGAAGATCCGTACCGGCCGCGCTTTTTCTCCTATCTGTCGCTGTTCACCTTCGCCATGCTGATGCTGGTGACGGCCAACAATTTCCTGCAGCTGTTCTTCGGCTGGGAAGGGGTGGGCCTGGCCTCCTATCTGCTGATCGGCTTCTGGTACACACGCCCGTCCGCCAACGCCGCCGCGATCAAGGCCTTTATCGTCAACCGCGTGGGCGACTTCGGATTCGCCCTGGGCATCTTCGGCATCTGGGCGGTGTTCGGTACGCTGGATTTCGACGCCGTGTTCACGGCCGCCCCGCACATGGTGGGCAAGAGCTTTGTCTTTGCGGGCCACAATCTCGACATTCTCACCACCCTTTGCCTGCTTCTGTTTGTTGGCGCGATGGGCAAGTCGGCCCAGCTCGGCCTGCACACTTGGCTGCCTGACGCCATGGAAGGCCCCACGCCGGTTTCGGCCTTGATTCACGCCGCCACCATGGTGACGGCGGGCGTGTTCCTGGTCTGCCGCTGCTCGCCCCTGTTCCAGCTGTCGCCTGTGGCGTTGACCTTCGTCACCTTCATCGGCGCCACCACGGCCTTCTTCGCCGCCTCGGTCGGCCTGTTCCAGAACGACATCAAGCGGGTGATCGCCTATTCGACCTGCTCGCAGCTGGGCTACATGTTCGCCGCCGCCGGCGTGTCGGCCTACAACGCCGCCATGTTCCATCTTTTCACCCATGCCTTTTTCAAGGCGCTGCTGTTCCTGAGCGCGGGCGCGGTGATCCATTCGATGCATCACGAGCAGGATATGCGCAAAATGGGCGGGCTGGCGCGCGCCATTCCGTTCACCTGGGCGATGATGCTGATCGGCAATCTGGCGCTGACCGGGGTGGGCATTCCCTATTTGAGCGTGGGTCTGGCCGGTTTCTATTCCAAGGACGCCATCATCAATTCGGCTTTCGGCGCCCATAGCGGCATCGGCTCCTATGCCTTTACCCTGCTGATCCTTTCGGCCGGCATGACCAGTTTCTATTCCTGGCGCCAGTTCCTGATGACCTTCCATGGCCGCTATCGTGGCCAGGACCATAATGAGCATCATGACGATCACGCCGATGATCATGGGCATCACGCGCCCAAGCTGGAAGAAGTACATGAATCGCCGTTGGTGATGCTGGTGCCGCTGGGTCTTTTGGCGTTGGGCGCGGCGTTCGCCGGCATGGCCTTCAGCCACTTCTTCATCGGCGAAGGCGCGCACGAATTCTGGAAGGCGTCTGTCTTTGTGGGCGGCGCGGAAGGCGCGCTGCCGGTGTGGGTAGAGTTGGCGCCGCTGACCGTCACCATCATCGGTTTCCTGATTGCCTTCTACTATTACATTCTGCATCCGGCGCTGCCCAAGAAGCTCGCGGACCGCAAGGGGCTGCTCTATCTGTTCCTCTTCAACAAATGGTATTTCGACGAGCTGTATGACTTTCTGTTCGTGCGCCCCGCTTTTGCGCTGGGCCGTTTCCTGTGAAAGCGCGGCGACGGCACCGTGATCGACGGGTTGGGGCCGGACGGGATCGCCGCAAGGGTGCTGGACGCCAGCCGCGGCGCGGTGCGCCTGCAGAGCGGCTATGTCTATCACTATGCCCTGGCGATGTTGTTGGGCGTCGTGGCGCTGGCCACCTGGTTCACGATTGCGGGAGGGGCGCCATGAGCCTTCCCATTCTTTCGCTCACCACCTTTGTACCGCTGCTGGGCGCGGCGGCGATTCTGTTGATGCCAAAGCCCGCCAGTGCCCGCTGGATCGCGCTGATCACGACCGTCATCACCTTGGCTTTGTCGCTGGTGATGTGGGCGCATTTCAATCCCGCCGATCCGGGCTTCCAGCTGGTGGAGAAGCGGGACTGGCTGGGCGGCGGCATCTCTTATCATATGGGCGTGGACGGCATTTCCATGCTGTTCGTGGTCTTGACCGCGGGCCTGATGCCCTTCTGCATCGTGGCCAGCTGGGAGTCGGTGGAGAGCCGCGTCGCCGAATATATGGTCGCCTTCCTGGTGCTGGAGACCATGATGATCGGCGTGTTCTGCGCCCTGGACCTGGTGCTGTTCTATGTGTTGTTCGAGGGCGGGCTGATCCCGATGTTCCTGATCATCGGCATCTGGGGCGGCAAGCGGCGGGTCTATGCCAGCTTCAAATTCTTCCTTTATACCTTTATCGGCTCGGTCCTGATGCTGCTCGCGATCATGAGCATGTATTGGTATTCCGGCACTACCGACATCGCGGCCCTGCTGAACGGCGTGCATTTCCCGCCCGCGATGCAGACCTGGCTGTGGCTGGCCTTCTTCGCCAGTTTCGCGGTCAAGATGCCGATGTGGCCGGTCCATACCTGGCTGCCGGACGCCCATGTCGAGGCGCCGACCGCCGGTTCGGTGATCCTGGCCGCCATCCTGCTGAAGATGGGCGGCTACGGCTTCCTGCGCTTTTCGTTGCCCATGTTCCCGTCCGCCACGGAAATGTTCGCGCCGCTGGTCTTCACCATGAGCATCGTGGCGATCATCTACACCTCGCTGGTGGCGCTGGCGCAGGAAGATATGAAAAAGCTGATCGCCTATTCCTCGGTGGCGCATATGGGCTTTGTCACCATGGGAATTTTCACTCTGACGCATCAGGGCGTGGAAGGCGGCATTTTCCAGATGCTCTCCCATGGCGTGGTGTCGGGCGCGCTGTTCCTCTGTGTCGGTGTTGTCTACGACCGCATGCACACCCGCGAGATCGCCGCCTATGGCGGCCTGGTCAACCGCATGCCGCTCTATGCCGCCTGTTTCATGGTCTTCACCCTGGCCAATGTCGGCCTGCCGGGGACATCCGGCTTCATCGGCGAGTTTCTCACCATGGTGGGCGCCTATGTGCACAATAGCTGGCTCGCCATTTTCGCGGCCACGGGCGTGATCCTGTCGGCGGCCTATGCGCTGTTCCTCTATCGCCGCATCATCTTCGGGGCGCTGGTCAAGCCGTCCCTGCAGACCATCCAGGATTTGAGCGCGCGCGAGATCGCACTGTTGGCGCCGCTGGTGGTGGTCACGCTCCTCTTGGGCGTCTATCCCAAGCCGGTGCTCGACGTCACCACGCCCGCGGTGGCCAAACTGATCGCCGACAACAAAACCGCGCTGGCGATGGATCATATGAAAAAACTGACGGTTGCGCAGAAGGGCACAGGCCGATGACGCTTCAGGCCGACCTGCTGGTCCTTCTTCCCGAACTGATCATGGCCGTCGGCGCCATGGCGCTGCTGCTGGCGGGTGCTATCGCTGGTGAGAAAAGCGCGCCCATCATCAGCTGGAGCGCGATCGCGCTGCTGATTGCGGCAGGAGCGGCCACGGTGACGGGGCCGGACCACGCCTTCGCCTTTCACGGCGCCTTTGTCGCCGATGCGTTCGCCCGTTTCGCCAAGCTGCTGATCCTGGGGGGCGCGGGATTTTCCATCCTGCTGGCGGACGAGTTCTTTTCCAAGATCAACCTGTCGCGCTTTGAATTGCCGGTGCTGATGCTGCTTGCCACCTTGGGCATGATGCTGATGGTGTCTTCGTCCAGCTTCCTGTCGCTCTATATGGGGCTGGAGCTGCAATCGCTGGCGCTCTATGTGCTGGCCGCCTTCAACCGCGATCATCTGCGCTCCACCGAAGCGGGTCTGAAGTATTTCGTGCTGGGGGCGCTGTCGTCCGGCATGATGTTGTACGGCATTTCGCTGATCTATGGCTTCACCGGAACCACGACATTCTCCGCCGTCGCCGCCGTGACCCATGCAGGACCTGCGGGTCTGGGCGTGATCTTCGGCATCGTCTTTTTGATCGCCGGCCTCGCCTTCAAGGTCTCCGCCGTGCCCTTTCACATGTGGACGCCAGATGTCTATGAAGGCGCGCCCACGCCGGTCACCGCCTATTTCGCCACCGCCGCCAAGGTGGCAGCCATGTGCCTGTTCCTGCGCGCCATCCTCACCCCGTTCCCCGATCTGGTGCATCAGTGGCGCCAGATCATTGTCTTCATCTCGGTGCTCAGCATGGCGCTTGGCGCGATCGCCGCCATTGGCCAGACCAATATCAAGCGCCTGATGGCCTACAGCTCGATCGGGCATATGGGTTATGCGCTACTGGGCCTGGCGGCGGGCACCACCCTGGGCGTGCGCGGCGTTCTGATCTATCTGGCGATTTATGTCGCCACCAATCTGGGCGTGTTTGCCTGCATCCAGGCGATGCGGCGCGGCGGCAAGTCGGTGGAAGCTATTTCCGATCTGGCGGGGCTGGCGCGCACCGATCTGAGATTGGCGGTGCTGTTTGCTGTACTGTTCCTCAGCCTGGCGGGTCTGCCGCCGCTGGCCGGGTTCTTCGCCAAATTCTATGTCTTCCTGGCGGCGATGCAGGCGGGGCTGGTGGTGCCGGCCGTGCTGGGCGTGCTCGCCAGTGCCATCGGCCTGGTCTATTACCTCAGGCTGGTGAAGGTGATGTTCTTTGACGAACCGGCGGATGCGCTGGACGGTCAGAGCGCCTTGGGTTCGCGCGCCATCATGATCGCGTCGGGCGCGGTGGCACTGCTGTTCATCTTTGCCGCTTCGCCTGTTCTCAATGCCGCCGACGCCGCCGCGCGCTCTTTGTTTCCTTGAACCTTTCTCCCCTGACAAGTTGGCCGCAGGGCTATGGCAAGGTCCAGCATCAGGAACTGGATTCCACCAATGAGGAGGCGCGCCGCATGGCACAAGGCGGCGAGGCCGGGCCGCTGTGGATCACGGCTGCGCAGCAAACGGCAGGGCGCGGCCGCCGGGGCAGGGTTTGGGAGGCCGGCGCGGGCAATCTTGCCGCGAGCCTGCTGCTGCGGCCCACGGCACCGCAAGCCGTCATCGGGCAATTGTCCTTTGTGGCGGCGTTGGCGGTGGCGGAGATGGCGGCGCAGTTCGCGTCCACGGCCCTTATCCAGGTCAAATGGCCCAATGATGTGCTGGGCAATGGCAGCAAACTTGCCGGCATTCTGCTGGAAAGCGGTCAGGGCCCTGCAGGCCGTTGGCTGGCCATCGGTATTGGCGTCAATCTGGCAAGCTTTCCAACCGGCACCGAATTTCCCGCGACTTCCTTGGTGCAATTGGGGATTGCGCCGCCGCCGTCCGATATCACTCTCAGCGTCCTCGCCGCGCGCTTTGCCCATTGGTATGATGTGTGGATGAGCGAGGGGTTCCAAATTGTGCGCACGGCCTGGCTGGCGCGGGCCGGCGGGCTGGGGTCCGTCCTTCGCGCCCGGCTGCCCCACGAGACCCGTACCGGTGTGTTCGTTGGGCTGGACGCAGCCGGCGCGCTGCTGCTGAGCGAGCAGGGCCGGGTGTCGGCCATCGCGGCCGGCGAGGTGTTTTTCTGATGCTGCTCGCCATCGACGCCGGCAATACCAATGTCGTTTTCGCCGTCTATGAGGGCGCCAAGATGCGCGCCCAATGGCGTGCGGTGACGCAGGTGTCGCGCACCGCGGATGAATATGCCGTGTGGCTCAGCCAGCTCCTGGCGCTCGAAGGGCTTTGCTTCGCCGATTTGAACGCCGCCATCATCGCCACGGTGGTGCCGGCGGTGTTGTTCGACCTGCGCGACATGTGCCGCAAATATCTGAAAACCGAACCGATGCGGGTGGGCGATCCGGCGCTGGATCTAGGGCCCAGGCCCAATGTCGAACGGCCAGACACCGTGGGCGCCGACCGGTTGTGCAACACGGTTGCGGCGCATGAACGCTATCCCGGCGCGGTGATCGTGGTGGATTTCGGCACCGCCACCAATTTCGACATCGTGGCGCAGGACGGCGCTTTCGACGGCAGCGTGATTGCACCAGGCGCCAACCTCTCCATCGAGGCGCTGCACCAGGCGGCGGCGCTGCTGCCCCGCGTCGCCATTCAACGCGCCCACAAGGTGATCGGCCGCGACACCGCCTCCAGCATGCAGTCCGGCGTCTATTGGGGTTATGTCGGGCTGATCACCGGTCTGATCAACGGCATCAAGGCTGAATATGGCAAGCCCATGACCGTGGTGGCTACGGGGGGGCTGTCGCATCTGTTCCGTCCTGACATCGCGGCCATCGATCACATCGATCCCGATCTCACCATGCGCGGGCTGATGCTGATCCATGCCCGCAACGCCGCCAAAATCATCAGCACATAATGGATCGTATGGCACCGCAGGACGAACTGGTCTTTCTGCCCCTGGGCGGATCGGGCGAGATCGGGATGAATTTCAACGCTTACGGCTTCGGCGCTCCGGATGACCGGCAATGGATCATTGTCGATTGCGGCGTGCTGTTTGGGCGTGAAGGCAACACGCCAGGCGTGGACTTGATCATGCCCGACATCCGCTATCTGGCGGAGCGGCGTGACACGGTGCTGGGCATTATCGCCACCCATGCCCATGAGGATCATATCGGCGCCATCGCGCATTTGTGGCCTTCGCTGCGCTGCCCGGTCTATGCCACGCCTTTCACCGCGCGGCTGATCACCGGCAAGCTGGATGAGGCGGGGCTCGCCTCGAAGGTGCAGGTGAAGGAAGTGCCGGTCGGCGGCAGTCTCACGCTGGGACCGTTTCAGCTCGACTTCATCTCCATCACCCATTCCATCCTGGAACCTAATCTGCTCGCGATCCGCACGCCCTTGGGTGTTGTGGCCCATACCGGCGACTGGAAGATCGACCCCAATCCGATGCTGGGCGAGGCGACCAATGAGGCCGCGCTGGAGCGGCTGGGCAATGAAGGGGTGCTGGCGCTGGTGTGCGATTCCACCAATGCCCTGGTGCCGGGAACGTCGGGCTCGGAAGCGGAGATCCGCGAAAATCTGGCGGCGCTGATCGCTACCCTGAAAGGACGGGTGGCGGTGACGGGTTTTGCCTCCAATGTGGCGCGGCTGGACAGTATCGCGCGCGCCGCCAAGGCGGCGGGGCGCCGCATCGCCCTGGTGGGGCGGTCGATGCAGAAGATGGTGTCTGCGGCGCGCGAGACCGGCTATCTCAAGGACTTTCCCACCGTGCTGGACGAGAGCGAGGTGGCCGACCTGCCGGCGCACAAGGTGCTGTATCTATGCACCGGCAGCCAGGGCGAGCCGCGCGCGGCGCTGGCCCGCATCGCCGACAACAAACACCCCCATGTGCAGCTGGGCGCGGGCGACAGCGTAATCTTTTCCAGCCGGGTCATTCCCGGCAATGAGCTCGCCATCGCCGAGATCCAGAACAAGCTGGCGGCGCGCGGCATATCCCTGCTGACGGCCACCGATCATCATGTTCATGTCAGCGGCCATCCCTGCCGCGACGAACTGGCCCAGATGTATCGCTGGATCAGGCCCAAACTGGCGCTGCCGGTGCATGGCGAAATGCGTCACCAGATGGCGCATGCCGAACTCGCCCGCACATTGCAGGTGCCACAGGCGATGGTGCCGGAGAATGGCCAGATGTTCCGCCTGGCGCCGGGCCGTCCCGAACTGATCGACGAAGTGCCGTCGGGCCGCATCCATATGGACGGGCGGGTGCTGGTGGCGGAATGCGAGGGGCTGGCCAAGGACCGCCGCGCCATGGCGTTCGCGGGGCTCTTGGTGGTGTCGCTGGTGGTCGATCACAAGGGCCGCATCGCGGCGCCGCCCGTCGTGCTGGGCGAGGGCATGCCCGAACCGGTGGAAGCGGCGGTGCTGAAGGCGGTGGAGGACACGCTCGACAAGAACAAGCGCAGCGATCCCGACGATCTGGCCGAGAATGTGCGCCGCGCGGCGCGCCGCGCCGCCCACGATGCCTGGGGCAAGAAGCCGGTCACCCGGGTGCTGGTGAGCGAGTTGTGAGTGTTTTCCTGCATTATGTCGTGCTGTTCAGCGCCTATGCGGTGCTGTGGTTCCTCTGCCTGTTCTGTCTGTTGCCGGTGGGGCTGGGCAGCGAACGCGACCCTGACAGTGGTGCACCGCTTAATCCCATGCTGAAGCAGAAGGCGCTGATCGCCAGCGCGCTGGCGGCGGTGATCTGGGTGGGTTTTTACGCCGCCATCGGCTTTGGCTGGCTCGAACTCTAGAGAACCTCAGAAACGAAAAGGCCGGAGCTTGTGGCCCCGGCCTTGGAATTCTCCCCGAACTTGGCCGTTCTTGTGCGGTCACGTTCTTTTATTGAGTGGGTTGATATAGTGCCCGGGACGGCGTGTCACGAAATATCTGGTTATATTGCAATGCAACATACGCAATTTAATGTCGTGAAGCGGAAACTTCGTATGGCAGTCCCCCTGCTGCTTCTGGCGGGACAGCCTGTGCTTGCAGGCCCCATCACCCAGCCTTCCCGGCCCGATCCGCTGCTCGACGGCGGCCCTACCGTGCCCTGCGCCGCGGGCACGGATTATGCGGCTGGAATAGATGCCAATGGCGCCGCTGTCGCCCCGGCCGATGTGGCGGCTGGCCCGGTTCCGGTGCCCGACGCCATCGCCATCCCCCTGAACCAAGGGCACCGGACCGGCCGGACCCGGTCCAATACGGGTCATCCCGGCAGCGCCCCCGACAGCGCCTATGTCAGCATTGACGGCCGCAAACTGGCGCCGCTTCTCAACCCACCGCCCTGCACAACCCCCACGCGATAGGCCTTGATGTCCCGTCTGGGCACCGGTTTTTGCCTCTGGCCCGATCGAGCAAATTTTACGCATCGCTTTAAAAGGCCAGTAACCGGACTGTGCCTAGAGTTGGAACAAATCGGATGGGGATTTGACGATGTATCAGGACAGCTGGGGACTTTATGAGGCTCCCCGTCCCAAGAAGTGGATTTTCCACCCGCGCAAGCGCTCGGTCATGGGACCTTTATTCACGCTAGGCGCCGCCGTGCTGGTGCTGTTTGAAGCCTTCAGCCGGTTCTAGTAAGCCCGGCCAATCAGAATTTCTTCCACGCCCGGCGCGCCAGTGAAAAGACAGGGCGCAAATGAGCCCGGTTGCTGCAAGGGCGCATTACGGATGGTGAGCTTCAGGCTCTTGAGCTTGTTGTCCACCGCCTCCAGCGCCGCGCCGCTGGGCTTGGACCAGGACACTTTCAGCCAGCCTTTGAAATCCTCGTCGCCGCCGGCGTAATAATCCGCCACGCCCTTCCAGTCGGTGACGCCGCTTTTGATATTGGCGTCCAGCCGCGCCTTGGCTTCGGCAAACAGCCCGGCTTGAATTTCTTCCAGCAAACCCACCGCGCCGGCCAGGAACTCGCCCCTCGGCGTGGCGATGGACTTCACCTTGTCGCCGTCGCGCAGATCGTCGCGCCGCATGAAGCTCACCACCCCGGCCGCGGCGTCACGCGGACCGATCTCGGCGATGATCGGCGCGCCGCGCCTGACCCAGTTCCAGCGCTTTTCCGCCGACTTGATCTTCTTGGTATCCAAAAAGGCGCGCAGCGGTTGGCCGAAGGCGCGTTCCTGGTTCAGCGCCGCCACCAGCTCTTGGCAATATTTGAGAACCTCGGCGTCTTCCGGCTTGTCGCGCAGCATGGGCACGATCACGATCTGCCGGGGCGCGATCGCAGGCGGCAGGCGCAGGCCGTCATCATCGCCATGGGTCATGATCACCCCGCCGATCAGGCGGGTGGAGACCCCCCAGCTGGTGGTGTTGCAGAAATCCATTCCGCCGGCGTCATTCTGGAAGCGGATGTTCTGGGCTTCGGCAAAGTGTGTCCCCAGGAAATGCGAGGTGCCGGCCTGCAGCGCCTTGCCATCCTGCATCATGGCCTCGATGGAATAGGTGTTCACCGCGCCGGGGAAACGTTCATTCTCCGGCTTCTCGCCCGCGATCACCGGCATGGCGAGAGTGTCCTCCGCAAAGCTGCGATAGACTTCCAGCATCTTCAGCGTTTCGTCCACCGCGTCGCCTTCCGATGCATGGGCGGTATGGCCTTCCTGCCAGAGAAATTCAGTGGTGCGCAAAAACAGGCGCGGGCGCATCTCCCAGCGCACCACATTGGCCCATTGGTTGATCAACAGCGGCAGGTCGCGGTGGCTCTTGATCCAGCGCGCGAAAGCATCGCCGATGATGGTCTCGGAGGTGGGGCGCACCACCAGCGGTTCTTCCAGCTTGGCGTCCGGATCGGGCTGCAGCTTGCCGTCGATCATTTTCAGGCGGTGATGGGTGACGATCGCCATCTCCTTGGCGAAGCCTTCGACATGCTCGGCCTCCTTGGCGATGAAGGAGAGGGGGATGAACATGGGGAAGTAGCAATTGTCGTGACCCGTAGCCTTGATGCGGCGGTCCAGCTCCTGCTGGATCTGTTCCCACACGCCATAGCCCCAGGGCTTGATCACCATCGCCCCGCGCACCGGCGAGGATTCCGCCATGTCGGCGTCGCGCACCACCGCCTGGTACCAATCGGCGAACCGGCTGCGGTCGATGTCGAGGGCGCGCTGCATGGGATGCTCCGAAAAAGATGAGCGTTATTAGCGCGCCGCGCGGGGCCTGAACAGCAGATAAGTCGCCGCGCCGGCAATGCCAAACACCGCGATCAAGCCGGTCAAAGGGACCGGTGTGGCGGGCGTGATAAAGGCCCCCATGGCCATGGAGGCCAGGGTACCGCCGCCATACAGAAAAATTCCGATCAGCGCCGAGGCCATGCCGGCAGTATGGCCAAAGTCACGCATCGCCAGGCCGGCCGCGGTGGGGTTGATCACGCCGATCATGGAGCAATAGACAAAGGTCCAGGGCAACAGGCCCAGCAGCCCGGCCCAGCCGGTGAAGCCGAACAGCAGCGCCAGCGAGCCGGCCAGCGCATTGGCGAGCAGGGCGGCGAGGAACAGGGGTTCTCCCGGACGATGTTTCAACCAGCGCGCCGTGCCTTGGCTGAACAGGATCAAGCCCACGCCGTTGAGCACAAAGGTGAAGCCGAAATATTGCGGGCGGACGTGAAACAGATCGATCACCACATGCGGCCAGCCGGTGAGAAAGACATAGAGACCCGCGCCGGTGAGGGTGGCGGGAATGATGAAACGGAAGAAGCGCGGGTCGCGCAAAATAGCCCAATAGTCCACCAGCACATGGAAGGGATGCAGGCGGCGGTCCGAACCGGGATGGCTTTCGGGCAGCAACTTCCAGACGAAGCCCCAGGTGAGCAGCGCGGCGCCGCCTTGCAGCCAGAACAGGCTGCGCCAGCCGGTGATCGGCAACAGCCAGCCGCCGACAAAGGGCGCGAACAAGGGCGACACCGACAGGATCAGCAGCATCTGGGCGAAGATGCGCGCCGCCTGCTCGGGCGGAAACAGGTCGCGCAC
The DNA here is from genome assembly GCA_025361185.1 of Alphaproteobacteria bacterium. GTDB lineage: Bacteria > Pseudomonadota > Alphaproteobacteria > Micropepsales > Micropepsaceae > Rhizomicrobium. The sequence goes on along the minus strand of JANYAR010000003.1, from coordinate 2,782 downwards.
ACAGGCGCGCGCCAGCACGGTACCGGCACAGCCGCCCACCGCCTCGACAAAGCGGGCAGCGTCCAGGGTGAACGGATCCCGCGCCAGGGCGCAGCCGGTAGCGCCCAGTACATAAAGCCCCAGCCCGATCAGGATCGGCCAGCGCCGGCCAAAGCGGTCGGACAAAGGCCCGATCATCACCTGTCCCAAGCACAGGCCCAGGAAGAAGGCGGCCAGCGAATGTTCGATCGAGGCGATGGGCGCGTGGAATTCGCGCGCGATGGTGGGCAGCGCCGGCAGGTAGAGGTCGATGCCGATGGGCGTGAAGACCGTCAGCAGCCCGAATAGGGCTATCAGTTCGATCCGCCGGGTTCGGCTGAAGGAATCGCTGGGGACGGCAACCATGGCAGGGGTATGGGGCGGGGCGTGCGCCGGCGCAAGGCTTTGCGATGGACGGATTCGCAACGCCCCCTTACCTTGGCTGCATGCCTGAATCACCCCCCAAAAACGCGCCAAAAAACGCACCAAAAAACGCACCAAAAAACACCGGCGTTTTCGCAGCCTTTGAATGGATGATCGCTGCCCGCTATCTGCGCGCCAAGCGACAGGAAAGTTTCATTTCGGTGATTTCGCTGTTCTCGCTGATCGGGATCGCGCTAGGGGTGGCCACCCTGATCATCGTGATGAGCGTGATGAACGGCTTTCGCGTCGAACTGCTCAAAAGCATTCTGGGGCTTTCGGGCCATGTCACCATCCAGTCGCAGATGGGCAATATGGCCGACTATGACGCGGTGGCGGCGCGGCTGCGCACCGTGCCCGGAGTGGTGCGCGCCACCCCGCTGGTGGACGGCCAGGTCATGGCCAGCCAGAACGGCGCCAATGAAGGGGTGATCGTACGCGGCATCCGCCCCGCCGATCTGGCCAAGCTGACGCTGGTGGCGGAAAAATTGCGCGCCGGATCGCTGGCCTATTTCGACCGCGACGATGTGGTGATCGTGGGTTCCGGCCTTGCCGCCAAGCTTGGCGTGCGGGTGGACGGCGACATCACCCTGATCGCGCCCAAGGGCAACATCACGCCCTTCGGCACCACGCCCAGGGTCAAGACCTATCACGTGATCTCCAGCTTCCGTGTGGGCAATACGCTCTATGACAATAATTATATTTTCATGCCGCTGAATGAGGCGCAGCTCTATTTCAACACCGGCGACACGGTGAACGGGATCGAAGTGATGACCACCGATCCGGAAGCCGACATGGCGATGCTGCCGGCCTTGATCAAGGCGGCGGGGCCGATGACGCGCGCGGTGCCCTGGCAGGATATCAACAGCGCTTTCTTCGAGGCCGTCCAGGTCGAAAGCAATGTGATGTTCCTGATCCTGTCGCTGATCATCCTGGTGGCGGCGCTGAACATCGTGTCGGGCCTGATCATGCTGGTGAAGGACAAGTCGCCCGACATCGCCATCCTGCGCACCATGGGGGCGACGCGCGGCGCGGTGATGCGCATCTTCTTCATCGCCGGCGCCAGTATTGGGGTGACGGGCACCTTGCTCGGTTTTGTCATCGGCGTGGTGTTCTGCGCCAATATCGAGAATATCCGCCTGGGCCTGTCGCGGCTTACCGGCACCACCCTGTTTGACCCCACCATCTATTTTCTGTCGCGCATGCCGGCCGAGATGGCGCCGGCCCAGGTTGCGGTTGTTGTGGTGATGGCGCTGGTGCTTTCTTTCCTTGCGACCCTGTACCCGTCCTGGCGGGCGGCGCGGCTCGATCCGGTCGAGGCGCTGCGCTATGAATGAAGTGCTGAAGCTGGATGCCATTACGCGGCGCTATCGCGAGGGTCAGCTGGAAGTGTTCAGCAATCTGAACCTGACGGTGAAGGCGGGCGAGATCGTGGCGCTGGTCGGGCCCAGCGGCGCGGGAAAATCTTCGCTGCTGCATATTGCGGGCCTGCTGGAAGCGCCCACCAGCGGCGAGATCTTTATCGAAGGCGTGGCGGTTTCGGGTCTGGCGGACAGTGAGCGCACCCGCATCCGCCGCGACAAGATCGGTTTTGTCTATCAGGCCCATCACCTGCTGCCCGAATTCGATGCGCTGGAAAATGTGGCCTTGCCGCGGATGATCGCCGGCCATTCGCGCGCCGACGCGGCGAAAGAAGCTGCCCGCCTGCTGGACCTGGTGGGACTGGGCCAGCGGCTGACGCATCGACCCTCGCAACTGTCGGGCGGCGAGCAGCAGCGTGTCGCCATCGCCCGCGCCTTGGCCAACCAGCCGCGGTTGCTGCTGGCCGACGAGCCCACCGGCAATCTGGATCCGCGCACCTCGGGCGGGGTGTTCGACGCCCTGATCGAGATCACCCGCGCGCAAGGCGTGGGGGCGCTGATCGCCACCCACAATTACGAACTGGCGGCACGGATGGACCGCGTGTTGTCGCTGCACCAGGGCCAGCTGGTCGAGGGCATGCAGGCGCCGCGGAATTAACTTTTCAGGCATCCAGACGTTAACGGCCTGTTCGGGCGCAGATTGCCAAAATCGATCATGTTTTGTTCTTGTGTTCTTTCAAGGTGGTATACTTGACTGATAAGAACGGAACGGATACAAACTGAGGGCCTTGGCAAGGAAAGTCCCGCCCCTGAAGTGACCCCGGCAATGCTTGAAGCTGGCCGGGCAGTCATTGAGCGCGATTTCTACGGCCTCAAAGACCCCCTTTTATCTTGCGAGTTGGACCCGCTTCTCCGTTCTCTGTTCGGAGCAATGCAACTTGCTCGGCCCTAGCCTCAATGAGGGCAGGTAATTCGTCCCGAAT
>JANYAR010000020.1 GCA_025361185.1 Alphaproteobacteria bacterium | reverse complement strand
GGATTGGGCGCCACGCCATAGAAACCGGCATTGATGCGCATGTCTTTTTTGGGGTCCTGCGGCTCGCCCGGTTCGGTATAGGCGTCGCGCTTGCCGTTGCCGTTGGTATCGACCACCAGCGCTGTCCAGCCTTGCGCCTTTTGTTCGTCATGGGTGGCGTCCCACATCTTGGTGTCAAACCAGCCCAAGACCGGGCCGCCGCCGCTGGTCCAGATCCTGTCCTGTGCGTCGAACTGCAGATGGTGGGTCGCATAGCAGGTATCGATGGGCGTGAATTTCCTGCTCGCCGGATCATAGACCGCAAGCTGGCGGCCGGAGCTTTTCAGCGCGAAAAGCTTTGCCGAAGGATGGTCCGACCCGGCCTTGCAGAAGGGCGCCTCATTGTCGGGCGCGCGCACGCGAGTGGTAAGCCACACCCGGCCATGGGCGTCGAACATCGGATTGTGAATGCTGGTCTGGCTGCTCCAGATCGCTTCGCGCCCCCAATAGGCGGAAGGGTTGGGAATGTCATTGTCCTTGGTGTTGGGTGTATCGGCGTCACGCACCAGCGCCTTGACCTGGCTTCTTTCATTCTTCACGGGGTCGAGCACCGGAACGAAATCGCTGCTTTCTTCCGGCGAGCCATAGAGCTTGCCATTGGCGTTCAAGGTCGGATTGCGCCGGTCGGTGGAAATCTCGTCATGCAAATAGGCCTTGGGCGTATTCCAGTCCCACAGGGTGATGACAATGTTGCGTTCCTTGCCTTGCGGACGCTGGGGCTTGGCGAAAGGCAGTTCGCCGGCGGCGATGCGATCAGTCCAGTTGGCGAAAAGCGCGAGCGCGCGCGGGGTATCCAGCCGGCTGATGGACCCGATCATGTTGTTGGCGGCCTGACCGACCTGGATGCGATGTTCCCAGGCATCGGCCGAGGAACCAAATTGGCCGAGCGATTTTTCGATATTGCGCGTCGCCGCATCGCCAAGCTGATGGCAGGTGAAACAGCCATCGGTTTTCACCAGATCCAGCCATTGCTGCTGGCTTTGCATCTTGGCCGTCATGCCATTGCCGCCCGGTTTGGGCCCGGACCCTGGAAATTCGCTCTTGGGCGGAATTCCCAGCATCGCGTACCAGTAGATTGCGGGGTAATATTGCGCCGCGGATTTCTCGTCCGCCGCCGCGACAGCTTTCAGCGCGAGCGATTTTCCGGGCTGCGCTTGGACCTTTGCGGAATCCACCAGGCCATAGCCGCGCACCCAGACCTTGTAGGCGGCCTGCGGCAGATCGGGGATGACGAACCGGCCGTGATCGTCGGTGACGACGATCTTGACGTATTTGGTGGGAAGCTCGGTGGTTTCGGCAATCACCCAGACACCGGCTTCGGGGCCGTGCGGCCCTGTGACGGTGCCGCCGATAGCCTTGGCGCCGACGGAAACGCTGTCCGGTTCGGCACTCCAACCCGGCGAACCGATGCCAAGCCAAGGCGCAGCCAATGCGGCGGCGGTTGCGGTCAGCAAACCCGCGAGAACAAAACTTTTCCTCATCGCTGCACCTTCTTTTGCAGGAGTGCATGGGACAAGCCAATATAGCACAGCTTTCACGGGTCCGTGAGCGGGGTTTGGCCGGGACTGCGCAATATTCTGGAATCTTTGGCCAATTCACCGATGGCCGGGTCTCTACGCTCGGCCCTATCGGGATCCGGCACGAGATGGGTCTTTAGGCCACCGTATCCAGCAGGGTATCGGCCATGCGCGACGAGACTTTGAGCGCAAGCAGATTGGCCCGAAAACTGCTCGCGGCTTCGCGCACATGGACCAGTTCGGTTGCCATATCCACATTGGGCGTAGCCACCATGCCCTGCATGTTCGCATAGGGCGCCTGTGGACTATAAGCGAGAAGATAAGCCGGCAGGCTTGGCTGCACCGACGCCGTTACACCGCCGCCGGAGGTCGCGGTCTGCGCCACTGTTACCGGCTGATAGACACTCGAGCTGCTTGGATCGACCGGCTGGCTTGGCGCCGTGCTTGGCACGGCCCCATCGGTATTGATGTTGACGATATTGGACGCGGCTGCGCTGAAGCGCAGTGACGCGGCCTGCAGGCCCGACGCTGAGATGCTTACTCCACTCACCATGGGGGCATGATGGGCGGCGCGGGTAAAGCACATCGAAAACTAATGTGTTGCATTTTAATGAATGGCCAGCCCGGCCCCGAATTCCCCCTGTTTCCCGGGGTCTTCGGGCGAACGGGACACCGGCTGTTACCGTTCGACTGTTTTTACCGGGAATTCATCGCGGTCCTCCACAATCGCCGCGCATTGGGGTGATGCCGCGCAAGACGTCCGCCCGTACGCCAATTGCCCAAAAGGGTCCCTGTATGACTGCCGGTTTTGCTCTGTTTCTCATCGACGCGCTTCTGGTTGCCGCGGCGTGGCCCTTGACGGCCCGCCTGGCCCTGAATGGCGCGGGCTCGCCGGTCGAATATCTTCAGGCGGCGATGTTCGTGCTCCTGCAGCTGGGATTCCTGTATGCGCTCGGTCTGTACCGGCGCGAAGGCGTTTGCGAGCTGGACAAGGCGCTTCGGCGCATCCCACTGGTCACCGCCCTGTCCGTTGCCGCTTCGGCGTTTGGATCAGCCGTTCTGCGCTGGGATCTTTCCATCGCCTTGTGCATAGCCGCCTTTCTCTGTTTCGCCGTGTGCGCGGTGATCGCCCGCGCCCTGTTCTTTCTGCTGCGGCGCCATTCGCTGTTTCGTTCGCATCTGCTTGTCATCGGCGCGGGCCGGCGGGCATGGGATCTGCTGCAAATGCTGCGCAGCCAGGGCCGGCATCTGCAATATGATTTGACCTTCGCGCACGCTCCGCCAGTTCCAGCAAATTGCCCGAGGCCGCGATGATGCGGCCGTCCGGATCGTTCGCCAGCCGCTGGTCGATGGGCCCGAAACTGTCCTCGTGCACGAAGGTCAAATCATATTGCAGATGCCGGCCCTGGCTGCGCAGCATTTGCAGCAGATCCCATGCCCGCCGGCCCGCGCCGATGACAAGCAGATGCGAACGAAACAGCGAATGGCGCCGCAGCAGAAAGAACAGGGC
>JANYAR010000166.1 GCA_025361185.1 Alphaproteobacteria bacterium | reverse complement strand
CGCGCATCACGCTCCGGAGGCGCGAGAGGATCTCCTCTTCGGTGTAGGTGTCCACGGCCGACAGCGAATCGTCCAGGATGAGAATCCTGGGGTCGATGGCGATCGTCCGCGCCAGGGCCGTGCGCTGCTTCTGGCCGCCTGACAGGGTGATGCCGCGCTCGCCCACCAGGCAGTCAAACCCGCCCGGCAGCTTTTCGATAAACTCGGTCGCGGCGGCGGCATCGGCGGCGGCGCGCACCTGTTCATCGCTCGCCTCTTCCCGGCCATAGCGGATATTGGCGGCGATGCTGCCGGAAAAAATCACCGGCTCCTGCGACACCACCGCGATCTTCTGGCGCAAGGCGACCGGGTCCAACTGCGCAATATCCACGCCGTCGAAACGGACGGAGCCGTTCTGGGCATCGAAAAAGCGCAGCATCAGCTGGAACACGGTGGACTTGCCCGCGCCGCTGGGCCCCACCAGCGCCACCGCCTCGCCGCGCGCCACGTCGAGCGAGAAGGCATTCAGCGCCTTGAATTCCGGGCGGGTGGGATAACGGAAGGTGACATTCTCGAACCTGACCGCGCCGCCGGATTTGTCCGGCAGGGTGAGCGGGCGCTGCGGTGCGCGGATGGCCGACACTTCATGCAGCAGTTCCATCAGCCGTTCGCAGGCGCCGGCGGCGCGCTGCATGTCGCCCCAGGTTTCCGAGAGCGCCCCGACGCCGCCCGCCACCAGCCCGCCATACAGGATGAATTTCAGCAACGCACCCCCGGTCATGCGGTGCTCGATCATGTCGTGCAGCCCAACCAGCGCGATGGTGGCCAGACTGGCGATGACGGTGAAGAACGCCACCGCGGTCAGAATGGCGCGCGCCTGGGTGCGGCTGCGCGCGAAATCGAAGGCGCGCTCCACCGCTGCGTCGAATGCCCGGCGCTCGAAATTCTCCTGGGTGAAGGCCTGCACCGTGGGCACGGCGTTGAGGGTCTCGGCCCCGCGCGCGGCGGTATCGGCGATGGAATCCTGGCTGGCGCGCGACAGCTTCCTCACCCAGCGGCCGAATAACAGCATCGGCAGCATCACCAGAAACACCGCGCCCACCACCAGTACCGCCAGCTTGAAGCTGGTGACGAACATCAACGTCAGGCCGCCGGTCAGGGTGACCAGGTTGCGCAAGGCCAGCGACACCGAGGATCCCACCACCGTCTGTATCAGGGTGGTGTCCGCGGTCATGCGCGACAGGACTTCACCGGTGCGGGTGACTTCAAAGAATTGCGGCGACAGACCCAGCACATTGCTGAACACCGCCTTGCGGATATCGGCCACCACCCGCTCGCCCAGCCAGGTCACGGCATAAAAGCGCGTCGCCGCGGCCAGGCCCAACACGGCGCCCGCGGCAATAAAAGCAAGATAAAAACCCGAAAGCGCATGCGCCTGGGCCGCCGTCATGTTCCTGGCATCGATCAGGCCGCCGGCGAACTGGGGCAGCGCCAGGGTGGCGGCGGACGACGTCATAAGGGCCAAGGCGGCCACCACGATCCGGCCCCTATAGGGTCGGAGGAACGGCAGGACGCCCTTCAGGGGCGCCAGGGACTTAGCTTTGGGCCGCCCTGCCGCCACCCGGGCGGTTTCCTTGGCAAATTCGCTGTCACCCCTCGCCAATGCGGGCCGCCTTTGTTAACCCCGGGCTGTATATAGGGGCCGGGGAGCCAGGCCAAAGGAACTATTGCCGCCTGGACCCCGCCCAAATACTTGCGGGGCCGGGGGGCCTTCCCCTATAAGCCCCGGCTTGTCGGGTGCCCGTCAGAAATGGGCACCCCCTTGAGAAGGTTTCGCGTCATGAAAAAGGGAATCCACCCCGACTATCACTTTGTCGAAGTTCAGCTGAACGACGGCACGACCTATAAGACGCGCACCACCTATGGAGCGGCGGGTCAGAAGATCACGCTCGACATCGACCCCAGCACCCACCCGGCCTGGACCGGCGGTCAGCAGCAGCTGATGGACCGTGGCGGCAGGCTCACCCGCTTCAACAAGAAATTCGCCGGCTTTGTGAAGGGCTAAGCGCCGCTTCAGCACCAGATACGAAAACGCCGCCGGTTTCCGGCGGCGTTTTTCTTTGTGACCAGCCCTAAACAGGCGGTCCAATCATTTCGAGCCAAAAGCCTGGGCCAGAGTATCCATCTGGCCGCGCGCGCCAGCCGGCGCACCACCTTCGCCGAACAGAATGTCGTCCAGCCGTGCGATGCGGCGATACAGGTTGTCGCTGCGACCCAGAAGATCGCTCAGTTGCGCCGGCAATTGCGCGGTATCCTCGGCGCAGGTGCCTAAGCAAATCTCGCGACTGCCCAGACGATAACGGTCGTGCAGAGCATCGCCGCGCTCCATTTCGCCATCGCGCACCGCGCGCTGCACCAGAAGCCAGCTTGCGGCCTGCATCAGACGGGTGGTGACGCGCATGCTTTCGCCGGCATAGAGCATCGCAACCTTGCGCGGCAGCCCCCGCGCTTCCTCGCGGCCCTTGCCGTCCAGATAGCGCGCCGTTTCTTCGACCAGCGCCATGCCTTCATCGAAGGTGCGGTCGAACATCGCGGAGTCAGTGAAACTTGCAACGTCGGCATCGTTTGTTGACATGCTGTCCCCAATCACGAAAGGCGCGAAGCTAGCAAGCCGCGCCCAATCCGAAAAGGACATTGCTTGGTAAACACGCCGAATTTACGCGCCCAAGGCTTGGCTTTCCGTGCATATTGCTGTGCATATTAACACTTAATCTTACCATATGAATTTGTGCCATCGCTCGCGCCGCATCGGGCATTTACTTCTTGAAGAAGCTTTCCGCCGCCGACTTGGTGGCATTGCGGTCCTTGATTGCGGCGGCGCAGCGCGCGATTTCCTCTTCCAGCCGGGCAATGCGCTTTTCCAGTTCATGCGCCGACAGAGCGGAAATATCCTCCCCCAGAACGATATCCGGCAGCTTCTTGTGCGGTTGCAGATCGTCGAGGTCCATCGCGTTTACCCCCGTTTCGGGGTTAATTTGGTCTGACAAGGAAAGCGGCGCAAGCCATGAGAGAAATTCAGATTGAGTCGCCCGGCAGGGACTACCGCTTGGTTGGTGCGGCGGCGCCCCGGCTAATTCCTGGCCCTGGCGAAGTGCTGATCGCCGTCGCAGCGGCCGGGCTTAACAATGCCGATCTGCTGCAGGCCCGTGGGCTCTATCCGCCCCCGCCGGGTGCATCCCCCATTCTGGGCATGGAAGTTTCGGGTGTCATCGCCGAGCTTGGCGAGGGTGTTGGCGGCTGGAAGGCTGGCGACAGGGTCTGTGCCCTGTTACCTGGCGGCGGCTATGCGGAGTTTGCCGTTGCGGATGCCGGATGCGTGCTGGCGGTGCCTGAGGCGATCGATCTTGTCGAAGCCGCGGGGTTACCGGAAGCCGCCTTCACCGCCTGGACCAACATCATGGATACCGGCCGGCTTGCAGCCAGCGAAAGCCTGCTCATTCATGGCGGCACATCGGGCATTGGCAGTTTGGCGATCCAGATCTTCGCCGCCCGGGGACATCGCATCCTCACCACGGCGGGCAGCGACGAAAAATGCCAGGCGGCCCTTGCCTTCGGTGCTTCGCGCGCCATCAATTACCGCAAGGAAGATTTTGTCGCCGTGGCCAAGGCCGAAACCAGGGCCGTGGGCGTGGACGTCATTTTCGACATGGTCGGCGGCGATTACATCCAGCGAAATATCGAGGCCGCCGCCCCCTGGGGCCGCATCGTCAACATCGCCTATCAGAAAAGCTTCCGGGCAGAGGTGGATTTCAGACCCGTCCTGACCAAGCGGCTGACCCTGGCGGCCACCACCCTGCGCGGCCGAAGCCCGGCCCAAAAACAAGCCATCCGCGATGCCCTGCTCCGGGAAGTCTGGCCGCAGCTCGGCGCACGGATCAAACCCGTCATCGACAGGATCTTCCCCTGGGAACAGGCCCAGCAAGCCCATGAATATATGGAAAAAACAGGCCATACCGGCAAAATTCTGCTGACTTTTTAGGGGCCCCTTTGCGGCCTCGGCGCCTGTCTGGCGCCAGGGCCATCTCCCCCCGGGGAAAAAGTGCGGAGCAAGGACCCTGAAAGTCTTTGCGCCCAGGGAAGGACCCCGCTAAAAGACCGCATTCCTCGAAAGGACTAGCCTGACGAGGGGCGGTGGATCCGGACAGGGTTCCCGCTCAACGGGAGAAAACCACCATGGCCGTCGAACAAAAACCCCTGATGCCCAAAGCCACCGCCGTCTGGCTGGTGGACAATACCGGTCTGTCCTTTGAACAGATCGCCGATTTCTGCGGCCTGCACCCGCTGGAGGTGAAAGGCATCGCCGATGAGGATGTCGCCAAGGGCATCAAGGGCCAGGACCCTGTCGCCACCGGTCAACTGACCCGCGAGCAGATCGCCGACGCCGAAAAGGATCCGCGCAAGCGGCTGAAGATGGCGCCGGCCAAGCACAAGATGCCCAGCGTGCGCCTGAAGCGCGCCCCGCGTTACACCCCGGTCAGCAAGCGCCAGGACAAGCCCGATGCCGTCTATTGGCTGATCCGCAACCATTCGGAATTTTCCGACAGCGACATCATCAAGCTGGTCGGCACCACCAAGGCCACGATCGCCAAGATTCGCGAGCGTTCGCACTGGAACGCCGCCAACATCAAGGCGGTGGATCCGGTGACCTTGGGCCTGTGCTCACAGATGGAACTGGACCTGGCGGTCAGCCGCGTCAACGCCAAGCTGGAACGGGCTCAGAAACGGGCCGCCAGAAAAGGCGCGGCGCTGAAAACGATCGCGGAAACGACGGGGGCCGACGCGCCCGCGCATACGCCGGTGGAACTGCCTGCGCGCGAAGATGCGCCATCTGAAGGCGCGCCCGCGCCCGATGCGTACACGCTGTCGAGCGAACTGGAACAGGACTAATTGCTTATAGGTAGATAAAAGCCGCTATCCCAGCTACGACGGCGACTACGAAAACAATCATTACAGCTTCAAGATATTTTTCGAGAATCGCTTTGGCCTGGTCTCCGACAAAATAGACCAGAAGCCCTTCAATGATGATGTAACGAAAGCTCCGGGTGATACTCGCGTAGAGTACAAATAGTGGAAACGGAACGCCTGCCAGGCCCGACGCGATTGTAACTAGTTTGAAGGGGATGATTGTCAGGCCCTGAACCACAATCCAGTATGCGTGATGGCTGACAAGGATGCGTTTTGCTTCCACTTTCGCGAGCGGAATGTGAAGCGCGCCAATTATCCATTGTCCTGCCGTCTCCCAGAACAGCGCGCCGATGGCATAACCTAGTATCCCGCCCGCCACCGACCAGAAGGCGACCCACGCGCCCAGGCGGAAAACGCGTTTGCGGTCCGCCACCATCATGGGCAGCACCATCACATCGGCGGGAATGGGAAAGAAACTGGCTTCCGCGAAGGCAAAGACCGCTACCAACGCCCAGGCATGCGGGCCTTTGGCATTCGCCAGCATCCAGGCATAGACGGCGCGCAAGCCCCTCTTATTTTCAAGATCGGGCTTTTTTTTCGGCTGATCGATGATTGCCATGGGCGCTCCTGACCGCCTTCTAGCATCGACCAACCTTGCCGCCAAACGCCGCTTTCTCTAGCTTCACCGCTATCATGGCAGCCAAGCAAACCAGACGAAAAACCGTCACAAAGCCGTCAAAGCCCTTTGAGACGGGGCTGGGCCGCGTCGCGGCTAATTACCAGCCGCTGACGCCGCTCACCTTCCTGGAGCGCGCGGCGCAGGCCTTCCCCAAGCATATCGCGATCATCCACGGCAAGCAGCGTATCGACTATGCCAGTTTTTATGCGCGCTGCCGAAGGCTGGCCTCGGCGCTGGCGAAACAGGGCGTACGAAAAGGCGACACGGTGGCGGTGATGCTGTCCAATACACCGCCCATGCTGGAAGCCCATTATGGCGTGCCGATGCTGGGCGCGGTGCTGAATGCGCTGAACACGCGGCTGGATGCGAACACCATCGCCTTCATGCTGGAGCATGGGGAAGCGAAAATCCTGATCACCGACCGAGAATTTTCCGCCACCATCGCGGATGCGCTGGCGCTGCTGAAGAAAAAACCGCTGGTGATCGACTATGACGACAAGGAATTCCCGCAAGTTGGCGCACCGCTGGGCAAGATCGACTATGAGAAATTCCTGAAATCCGGCGATCCGGAATTTGCGTGGACGGCACCCGATGATGAATGGGACGCCATCGCCCTGAATTACACTTCAGGCACCACCGGCAGTCCCAAGGGCGTGGTCTATCATCATCGCGGCGCCGCGCTGATGTGCTACGGCAATGCGCTGGCCGGCACCATGGTGGATCATCCCGTTCTGCTCTGGACCCTGCCGATGTTTCACTGCAACGGCTGGTGCATGCCCTGGTCGCTGTCGGCGGTGGCCGGCACCCATGTCTGCCTGCGCTGGGTGCGGGCGGGCGCGATCTTCGACGCCCTGGCCAGCCATGGGGTCACCCATCTGTGCGGCGCGCCGATCGTGATGTCGACTCTGGTCAATGCCAGCGATGCCGAACGCAAAAGCTTTCCGCAAAAAGTGCGTTTCATGGCGGCCGCCGCGCCGCCGCCCGAATCCACCCTGGCCGCGATGGCCGATGCCGGGTTCGAGGTGGTGCATGTCTATGGCCTGACCGAGGTTTACGGCCCCGCCGTGGTCAATGAATGGCACGAGGAATGGAACGGGTTGGACAGCGCCGGACGTGCCGCCAAGAAGGCGCGCCAGGGCGTGCGTTATGCGCCGCTGGAAGACCTGGCGGTGCTGAACCCCAAAACCATGAAGCCGGTGCCCGCTGATGGGGCGACCATCGGCGAGGTGATGTTTCGCGGCAATATCGTGATGCGCGGCTATTTGAAAAATCCCAAGGCCACGCGCGAGGCGCTGAAAGACGGCTGGTTTCATTCCGGCGATCTGGGGGTGATGTATCCGGACGGCTATATTCAGCTGAAGGACCGCAGCAAGGACATCATCATCTCGGGCGGCGAGAATATATCCTCCATTGAAGTGGAAGACGCCATCGCCGGCCATCCGTGCGTGCTGTTTGTGGCGGTGGTGGCGCGGCCCGATGCCAAATGGGGCGAGAGCCCGTGCGCCTTTGTCGAACTGCGGCCGGGCGCGACGGCGACACAGGACGAAATCCTGGCCTTCGCCCGCACGCGGCTGGCAAAATTCAAGATGCCGCGCATGGTGGTTTTTGCCGAACTGCCCAAGACGTCCACGGGCAAGATTCAGAAATTCGTGCTGCGCGAAAAGGCTAAGAGCCTGTAAACATCACTGCGAACCGTGCTCAGGCCCGGACTTCGCAGGACAGAAGGCGGCTCAGTTGACGGCGTTTCTCAGCCGCTCGAGCTCGTCCTTTATTCGGAGTTTTTGTTTTTTCAGGGCGGCGACCCGTATTTCATCCCAATCGGGATTGGCCATCTCGCTCTCGATAATGTCCTCGATTTTTTTGTGCTGGTTGGACAGATGATTGATATGTCCTTGTAGCGCCATGCATGTACCTCATCGTTGGATTTCGATCGGCTGGCGCGCACTTGGCGATACGCGCCTAGCATCAAAATAAAACCACCAATCTCCCGCGCTGTCATCTCCAAAATGGTAAAGACAGGGAACTCTTTGAGCCTGGCTTAAGAAGTGCTAACGGGGGTCCATGAAGGCAAGACAAATAGCAAAAAGCAAAGCCGAACGGATGGTTATTGGCCTTTCGGGGGCTTCCGGCGTGGCTTATGGCATCCGCCTGCTGGAAGCCTTGCGGGAATTGGGGATAGAGTCGCACCTAGTTATGACCAAGCCTGCGGAAATGACCATAGGCTACGAGACAGATCTTTCTCCCCGGCAGGTCGCCGCCAAAGCCGATTACAGCTATGCGGTGACGGACATCGCTGCGCCTATCGCCAGCGGCAGTTTCAAGACCAAGGGCATGATCGTGGCGCCGTGCTCGGTGCGCACCATGAGCGAGATCGCAACCGGCGTGACCACCAGTCTGCTCACCCGCGCCGCCGATGTGATGCTGAAGGAGCGTCGCCCGCTGGTGTTGATGGTGCGTGAGACGCCCTTGCATCTGGGGCACCTGCGCACCATGACGGCGCTGGCGGAAATGGGTGCGATCATCTTGCCGCCGGTGCCGGCTTTCTATGCCGAGCCGCGCAACCTGTCGGATCTGGTGGACCAGATGGTGGGCCGCGCCTTGGATTTGTTCGGCTATGACTGGCCCGACGTGAAGCGCTGGGGCGAAGAGCTGGCCAAAGGCCGTAGGAAGAAAAAGTCATGAGCCGCGTTGTTGGCCCCGATGAAGTCGCCGCCCGCGCCAAGCTGACTCAGCTGATGCAGGAGCATCGCGACCTGGACGCGGCTATCGAGGCCATGGCGCAATCGGGAAGTCCGAATCTGCTGGCGCTGTCGCGGCTGAAGAAGCGCAAGCTTCAGCTGAAAGACGAGATCACCGAGATCAATAACGGGCTGCTGCCGGATATTATTGCTTGAACCCACATTGTCATTCCCGCGCACGCGGGAATCCATGGTGCCGCCCGTCCACTGTCAAAGATGGATTCCTGCTTTCGCGAGAATGACAAGAATTAAACCGGAGCCAGTTCACCCAGCTTCTTGCGTATGGCATCCAGGGCAGCCTGCGGATTGCCGTTATCCGGCCCGCCCGCCTGCGCCATGTCGGGACGGCCGCCGCCGCCCTTGCCGCCCAAGGCTTCCGCCGCCACCCGCACCAGATCCACCGCGCTGATGCGCGAGGTTAGATCGTCGGTCACGCCGGCCACGATGGAGGCCTTGCCGTCCGCCGCCGCGACAAAGGCGACCACGCCGGAGCCGACCTGGCTTTTGGCGCCGTCGGCCAGGCTTTTGAGGTCCTTGGGACTGACGCCTTCGACCAGCCGCAGCACGGTTTTCAGGCCGGCGATGGTCTCCACCCCGTCATCGCCGCCCTTGGCGGGACCGGCCAGCGCCAGCTGTTTTTTGGCTTCCGCCAGTTCGCGTTCCAGGCGGCGGCGATCGTCCGAAAGCTGCGCCACCCGCGCCGAAAGTTCGCCGATCGGCGTCTTGATTGCGGAGGCCGCCTCGCGTGCGATTTCCGCCTGGCCCGAAAGATATCGGCGGGCATGTTCGCTGGTCAGCGCCTCGATACGGCGCACGCCTGCGGCCACCGCGCTCTCGCCCAGAATCGTGAAAAGACCGATATCGCCCAACCGGTGGACATGGGTGCCGCCGCACAGCTCGACCGAATAGGCGTTGCTGGCCTCGGGATCGGCGCCCATGGAAAGTACGCGGACTTCATCGCCATATTTTTCGCCAAACAAAGCCTCTGCGCCTGCGGCGATGGCCTGGTCGGTGGGCAGCAGCCTGGTGGAGGTGTCGGAATTCTGGCGGATCACCTGATTGACCTGCGCCTCAATCTTTTCCAGCTCTTCCGGCGAAACCGGCTTGGGATGGGAGAAGTCGAAGCGCAGCCGCTCCGCATTCACCAGCGAGCCCTTCTGGCTGACATGGCCCCCTAGCACGCGCTTGAGCGCGGCATGCAAAAGATGGGTGGCGCTGTGATTGGCGCGGGTGGCGCGGCGGCGTTCGCGGTCCACTTTCAAATCCACCGCATCGCCCGGCGCGAGACTGCCTTCGGTGATACGCACGCTGTGAACATGCAGCGCGCCCAGCTTCTTCTGGGTGTCGGTGACCTGGCCCTTGGCCTTGGCCGAGGCGATATGGCCGCTGTCGCCCGCCTGACCGCCGGATTCGCCATAGAAGGGCGTCTGGTTGGTGAGAATCTCCACCGCCTCGCCCGCACCGGCCGCCATCACCCGGCCGCCATCCTTGAACATGGCGAAAACCACGCCTTCGGCCTCTTCGGTGTCATAGCCGAGGAATTCGGTGCGGCCGACTTCATCCAGCACCGCGAACCATTGCGCTTCGCTGGCGGCTTCGCCGGAGCCCGACCATGAGGCGCGCGCTTCCGCCTTCTGCTTCTGCATCGCCGCCGAAAAGCCTTCGGTGTCCACGGTGACGCCGCGGGCGCGCAGAGATTCTTCGGTGAGATCGAGCGGAAAGCCGAACGTGTCATAGAGCTTGAAGGCAAGATCGCCCTTGAGCTGATCGCCTTTCTTCAGCCCGGCGCTAGCTTCGTCGAGCAGCTTGAGGCCGCGCGCCAGGGTTTCGCGGAAGCGGATTTCTTCCAGCTTCAGGGTTTCGGCGATCAGGCCTTCACCGCGCTGGAGTTCGGGATAGGCCGAGCCCATTTCCGCCACCAGCGCCGGTACCAGCCGGTGCATCAAGGGGTCCTTGGTGCCGAGCAGATGCGCATGGCGCATGCCGCGGCGCATGATCCGGCGCAGCACATAGCCGCGGCCCTCATTGGAGGGCAGCACGCCATCGGCGATCAAAAAGGAAGTGGCGCGCAGGTGATCGGCGATGATGCGGTGGCTGAAGGTGGCCTCGCCCTCGCTGGCCACGCCGCTGGCCGATTCCGAAGCCGTGATCAGATGGCGGAACAGATCGACATCGTAATTGTTGGTGACGCCCTGCAGGATGGCGGCAATGCGCTCGAGCCCCATGCCGGTATCGATGGACGGCTTGGGCAAGTCGAGACGGGTGTTCTCGTCTACCTGCTCGAACTGCATGAAGACCAGGTTCCAGAATTCCAGGAAGCGGTCGCCGTCTTCATCGGCGCTGCCGGGCGGGCCGCCCGCAACGGTTGGGCCCTGGTCGAAGAAGATTTCCGAGCAATAGCCGCAAGGCCCCGTGGGCCCCATCGCCCAGAGATTTGATTCATGGCCGATGATCCTGTCGTCGGAAAAACCGGCGATCTTCTTCCACAGCTGACGCGCCTGGTCGTCGGTGGGATAGATCGTGACCACCAGCTTGTCTTTGGGCAGGCCGACCACCTTGGAGACAAAGTCCCAGGCAAAGGTGATGGCTTCTTCCTTGAAGTAATCGCCGAAGGAGAAATTCCCCAGCATCTCGAAGAAGGTGTGATGGCGGGCGGTATAGCCGACATTGTCCAGATCGTTGTGCTTGCCGCCGGCGCGCACGCATTTCTGCACCGTGGTGGCGCGGCTGTAGGGGCGCTTTTCCGCCCCCGTGAACAGGTTCTTGAACTGGACCATGCCCGCATTGGTGAACAGCAGAGTGGGGTCGTTGCGCGGCACTAGCGGCGAGGACGCCACCACGCTGTGGCCGCGTTCGGCGAAGAATTCCAGGAACCCGCTGCGGACGTCTGAGAGGCTTTTCATGGGGTTAGCTTGTAACGGCTCTAAAAAACCTTGTCACGCGGCTAGCGACAGCGTAGCGCCGCCGCGATAGCGGCTGAGACGCTTTGTCCAAAGAAATGCATTTTTGCGGGGTCTGGTCTTCACGCTTTGCAGCCCAGACCACAGAAAAACAGAAGGCGCCGCCCATTCACAGGCGGCGCCTTCTGCCGAGGAGCTGAAGGCCCCCATGGCTAGGGGCTTGTCAGCTTTATGGTCAGGGCGTAGGCGCGAGCCGGAGCCCCATTCAAAAAGGCCTTGCGGCCTATTCTTCTTCCGGCTCCGCCTTTTCGCTCGTGTCCAGCACCAGATTCTGGCCGATCTGCCCCGCATTGGCGCGGATGGCGCTTTCGATCTTGTCGGCGATGTCGGTGTTTTCGGTGAGGAAGGTCTTGGCGGCTTCGCGGCCCTGGCCGATGCGGCTGCCGTCATAGGAATACCAGGAGCCCGATTTCTCCACGATCCCGGCCTTGACGCCCAGATCGACCAGCTCGCCTACCTTGGAAATTCCCACGCCGTACATGATGTCGAACTCAACCTGCTTGAAGGGCGGGGCCACCTTGTTCTTGACCACCTTCACGCGGGTCTGGTTGCCCACCACTTCGTCGCGGTCCTTGATGGCGCCGATGCGGCGGATGTCGAGCCGCACCGAGGCATAGAATTTCAAGGCATTGCCGCCGGTGGTGGTTTCCGGATTGCCGAACATGATGCCGATTTTCATGCGGATCTGATTGATGAACAGCACGATGGTGTTGGATTTGGAGATGCTCCCCGTAAGCTTGCGCAGCGCCTGGCTCATCAACCGCGCCTGCAGGCCGGGCAAAGAATCGCCCATCTCGCCTTCCAGTTCGGCCTTGGGGGTGAGGGCTGCGACCGAGTCGATCACCACAATGTCGACGCCGCCGGAACGCACCAAGGTGTCGGTGATCTCCAGCGCCTGTTCGCCGGTGTCGGGCTGGGAGATCAGCAATTCGTTGATGTCCACGCCCAGCTTTCCGGCATAGACCGGGTCCAGAGCATGTTCGGCGTCCACGAAGGCGGCGGTGCCGCCCTTCTTCTGGATCTCGGCGATGACATGCAGCGCCAGCGTGGTTTTTCCGGAGGATTCCGGACCGTAAATCTCGACCACCCGGCCACGCGGCAGCCCGCCGATGCCCAGGGCGATGTCCAGACCCAGGGAGCCGGTGGAAACGGAGTCGGTCGCCAGCCCCAGATCGCGGCTGCCCAGCTTCATGACTGAGCCCTTGCCGAACGCCCGGTCGATCTGGCTCAGCGCCGCCTCGAGCGCCCGCTTGCGATCAGAATTCTGTTCCTTAGCCACCACCCGCAAAGCCGCCTGTGCCATGAGATATCTCCGTTTATTCCACAGCGCCCGCTGATCCCCAAGCGAATCCGGCGGCGGGTGGAGGAAACAAAAGTACACGGTTTGTTCTCTTTGGCAAGACACTGCCTAAAGTATTGTTATAGAACAATAATACTACATATTGTTCTTGGGACGTTCCAAGAACACCAAGGTGGTGCTCTGTTTTGAATTTCGGGGCCGTTTTGTGCTAATTTGACCCCCTATCAGGAGTCCCAGCCATGCGACTGATCCTGACAATTGCTATTTCCGCGCTGATATTTTGCGTGCCGCCCTTGGCGCGGGCCGCTGATTGGAAGCCTGTCCCCAATAACAATGGCGTGTTCGTTGACATGGCGCATGTCCGGCATATCCCGGCTGCATCTGACTCCATACCTGGGCCCGACACGAAAGTAGACGTCATGCGCAATGGGCAAATGTCCGAGGTTTATGTCTGGTGCGGGAAGGCCGGCATGGAGCCCAAGGACATACCAATAGTCGAATTTTCGCCCGACTCGTGGGCACATGCGACTACCGTTGGCGTGATCTCCATGAAAGCGCTTAGGGCGGTCGTATGCGCTTAAATTAGGCTGCGCTTTTTATAAGGCCCGCGCGGCTTCAGCGGTTCTTCCATCAACATTAGGGTGGTGAATTATCCCTGTTCAGAGCGCCCCGCCACGACCAGGCGATAGCCTGCGTCATAGGCGTCCAGGCTGAGCAGTCCGGCATACCGCCGCGCCCATTCCCCCGCATCGAGGTCTTGCTTCAGCCTGTGCAATCCCGGCTCGGCGTCAGCGATGGCCCAGAAGGATGAACTGCCGGAGCGAATATGCGCGTCGAGATAGGCCTGGGGCCGGCGCCAATAGGCGTACAAAAGACCATCACGGCAATCATGCGGTATTAGGACCGGGGTGATCTGCACCGGACCCAGCCACCGCGCATAGTCGGATATCGCCGGCATCTGCGCTTCGTCCAACCTGGCCAGTTCGGGAAGATAGTCGGTCAGCCAGGGCCGGTGCGACGGATCGAAGGTCAGCAGGACGATCGGACCACGCGTCACGCGGCGCATTTCTTTCAAGCCGGCTTCCTTGTCGGGCCAGTGGTGAATGGTCAGGATCGCCATGGCGGCATCGAAAGCGCCATCGTCGAACGGAAGTGCGCCAGCGCAGGCCTGTATCGCCCTGGCTGCCGATGGACTGCGCTTTGCGATCATTTCGCGTGACGGCTCCACGGCGGTAATCTGCCGGTCCGCGGGTTCATAGGAGCCGGTGCCTGCCCCCACATTCAGAACCGTCTTGGCCTGCCCCAGAGCCTGCTGGATCACCGCCGCGATACGCGGATCGGGTTTGCGAAGCGATGCGTAATTGATCCCGATGCTGTCGTATTTGGCGGCCATTGCGTCTGCTTCGCGCGAAAGCTGCATGTCCGCAAGTGGGTCGCCCCTTTCCAAGCCCGCCCCACCGCAGATAGTCTCCCGCCAACCAAAAAAGGGAGACGGCCATGGGTGGAATCAGGATGCTGGCGCTGGGCTTGGCGGCAACGCTGTGGACCGCCAGCATCGCCTGGGCGGCGCCCTGGATGACCCTGACCTCGAGCTCGATCAAGGACGGGGCGCGCATCCCGGTGCGCTTCGGCGGCGATGACCCCAAACGCGCCTGCAGCCCGCGCAACCCCGCCATCTGCCCCTGCCCCGGCAAGAACGTCTCGCCTGAGCTCGCCTGGCACGACGCCCCCGCGGGCACCAAAAGCTACGCCATCCTGATGTATGACGTGGACGGCCAGTATGGCGCGGGCGTGTCGCACTGGGTGGCCTATAACATCGCGCCCACCACCACAGAACTGAAGGAAGGCGACGCCACCGCCGGCATCGGCTTCACCGGCGGCGCGGGCACCCGCGCCAATGCCAACTATATCGGTCCCTGCCCGCCGCAGGGCGATGGCCCGCACCATTACCTGATCACGGTGATGGCGACCGATTTGGAGCCGACGCTTGCGCCGGGCCTGACGCGCGATGCGTTCCTGGCTGCCGCCAAGGGCCATCTTTTGAGCAGCGCCACCATCGGCGGACTTTTTGCGCGGGAATATCACTGAATAAGAATCCGGGAGTTTCCCATGAAGAAGATCGCACTCGCCTTGGCCTGTCTTTGTCTTGCGGTTCCCGCCCAGGCGAAAATCGAAAAAGCGCCCTGGGGCGAGACTGCCGACCATCAGAAGGTGGACATCTACACCCTGACCAATGCCAAGGGCGTGAGCGCGCGCATCACCAATTACGGCGCCTTCCTAGTCAGCCTCAATGTGCCTGACCGCGCCGGCAAAATGGGTGATGTGGTGCTGGGCTATGACAAGCTGGACGACTATACCCACGGCACCACCTATGGCGCGGTGATCGGCCGCTTCGCCAACCGCATCGGCGGGGCGCAATTCACCCTGGAGGGCAAGACCTATCACCTCAAAGCCAATGGCGGCCCCAACAACATCCATGGCGGCCCCATCGGCTTTTCCTATCACGTCTACAGCGCCACGCCGCTGAACGGGCCGTCGCCCGCCTTGATCCTGCACATGGTCAGTCCCGACGGCGATCAGGGCTTTCCCGGCAATCTGGATTTCACCGTCACCTATACCTTGACGGCGAACAACGGGCTTAAGATCGAGTATCGCGCCACCACCGATAAGCCGACGGTGCTCAACCCCACCAACCATTCCTATTTCAACCTGAAAGGTGCGGGTAACGGCGATGTGCTGGGCCATCGCCTGCAAGTCCTCTCCGACGCGGTCACGCCGACCGACGCCAACCACATGGCGACCGGCGAGGTGATGAAAGTGGCGGGCACCGGATTTGATTTCACCCGGGCCAAGCCCATCGGCAAGGATATCAACGGGCCCGATCCGGCGATCGTGGCGACGCCGGGCTATGATATCAATTTCATCGTGCGCGGGCAGGCGGGGCATTTGCGCCCGGCCGCCCGTGTGACGGAGCCAGAGTCGGGGCGGGTGATGGATGTGTGGACCACCCAGCCGGGCATCCAGCTTTATCTGCCCAACAACGAAAAGCCGCTGATCGGCAAGGGCGGGGCGCAATATATCAAGCGCGGCGCCTTCTGCCTGGAGACCCAGCATTTCGCCAATGCGCCCAACATCCCGGCCTTTCCCTCGACCGAACTGAAACCGGGAAAAATTTTCTACCAGGTCACCGAGTTCCGATTCTCGACGGCGAAATGACAGCGGTCCGCGCGTCGCCCGCTATGGCCGCAGGTTGACAGAAACACTCTGGGACATCGGCGATATCGTGAAGGTGATTGAGGATCATGAGCGCATCTGACGACAGCGGATTGATTCAGCTTTCGGGCGTGATGCTCCTAAACCTCGGGCTAATCGCCTATGTATGTTGGTGTATTAGTCGCGGGTTCATTTGGTCCGGGCACCGTTGGGGTTTGGCGTATCCGAAGCGGATCGAACGGACAAAGGAGCCAGCCAGATTCAAACGAGAGCTATGGAGTTTTATTATCTTCGAAGCGCTGTTTTTCCCGTTTACCGTCTTCACTGTGGCGGCCGCCGTTTGGCCCAACATCGGTTTTTTTAGCAGATAAAATGCCCCTCCCCACAACCCTAGGTCAAACTGTAACAGTGCCGAAATGACCAAATAAAAAGGGCGCCGGTGATTACCGGCGCCCTTTTCGTTTCTAGGGACTGAAGCTTACTTCTTTTTCGCCCAGGGACCGACATCCGGCACCGGCTGGCTGTTCCAGTCCTTGCCCAATTCGTCCTTGACGCCGCGCGCGATGGCGCCGGTCTCGCCGCCTGCCTGGAAGCAGGTGAAGTCGGGACGGTCGCGCCAGGCATAGGGCCCGCACAGCCGCACGCCCGCATGAAGGGCGGCGTCATGCACGATATTGATCTCGCGCTCATAGTCCGCATCATTCTGCTTGTAGCCCGAATGATTGCCCAGATCGCCGGACGCGGCGAACACCGCGGTGACGCCGGGGATCTTGGCGATACGGTCGGCATCCTTCAGGCCCGCCAGGGTCTCGATCATCAAGATCAGCACCAGATTGTCGTTGATGGTGGCGCGATAGCCGCCCGGCACGCTGTTGTAGAGGGCAAAGGCCTGGCCGCCGCCATTGCTGCGCCGTCCCAGCGGCGGGAAATAGGCCCAGTCACGCGCCTTGAGTGCTTCCTCATAGGAACGCACCGTGGGCACCACCAGCACCAGCGCGCCGGCATCCAGCGCATGCTGTTCCTCGCGCTCATCGGTATAGGCCACACGCACGCCCGGCACCGCCTTGGCATAGGGGCAGGCCGCCCACATGCGCTGGGTGGTCTTCCAGTCGCGCGCATCATGCTGATGCTCGGTCCAGATGAAGTCGTAACCGGCATTGGCCATGGCGCAGTAGATTTCCGGATCGGTGGCGGAAAACACCGTGCCGCCGGTCACCATGCCGCCGGCCAGCATCTTGATCTTCGCCGGATTCCACAGCTTGGAGCCCGCCGGTGCATCATAGGCATGGCCGAACTTCCAGGTCTTGTCGTCGAACTTGCCCTGGTTGAGGGCGCCGGCCGGCGCCTTGTCGATGGCATGGGTGTCTTCGCCGGCCTTGGCGGCCAGCGGATATTTTGCCTGGCGGGCGGCGACATCGTCCTCGTTGGCTTGGCTGAAGGCCGCGCCGGTTGCCAGATAAACTGTGCCAAGACCCACAGCCGCGACAAACGCGGCCGAAAACAACAAGCGCTTCATTGAGACCCTCTCCCCTGGGCCGTTCGTCGTCGCGGCCCGTTTGCGAAGGCGGCAGCTAATCAGGAGGGGCGGGGTTGGTCAAACCCGATTGCCACCGTTCGCGCCCGCAATATGGCACTAAGTGAGACGGCTTTGTAGGGTGCGCCGATAGGGAGGACTGCATGAGAACGATCTGTCTTGCCGCCCTGTTGCTGGCGGTCTCGCTACCGGCACAGGCCGGTATCGCCGTCCACCCCTGGGGCGAGGTCGAAGGCCAGGGCGTGGACCTCTACACCCTGACCAATGCCAAGGGGATGGAAGCGAAAATCACGAATTACGGCGCTGTAATCACTTCCATCCGCGTGCCGGGACGCGACGGCAAGCTGACCAATGTGGTGCAGGGTTTCGACCGGCTGGAGGACTATACCAGCCGTGGCTATGGCGGCCGTTATGGCGCCATCATCGGCCGCTACGCCAACCGCATCATGGACAATAGCTTCCAGGTCAACCACGTCGCCTATCACATCTCGCGCGGCGCCAATGCCCTTGGGGCAGCCAGCGACAAACCTTATGACGAACGCGTCTGGTCGGCAGAGACCAAGTACGGCAACGAGCCGCAGCTGATTCTTTCCTTGCTGGATCGCGATGGCACCATGGGCTTTCCCGGTACCCTGCGGGTCACGGTGACCTATACCCTGACCCGCAACAATGTGTTGCGCATCAACTACCGCGCCCGCAGCGACAAGGACACGGTCATCAGCCTCACCAATCACGCCTATTTCAATATGGCCGGCGAGCTGTCGGGTTCGGTCCTGGATCAGCTGCTGACGGTGAACGCCGATGCCATCACCTTCGGCGATGACAAGAATGTTCCCACCGGTGAAATGCGCGCCGTGGCGGGCACCGCTTTCGATTTCCGCACCCCCACGCCGATCGGCGCCCATATCAACGATCCCGATCCCGCCATTGCGCTCGCCAAGGGCTTTGACCAGAATTACGCGATCAACGGCACGCCTGGAAAACTGAGGCTGGCGGCGCGGCTGTTAGATCCCAAGTCGGGCCGGGCGCTGGAGGAATGGACCACCCAGGCGGGGCTGCAGGTTTATAGCGCCAACTATCCGCCGCCCACCGTTGGGGTGATCAAGGGATATACGATCCATAGCGCCGTGGCGCTGGAAGCCCAGGCCTTTCCCAATGCGCCCAATGTCCCCAGCTTTCCCAGCGCGCTCCTGCCGCAGGACACGGTCTATACGGAAATCACCGAATACCGCTTCAGCCTGGCACCGTAGAATTCAGCGAAATTCTAGCGCGAGGATTTTTGGGTCCATAGCGACAGCGTATGAACGGCCAGGAGCGAGGAGCGGTTCATAGCGTCAGCGTATGAACGCGACGCACTCAGGCGACTACCGCCCTCGCCCGTTACGCGGGCTCGAAGCGGGGCCAGCTTTTCTAAGCTCGCTTCGCTCGCTAAGAAAAGCTAGGCCAAAGACCGCGCTAGCGGGTGTAGATCGCGGCACACTGCGCATAGCTCTGCGCAAATATCCGCCTCTGGGTCGCAGGATCGAAGCCATCGGCGGATGCATCCTGTGCCGCAACGGAGCGGCAGAAATCCGCATCGGAGGCCTGCGCGCGGGCAGTCGGCTCGGCGGCAGCCGCGGCGGGCTGCGGGTTTGGCGCGGCGCGGCGCTGCGGCACGTCGGCCGGCGCCGCCTTTTCCTCAAGACCGCTATAGCTGAGGGCATGATCCCAGTCCGTATCGGTGCAGCCCGCCAGCAGCAGTGGAAATGCCAATAAAATCAATGAGTGACGCTTTGTCATAGGCCGGGAACATAGTGGGAAGCGCCTATATTGCAAGCGCACTCTCGTGCGGCACTCAGCCCCCGGCCACGGCGCCCGCGAGCACTTCCTTGACCTTGGCGGCCAACTGCTTGAGGCCGAACGGCTTGGGCAGGAAGTGAATGTCTTCAGAATTCTGATCGTTGCGGCGGAAAGCCTCTTCGGCATAGCCGGACATGAAAATCACCGCCAGGTCCGGCTTCAATTCCTTGACGTGGCGCACCATGGTGGGCCCATCCATGTTGGGCATGACCACATCGGTGATGATGAGGTCGATTTTGGTGTTGTCGCTCTTGACGATCTCCAGCGCTTCCTCACCGCCACTGGCTTCCAGGACATTGTATCCACGCATGCGCAGAGCGCGGGCCGCGAAACTGCGCACCGCTTCCTCGTCTTCGACCAGCAGAATCGTGTCCTGACCGGTGACGTCGCGGGCCGCAACAGGGGCCACCTCGACAGGCGCGGCATCGGATGCCTCGACCTTGCGCCGCGGCAGCCAGATTTTGAAACTGGTGCCTTTGCCCGGCTCGCTGTCCACATCGATAAACCCGCCGGATTGCTTGACGATGCCATAGACCGTGGCCAGGCCCAGCCCGGTGCCGTGGCCCACCGGCTTGGTGGTGAAGAAGGGATCGAAGATCTTGCTCTGGATTTCCTTCGACATGCCGGTGCCGGTATCGGTGACATCGACGCGGACATAGTCGCCGGCCGGCATGATGGCGGTTCCCAGCGCGGCGGGTGTGCTTACCGTCTGGTTGGCGGTGCGGATCGTGACGGTGCCGCCCGACGGCATGGCGTCGCGGGCATTGACCACCAGATTGATGATGGCATTGCCCAGCTGCGCCTCGTCGACATGGACCGACCATAGATCCGGATCGCGCTCCACATTCAGCGTGACGCCCTCACCCACCAGGCGGCGCAGCATCTGCGCCAGTTCGCCGATCACCTCACCCAGCGCCAGCACCTTGGGCTGCATGGTCTGTTTGCGGCTGAAAGCCAAAAGCTGGCTCACCAGGGCCGCGGCGCGCAGTGCGTTTTGATGCACCTCGTTGATTTCGTTGAACGAGGGATCGCCCGCCAGATGGCGCATCAGAAGGAATTCGCAATTGCCGATGATGACGGTGAGCAGGTTGTTGAAGTCATGCGCCACGCCGCCCGCCAGCTCGCCCACGGCCTGCATTTTTTGCGACTGGGCGAACTTGGTCTCCAGCAATTTCTGTTCGGAGACATCCGATAGATAGAGAACGGCCTTGCCGCCATCTACGAAACTCGCCGAGAGTTCGGCCATACGGTCTTCGCCGCTGCCCGACTTGATGCCGCGTAGTTCCACCGCCTTCAGCCCGGTTTCACCTTTGGCGGCCCGAACAATCAAATTCATGACCTGGGCGCGCTCGTTCGCGTCCACCAGTGTGCCGAAATTCCTGCCCGTCAGCGAAGACGACACGCCAAAAAACCTGGCCAGCGCCATGTTGGAATCGCCAATCACGCCGGAAGCGTCGGCAAGGGCCACGCCCATGGGCGCATCGCGGAACAGCGCGCCGACATTCTGCGGCGTCATCGCGGCCGGTGCGCCGGCCGATTGCGCCATGGCCATGGCGGGAGCCGGCTCTTCCTGCATTTTCTTCAGTTCGGATGCCGTGTCGCGCAGGCGTTGCAACACCGGCTGAGGCGACGTGCTGGCGGCAAGCCGCGGGGTAAACCACCAGGCTGTCTGTTTGTCCGGCAGCGGGCGAACGGCCGCAACGATTTCGAGGCCCGGAAGCACCACGAACGACTCTTCGCGTGCGCGCCCTTCGGCGGCATCGCGTGACAAGCGATAGAGTACCGCCGCACTGGGCTCCCCCGCCAGCGCGAGCTCGGGCGGTGGTGGCGTTTCGGTTTCACCGACACCCGCCATGCGGCGATAGACCGGATTGCAATCCAGCACCGCGCCGTCTTCCCCGGTGATGGCCCAGGCAATATTGGCCTTGGCGGCGGCCTCGGCTACGAGCAGCGCGTCCTGGGTGCCGCGCCCGGCGCGCGGCCACACCGCAAAGAGAAATAGAAGCGCGACCAGGGCGATCCCGCCCAGAAGCGCATGGCCCGCCAGCCCCGCGATCTGGGGCGCCGCGACGGCAAGACCCGCCGCGACCAGAGCCACCAGAACACAGCCCAAGGCTGCCCAGCGCCAAGGTCCGGCAGGCACGCCCACACGGACGTTAGACATAGATTTAGCGATACTCATGGCGCCACAATACAAGATTCGGTTAACCAATCCTTTCGAAGGGTTAACAGGCTGAATTTGTTAATAGATTTTTGAGGCTCGTGAACGCTGTTCGGAGCGGTTTGTGCAAAAAGTTAATGGCGAGAAGCGATTCGCCAAAGGCGAACGAATTGATCCTGCGGATCAATTCGAGCGACGAGCGCGCCGAGCTTGGGCGAGGCGCCGGGCAACCGCTCGATACCCAGTTAGCTTGCAGCGCCTCGGGGTGTGGGGAGAAGGGGTTTTTAGTTTGCCCGAGCTGGCAATTTGCCTTGCAGCCGCATCACATAGCCAATGACCTGCGCCACCGCCTTGAAGTGTTCCGGCGGCACCGGATCGTCGATTTCGATCGCGGCGTGCAGGGCGCGCGCCAGCGGCGCATTTTCCACCACCGGCACGTCATTTTCCTCGGCCACGGCTCGGATGCGCAAGGCCAGCGCGTCAACGCCCTTGGCGACGCAGACCGGCGCCGCCATCTGGCCGCTTTCATACTTCAGCGCCACCGCAAAGTGGGTCGGGTTCATGATCACCACCGTGGCGCTGGGCACCGCCGCCATCATGCGCTTTCGGGCGCGCTCATGGCGAAGCTGGCGGATCTTGGCCTTGATGGTGGGGTCGCCCTCATTCTGGCGATATTCTTCCTTGATTTCCTGCTTGGACATGCGGTTGCGCGCCATAAAGCGCATACGCTGCCAGAAATAATCCAGCCCCGCGATCACGGCCAATGCCGACAGCGCGGCCATCAGCACCTTGAACAGAAGGTGGGACATGTCGGCCATCACGGCGGTCGTCGACTGGTTGAGAATGGATTCCAGCCCGCCGCGTTCCGGCCAAAGTTGGGTCCAGATCGCCACCCCCACCACGGCCATTTTTGCCAGGCCCTTGATCAGATTCATCCAGCCTTCCGCGCCGAACAGACGCTTGAATCCCGCCATGGGAGAGATCTTTGAAAAGTCCATGGTGATCTTGTCGAACGCGATTGTCGGGCGACTTTGCAGCATATGGCCGGCAAGGCCCGCCGCTACCAGCACCGCAAAGAAAGGCGCCATGGCAAAAGCGAGCTGCGGCAAGATATCCCGAAGCATCGCTGAAATTCCGGCGCCATCCACACGCATCGCATCGGGTTGCTGCAGGAACAGGCTCATAAAGCGCGCCAATTCCATGGCGGTATATTTTCCGAACATCGCGATGGCCAGGGTACCGCCGCCCAGCAGGACAAAGGTGGTGACCTCCGTGGACTTGACGACATCGCCATGCTCGCGCGCCTGTTCGAGCCGTTTTGCTGTCGGCTCTTCGGTCTGTTGCGATTTGTCCTGGTCATCCGCCATGGGCTTTTTCTATCGTCTATCGCGCAGCTGATTGAGGCATCACAGAAATATCGCCATGGAGTTGGCGTAATAGGTCAGGAAAACTGTCATCAGCGAACCGATCAGCGCCAGCATGATCAGAAAGCCGCACATGATGTTCAGCGGCACCGCGACGAAGAAAATCTGCAATTGCGGCATCAGCCGCGCCAAGACGCCCAATCCGGCATAAACCGCGAAGCCGAATACCAGAAAGGGCGCAGCAAGCTGGAAGCCCAGGGCAAAAGAAGATGATGTGAGCTGGATGACCAGTTGCGCCATGTCGCCCACGGGCAGCGTTCCGCCCGGCGGCAGCATGCGATAACTGCCGGCGATGGCGCCGATGGCCAGATGGTGCAGATTGGTGATGAATATGAGGGTGGTGCCCAACAGCGACATGAAATTGCCCAGCACCGCGCCCTGTGTATTCTGTGTGGGATCGATAGTCTGGGCGTAGGCCAGGCCCGTCTGGGTGGCAATCAAATAGCCCGCCACCTGCAGCGCACTCATGATGATGCGCGCCATGGCGCCTACCAGGACACCGGCAGTGACCTCCTGCGCGATCAGAATAACCAGGGCCATGGTGCTCTGCGGGGAAACGGCGGGATAGTTGCTCTGGACCTGCGGCGTCAGCGCAAACGCAATCGCGAGCGCCAGCACCAGGCGCACGCGCGAAGGAACCCCCATCTCGCCGAGTGCCGGCAGCAGCATCACCATCGAGCCCACGCGACTGAACACCAGAAGGTAGGTCAGGACCATGCCGGACAGCGCGGGAAGGTGGATGGTCATACTGTTCCTGCCTTCGCGCTGCGAAGGCCCTTAATAAGCAGCAATGCGGGTTGCGATGTCGGTCATCAGCCCGCTCATGGCGGCGCCCGCGAATGGCAGGGCCAGCAGCAGCACCACGAAGATGGCGACGATCTTGGGAACAAAGACCAGGGTCTGTTCCTGAATTTGAGTCACGGCCTGGAGCAGGCCGATGGCCAGACCGACCACCAGGGCGGTAATCATGGACGGGGCGATGATTTCCAGAAGTACCAGGATGGCGGAGCGGGCAAAATCGATTGTTGTGGCGGGATCCATAATCTCTCTCTGTTTGACAGTCGCGGCAAACGAAACCCTCGCTGACGCTTCTTAAATCGGCATGTTCATGATGGACTGATAGGCCGCCACGACCTTGTCACGCACGGCGACCACCGTGTCCAAGGTGATCTCCGCGGCATTCACGGACTGGACCACATCCACCAGATTGGCCTTGCCCTGCACCTGCTGGCTGGCGGCATGTTCACCGGCGCGCATGGTATTGACCGAGTCTTTGATCGCTCCCGACAGGAAGTCGGAAAAGTTGCCGCCGGGAAGATTGGCGGGCGCGATGGCGGATGACGCGGCGGGCGTCGCCATCTGGGCGGCGGCACGGTAGGCAGCAGCGGCGGCGGCGGGTATGGCCATGATGTTTTCCTTTCTTTACGCGGTGCCCGTAGCAGCGCTTGCAAGCGCGTAGGCGTGAGCCGGAGCGCCAAGCAAGCTGCGAAGGGCGGAGGGGGTCATCATTACTTATTTAAAAGATCAACGGTCTTGACCAACATCTGCTTGGTCGATTCCATCACCGACAAATCGGCTTCGTAGGATCGCTGCGCCTCGCGCATATCCAGGATTTCCACCAGGCTGTCGACATTGGGCAGCTTCACATAGCCCTGCTTGTCGGCATTGGGATTGCCGGGGTCATACTGGCTGCGAAAGTCGCTTCTGTCGGGCGTGGGCTTTCCCGGCTTGACGAGGGTGGCGTCCAGCTCACGGTCAAAATCGGGCTTGATGGTCGCGATCTTGCGGCGATAGGGATCGCCGCCTTTGATGGGTGACGTAGAATTCGCATTGGCGATATTCTCCGCAATGGTCTTCATGCGGTCGGTCTGGGCCCGCATGCCGGACGCGGCCACGGCCATGGATTTTGAAAAGTCCATCACAATTCTCCTGTTTTAAAAAATTCCATCACGTTGCTGCACTAGCGGCCAATCGCTGTTTTCATCATCGTCATCGCCTTGGCATAAATGTTGGCCGCGGCCTGATATTGGGCTTGGGTTTCGGTCACCTTGATCATTTCCACTTCCAGGGACACGGCATTGCCGTTGGGATTGAACTCCTGGTCGGGCGTCTCATGATCCTCGAACTTTCCGCCGTGCGACTGCGACAAGGAAATGTGACGCGCATCGGTTGTCATCATCGCCGTGCCGGAGCGGGCCGACCCGCCCAGCATCTGGTCGAATTCCAGCGGCTTGAGATCGCGTGCGACATAGCGGGGCGTATCGACATTGGCGACATTTTGCGAAAGCAGATCCTGACGCTGATTCAGCCAGGTCATGCGCTCGCGCAGCATCGACATGAGCGGCAAATCTTGCAGGTCCATCGCGGTAACCTTTCGTTAGCCCTGATTTCGAGGCGAGCCTGCGCCCGCCATGCTTAAGCACGACTTAACGCAGCGCAGTTTTTGCCGGGCACAATCTGCCGCGCTTTAACCCGCGATTAAGGTTGATCGCCGTTAATGCCCCCGGAGCGTTTCGACGAAAGAACGCTCTTGCTGAAGAACGATACCGGTGCGGCTTCGGCGAAACGCGAGAAAGAATTAGAGTGGAATTTTTGGATCTTCTTCGTTACTTCGGCGCCCTGCTGCTGGTGCTTGCCATGGTCGGCGGCGCCGGCCTGTTGGCACGCCGCTTCGGCGTGCCGGGCGTGACCAAAGCCGCCAGCGTCAAGCGTCTGGCGGTAATGGAAACGCTGATGGTGGGACCGCGCCAGCGCCTGCTCATCCTGCGGCGCGATAATGTCGAACATCTGATCCTGTCGGGGCCCGATGGCGCCTCGGTGATCGAAAGCGGCATTCCTGCCAAGACGGCGAGCGCGCCATGACCTGGCTGAAGCGCCTGCTGCCGTTCCTGTTGTTTCTGGCTATCGCGACACCCCATGCCGCCATGGCCGCGCCGCTGCGCATGGCCCCCGCCAACACCCAGGCTGCGATAACCGCGCCAACCGCCACAACGGCGCCCGCAAATGGCGGTCTGTCGATCGACCTGAACGGCAGCGGGTTGTTCACCGACCGCATGCTTCAGATCGTGGCGCTGATCACCGTGCTTTCCATCGCGCCGTCGATCATCATCATGATGACCAGCTTTGTGCGCATCGTGGTGGTCTTGTCGCTGCTGCGTACCGCAATGGGCCTGCAGCAATCGCCGCCCAACAGCGTGATCGTGTCGCTGGCCATGTTCCTTACTCTGTTTGTGATGACGCCGACGCTCACCGATGCCTATCATCAGGGCATCCTGCCCATGATGAACAATACCGTCACCACAGAGCAGGGCTTCATCCAGGCGCTGGTGCCGATGAAGAAATTCATGCTGGCGCATGTGCGCGACGCAGACCTCAAGCTGTTCTCCGACATGGCCAAGCAGAAGCCCACCAGCGATCCCGCCCAGGTCGCGGTGACGACGCTGGCGCCCGCCTTCATGCTGAGCGAACTCAAGCGCGGCTTTGAGATCGGCTTTCTGATCTTCGTACCCTTCCTGATCATCGATATGGCAGTGGCCTCGATCCTGATGAGCATGGGTATGATGATGCTGCCGCCGGTGATCATCTCGCTGCCCTTCAAGCTGATCTTCTTTGTGCTGGTGGACGGCTGGCGCCTGATTGCCGGCTCGCTGGTGCAGAGCTATTTGCACTCACCGCCGCCAACTTGAAGTTTTTTACCCCCTCCGGCCTTCGCACCTAAGCGGTGCTACGTTCGTACACTGCCGCTACTCACCCTCCCCCGCCTGCGTGCTGCGCACGCGCAGGGGAGACTGGCCTGTGCTTGACGCTTAACTCGCGCCAAGAGACACTTCCCCAAAATAATATTGGGGGCACGCATGGGGCATCTTCGCACATTGGCGTCGGTCGTTGTCTTGCTGCCGGCGCTCGCCGCCAGCAGCCAGGCCGCCAAGCCTGCTCCCGGTCCGGGCGACGCCGCCAGTTGCGCGGCACTCGCCGGCAAGACCATCGCCGCCAACACCCAAATCGAAAGCGCCGAATATCTGCCCGATGGCGGCAGCATGGGCACCACCCAGGTCGCCACCCCTTTCTGCCGCGTCATTGGCGTCGCCACGCCGACCAAGGATTCCCATATCGGCTTTGAAGTGTGGCTGCCGCCTGCCGCGCAGTGGAACGGCAAGTTCCAGGGCGAAGGCTCAGGCGGCAGCGCAGGGTCGATCTCCAGGCCCGCCATGCTGGAAGCGCTGAAGGCCGGCTATGCCACCATGTCCACCGACAATGGCCACATCACCGACACCAGCCAGAAGAATGGCGGCAGTGAACAGACCTGGGCGCTTGGGCACCCTGAGAAGATGCTGGATTTCGCCTTCCGCGCCATGCACGTCTCCACCGTGGCTGCCAAGCAGGTGGTGCGCAGTTTTTATGGCCGCGCGGCCGGCCAGTCCTATTTCGTGGGGTGTTCCCAGGGCGGCCATCACGCCTTGATGGAAGCGAGCCGCTATCCGGCCGATTATGACGGCATCGTCGCCGGCGCTCCGGCCTGGCATTGGGCCAATCAAATGATCAACGCCACCTGGAACAGCATGGCCGCTTTGAAGGACGCAAGCGCCCTGACCGCTGAGAGCACCACGATCCTCAACAAGGCCGTCATCGCCGCCTGCGACCGGCTGGACGGGCTGGAGGATGGCGTGATCTCGGACCCGCGCCGGTGCCGCTTCGAACCGGCCACGCTTCTGTGCAAGCCCGGCAGCGCCGCCGATGCCTGCCTGTCCCAGGCCCAGATCGATGCCGCGGGCCGCATCTATAAGGGCGTCCACAAATCCGACGGCACGGCGCTGTTCCAGGGCTTTGCCCGCGGCAGCGAGCTGAAATGGCCGCAGATGTGGGCGAGCGCGACCCCTGGCGGCTCCAGCTGGGATTTCTGGCGCTATTCGGTTTTCCAGGACCCGCAATTCCACAATATCGATTTCGACTTCGACCGCGATGCCGACCGCGGACTTTCCACGGTTCGGGCGGGCATGCGCATCGCCGATATCTATAACGTGAAGCCGGATCTTTCGGCCTTCCGCGCCCGTGGCGGCAAGCTCATCATCTATCATGGCTGGGCGGACGAGCAGGTCACACCCTTCGCCAGCCTGGATTTCTATTCCCACATCGCGGCGCAACAGGGCCGGGCCGCCACCGACGCCTTCCTTCGCATGTTCATGCTGCCGGGCATCAGTCACTGTTCGGGCGGGCCGGGCGCCGGCAATATCGGCGGCGCCACCCCGGCGCTGATCCGTGATCCACAGCATGACGTGGTGGCGGCGCTGGATGCCTGGGTGATCCGCCATCAGGCGCCAACCATCCTGATCGCGGCGCATCTGGACGCGAGCAAGACGTCAGACCGCACCCGCCCGCTCTGCCCCTTCCCGCAAGAGGCCCATTACAAGGGTGCGGGCGACAGCAATGACGCGGCGAATTTCGTCTGCGCCGTGCCCGCGGACAGCCAATCTCTCTCAAATTGAGAGGAGCTTGACGGAGCGCCATACCGCGCGGAGAGTCCCGCCCAATCCGCGGCAGACGGAAATAAGGGGAAGCCATGGGATATCTCAGGACATTCGTATCGGTCGCGGCCCTGCTGCCGGCGCTGGCCGCCAGCAGCCAAGCCGCAAAGCCAACACAAGGTCAGGGCGATGCGGCAAGCTGCGCCACCCTTGCGGGTCGAACCATCGCACCCCGCACGGTAATCCAGAGCGCCGAGTACATGGCCGAAGGCGGCACGGTGGGCACCACCAAGGTCAGCAACCCCTTTTGCCGGGTCGTCGGACTGGCCACGCCGACGGCCGATTCCCATATCGGTTTTGAAGTCTGGCTGCCGCCGGCATCCCTATGGAACGGCAAGTTCCGCGGCGAGGGTTCGGGCGGCAGCGCCGGCGCGATTTCGCCCGGGCCCATGCGCGAGGCGCTGCTAGGCGGTTACGCCACCATGTCCACCGACAATGGTCATGTGGACGGCGCCAATGGCGAACATGGGCTGAGTTGGGCCTACAAGCATCCGGAAAAGATGGTTGATTGGGCGTGGCGGGCGCTGCACCTGTCCACCATCGCCGCCAAGAAAACCGTCGCCGTCTTCTACGGCAAGCCGGCGGGCAAGAATTATTTCATCTCCTGCTCGGCCGGCAGCCATCACGCCATCATGGAAGCAACACGCTTTCCGTCCGACTATGACGGCATGGTCGGCGGCGCGGCGCCGTGGAAATGGACGGCGCTGATGTTCGGTCACACCTGGAACAGCATGCCGGCGATGAAAGACCAGAGCGCTCTCACCGCGCAAAGCGTGGCAGTGCTGAACCGCGGCATGATCAAGGCCTGCGATAGACTGGATGGATTGGAGGATGGCGTCATCGCCGATCCGCGCCGCTGCAAAGTCGATCCCGTCCAATTCCAATGCGGTGACACCAACAGGGGCGAATGCCTGACGCCGGTGCAGG
Source organism: Alphaproteobacteria bacterium (assembly GCA_025361185.1). Taxonomy (GTDB): domain Bacteria; phylum Pseudomonadota; class Alphaproteobacteria; order Micropepsales; family Micropepsaceae; genus Rhizomicrobium. The sequence goes on along the minus strand of JANYAR010000166.1, from coordinate 15,345 downwards.
TGGAAGCGGCACGCCATATCTATGCGGGCGCGAAAAAGTCCGACGGCACGGTGTTAATGCCGGGCCAGGTGCGCGGCGGCGAGTTGGGCTGGCTGGCGCAGAGCGGCGGCCCAACGCCGGGCGGCAGCAGTTGGGATTTCTGGCGCCAGGCTGTCTTCCAAGACCCAAATTTCCAGAATGTGAATTTCGATTTCGATCGCGACACCGAGCGAGCGCTGGCAACGAAAGTATCGGGCTCGAGTCTTGCGGATGTCTATGATGAAAAGCCCGACCTGGATGGCTTCAAGGCGCGCGGCGGCAAGTTCATCTTCTTCCAGGGCTGGGCGGACCCGGTGATCACCCCGATGATGGATGTGGATTTCTATGACCGCGTCGTCGCCCGCTATGGCCAGGAGAAGGCTGACGGCTTCTTCCGCTTCTTCGCGCTGGCGGGCATGGGCCATTGCGGCGGCGGTCCCGGCTTCTCCCATATCGGCGGCGCCACCGGCGCGCCCATCAAGGACGACGCCGATCACGACATGGTCAAGGCGCTGGATATGTGGGTGACAAAAAACCAGGCGCCGTCGCTGTTCATCGGCGCGCACGTTAACGATGCGAAAGACGTGACCGCCACCCGCCCCATCTGCCGTTATCCGCTGGAAGCGCGCTATGGCGGGCGCGGTGACAGCAACCGGGCTGAAAATTTCACCTGCCGCACACCCCAGCCCCTGTAAAAAACTGCAAGGCGCGGCATTTTGGCAGGCTTGTAAACCGGGCGAAGCGGCTTACTTGCTGTGGCATGATGGTTTACGGACGCCCTATCCGACATCCCCGGCTTTTGTTGGTCGGCGCACTGGTCGCGGCAAGCGCCCTGCTGCCGCTTTTTGGCGCATTCGCCTAGCGATTTTTTATCCATAACGCTCTAAACTGCCGCCATGGTGCACGACCACACATTGCATGGTCATGGGCATGGTCACTCCCATGATCATGGGCATGACCATGGCCATTCGCATGGCCACGATCACGGGCATGACCACGGACATGCTCAGGAAGACGCCCATGGTCACGGCATCTGGACCCGCGACCATGTCTTTCTGGGCCACGGCCACAGCCATGCCGAGACGCGCGCCAAATGGGCCGCCATCGTCACCGCCCTTTTCATGGTGGTGGAGACTGTCTGCGGGCTCGCCTATCACTCCATGGCGCTGCTCGCCGACGCCGCCCATATGGCAACTCATGTGGGGGCCTTGGGCCTGGCGGCGGGCGCCTATTGGCTGGCGCGGCGTCATTCGGGAAGTGGCCGCTTCACCTTCGGATCGGGAAAATTCGGCGACCTTGCGGCTTTTTCCAGCGCCATTCTGCTGGGCGTCACCGCGATTGCCGTGGCGGTGGAATCGGTTGAGCGCCTGGTTGCGCCTGTCACCGTACGCTATGGCGACGCACTGCTGATCGCCTGCATCGGCCTTGGCGTCAATCTGGTCAGCGCGCTGATCCTGAAAGACAATCATTCCCATGGGCATTCTCATGGGCCTTCACAAGGACATTCCCACGGCCATGACAACAATATGCGCGCCGCTTATGTGCATGTCCTGGCCGATGCCGCCACCAGCGTGCTCGCCATTGTGGCGCTGGCTGCAGGATATTATTTCGGGCTGGGGATGCTGGATCCCCTCAGCGGCTTGGTAGGCGCCCTTGTCATTGCCTCATGGGCCTATGGATTGATCCGCGACAGCGCCATGGTGCTGCTGGACGCCGATGCCGATCCCAAGCAGTCCGATGAAATCCGCGCCTTTCTGGAAGGCGAGCTCAAGGCGCGCATTCCCGACCTGCATCTGTGGCGGCTGGGCCCGGGCCATCGTGGGTTGATCGTCTCGCTGATTTCACCCGACGCGATCAGCGCCGAATCCGTCAAGACCACCTTGCGCCGCCGCTATCCCGACCTGTCCCATGTCACGGTCGAAGTCGCGGTCTGTGCCGATTGCACCTGAAGCAAATGTTCTGGCGCAGAAAAAAACAACAGGTTGAACAGGTCGTTGACGATGTGGCGATCACCGCCACCGACCTGGCCGAAAAGACCATGACCATCGGGCCGGGTGGCGTGCTGCTGCTCTTGGGCGCGGCGGCCGTCGGCGCGGCGGCAACCTATTACATCACGCGCAAGCGCAAGACGGCGAAAAAGCCTTAGTCTTTACGTTTGGCGGCATAGAGCCAGGAAAGCGTTGCGGCCAGAAGCGCGATAGCGACGATGCTGGTTGCGCCCGTCATGCCCGCCGCGATCAATCGCAGCGGCGTCACGGGCGGCGGCGGCGCAAGAGCCTGGCCGGGCACCAGCGCGCCGGGCGGCGGTCCGGCGGAAATCCGCATCAGCACCGCCCTCAGGATAGTCAGCGGCAGCTGGGTCAGCAGTAGGGTTCGCAGCAGCAGCCAAAAATTTCCTTCCGCCATCCGAAAACCGGAATCCAGGCGCTGTTCCGTGCTGGCCGCCGGTACACCGATGGCGATGGCGGGGAAAATCAGCGAGATCTGCACCGCGACGATCAGCGCGCCGATAGTAACCAGGATTTCCGAAAGCGACCGAACGAAAGACACCGAGGCCATCAACAGGCAGAAGGCCCGCGCGGCCAGAACCGCCAGCAGCAATCCGGCCAGCCAGAAGAAAAAATTCCGTAACTCGGAGCGCGCCAAGCGGGTTTGGTTCAGCAGAATGAATCGGTGGATTCCCACCGCCAGCGGCACAACCAATGCCGACCAGAACAGCACGGCCAGAATGTAAGCGCCCAAATAAGTGCTGAGCGTCTCAAGCTTGAAGTCTTCAAACTTGAGAAAAGTCAATGCGGCATCGACCGGCGCGATGCCCAGAACCGCCGTACCAAATGCCGCACCCAGCGCCAGGGTGACGATAAACAGCAGCGGCATGGCGCGGAACGCGGCACGCAAACTGAGCCAGGCGCGCTTGGCGATTTCACGCGCCGTTACCGGCCCTTCAAAACTGATCACCAGCCCCTCCCCGTTTGGAGAAGCTTAAGCTTGAGATCGAAAACAAAAAAGCCGCCCGGCGGAGCAGCGGGCAGGCAAGCGAAGCGGTCGGTAGCGACAGCGTGCCGACGTCGCCCGTGCGACCAAATAAAAAAGCCGCCCCACCAGGGGGGCGGCGGGGCGGCTTCTTCAAATTCTGGTTCAGCAATTTAGCGCGGAATAAGCCCTTCGCGCTGCATGCGCTTGCGCTGCAGCTTGCGGTAGCGGCGCACGGCCTCGGCGCGCTCACGCGCCCGCTTTTCGCTGGGCTTCTCATAGGCGCCGCGCAGCTTCATCTCCCGAAAAATGCCTTCGCGCTGCATCTTCTTTTTCAGCGCCTTGAGCGCCTGGTCGATGTTGTTGTCGCGGACGATGATCTGCAAAGCGGGGCTCCGGCTGGAAATTTAAGAGGCGCGGGTGATACCAGACGGCATTTTGCCTGTCTACCCACGGAAATTAACCGTCCCCCACCCTTGGCCCGGTCCGCCCACGGGGTCATATTTCGGGACATGGCAATTCTGAAAATCGCCCGCATGGGCCATCCCGTCCTGGCCCTTCCCGCCAGGGCCGTTCCCGACCCCAAAGCGCCGGAAATTCGCCGCCTGATCAATGACATGGTGGAAACCATGCTAGATGCGAACGGCGCCGGACTGGCCGCTCCCCAGGTCCATGTGCCGCTTCGGGTGGTAGTGTTCCAGGCCCCTGACGACCGCGCCGACCCCGATCTGGCCGATCAGGAGCGGTTCGACCACACCGCCCCCATGACTGTGCTGATCAACCCCGAAATCGAGATTTTGGGGCCGCAAAAGGAGGGCGGCTGGGAAGGCTGCCTGTCGGTTCCGGGGTTGCGGGGCTGGGTCGAGCGGCCGGTTCATATCCGCTATCGCGGCCTGGGGATCGACGGAGAAAAGATCGAACGGGTGGCGCGCGGCTTTCATGCCAGGGTGGTGCAGCATGAATGCGATCATTTGGAGGGGCGGCTTTATCCCTCGCGCATGGACGATATGACAAAGCTGATCTTTGAATCGGAAATGCGTCATTTCCAGGTGGCAACATGAGCGACATGCCCGAAAAACCCGCCAAGAAACCGGCACGAAAAAAAGCCGCGCCCAAGCCAGATGTGGAAGCAAAAAGCGCAGATGTGCAGTCCAAAAAAATGGAGGATGGACAAATGCGCGAAGCGGTACTGGCAGCAAGCCTTCCCCATGCCGCGTTCGACGGCTTTACCGATCAGCTGTTGCAGAAGGCAGGCCTGGAGGCCGGCATCGCAAAGTCCGATCTGGCGCGCCTGTTTGAAAACGGCCCCCTTGGCCTGATCGAATTTTATTCCAGTTGGGCCGACGCGGAGATGGAAAAACGGCTGGCGGCGATGGATCTGAAGGCCATGAAAATCCGCGAACGCATCGCCACCGCGGTAAAGACGAGACTGATGGTCCTGAAGCCGCAAAAGGAAGCCGCGCGGCGCGCCGCCGCCCTGCTGTCGCTGCCCATGCATGCCGCGCTGGGCGCCAAGCTGATGTACCGCACTGTGGATGCGATGTGGCGGGCCGCCGGTGACACCTCCACCGATTTCAACTTCTATACCAAGCGCGGCATCCTGGCCGGGGTCTATGGTTCCACCGCCCTGCGCTGGTTCAATGACACCAGCGAGGATGAAAAACCGACTGACGAATTTCTGGCCGCCCGCATCGAGAATGTGATGCAGTTCGAGAAGTTCAAGGCCAAAGCCAAGGAAGGCCTCTCGAACTTTCCCGCCTTCGCCGATTGGGGCAAACCGAAGGCAAAATAACCCTTTTTGTCATGCCCGTACCCCGGTCCGCGCGATGCGCGGCCGGAGTATAAACTCCAGCGGGAATCCAACTTTCGTCGAGCGTTGGCGTTGATCCAAGTTGGATTCCCGCTTGCGCGGGAATGACAAGACGATCAGAGCAACTCCGCAATCTGCACCGCGTTGAGCGCCGCCCCCTTGAGCAGCTGATCCGCCGCTACAAACATGCTGATCGACTTTCCGGATGGATCGGACAGATCGGTGCGGATGCGCCCCGCCAGCACATCGTCCTGGCCGCTCGCATCCTTGGGCATGGGGAAATAATTGTTGGCCCAGTCGTCCACGATGCGCACGCCCGGTGCGCCCGTCAGCAATGCTTTGACCTCCCCGGGCGTGATGGGGCGCTCGCACTCGAACGTCATGGAGACGGAATGGGCGCGCAGCACCGGCACGCGAATGCAGGTGGCGCTGACCGCGATGCGGTCGTCTTCAAAGATCTTTTTGGTTTCCTTGATGACCTTGCTCTCTTCGTCGTTATAGCCGGTGGCCATGTCGATGGCCGTGTTGTGGCTGAAAAGATTGAAGGCATAGGGATACTTCACCACCTTGGGGGGATAGTCCTTGCCGTCCAGATAGGCGCGGGTGGAAAGCTCAAGTTCTTCCATCAGCGCCGCGCCGCCGCCCGACGCCGCCTGATAGGTGGAGATGATCAAGCGGCGCACCGGGTTCACCCGGTGCACCGGCCATAGCGGCACCATGGTGGTGATCGCGGCGCAGTTGGGATTGGCGATGATGCCTTTGTGACCGGCGATGCGGTGGGCATTGATTTCCGGAATCACCAGCGGAACCGCGGGATCGGTGCGGAAGGCAGACGAATTGTCCACCACCACCGCGCCGGCTTTCACCGCCAGCGGCGCATAGTGCTTGGAAATGCCGCTACCGGCCGAGAACAAGACAATGTCCACTCCGTCAAAAGCCTTTTCGCTCAGTTCCTCGACCACCAGTTCCTGGCCGCGGAAACTCTGGGTCTTGCCCGCCGACCTGGCCGATGCCAGCAGCTTCAACGACGCCAGAGGAATGCCTCGGCTTTCAATACAGCCGATGAATTCGCGGCCAACGGCGCCGGTGGCACCGACGATTGCCACATTTTTGTTCTTCATCTCTCAACTCCAGAAAAAAAGCCCCGTCCGGTTTGGAGCGGGGCTTGGGTGTTCGGCCTTGCCTTTGCTTAAGCGCGCGCGATCCCAGCCCCAAAAGGCTTGGTGGTCTTTTTGGAAGACGGGCGCGTGGTCATGTTCATGGCGCGGGAAACTATGGTGTGATCACGCCTTCGTCAACGGCTTTAAGCCGCGCCGGTTTATTTAATGGTTACGCGGCTTAAGCCGCGTAACGTGTCCCATTTTGCGCCCCGGGCGGGCTTCCGTCTTGCCATAGAGATGCAGGGCGCCGGTTCTGGCCAGGGCTTCCCAGGCATGCGCCTCCGCCCCGATGATATTCTCCATCACCGCGTCGGCGTGACGGGCGGGGTCGCCCAGCGGCCATCCCGCCACGGCACGGATATGCTGCTCGAACTGCGAACATTGGCAGGCCTCGATGGTCCAATGGCCGGTGTTGTGAACGCGCGGCGCGATCTCGTTGACCAGCAGTTCGCCGCCCTTGCCCACGAACAATTCCACCGCAAAGACACCGACATAGTCCAGGGCATCGCCGATCGCCTTGGCGATCCGTTTGGCTTCATCCGTCTGCGCCGGCGTCAGGCGCGACGGCACCGTGGAACGGCGCAGGATATGATTCTCGTGCTCGTTTTCCGGCGGATCGTAAGCGGCAAAGGCGCCGCCCGCACCGCGCGCCGCCACCACCGAGGCCTCATAGGAAAAATCCACAAAGCCTTCCAGAATCGCGGGCGCACCCTTGAAGCTTTCATAGGCCTTCGCCGCTTCCTCGGCGCTGGCCACTTTCGCCTGACCCTTGCCGTCATAACCGAAGCGCCGCGTTTTCAGCACGCCGCAGCCTTGCAACTTGCCGAAAGCCTCGCGCGCCTGCACCGCCGACGACACTTCGAAAAATGGCGCGGTTTTCAGCCCCAGTTTCTCGACAAAAGTTTTTTCGCTCAGCCGGTCCTGGGTGATCGCCAAAGCATGGGCGCCAGGCGCTACCCAAACGCGCTCCGCCAGATGCGCGATGGCATGGGCAGGAAGATTTTCGAACTCGAACGTCACCGCGTCGCAAACCTCGGCAAATGTGGCCAGCATGTTCAGATCGTCGTAAGGCCCGACCAGCGAATGCGGCGTGACCTGGAAGGCCGGCGCGTCTGTCGTGTCGTTGTAGATGCAGGTCTTCAGCCCCAGACGCGCGGCCGCAAGCGCCAGCATGCGGCCAAGCTGGCCGCCGCCAACAATACCAATGGTGCCGCCAGGCGGCACCGGCTTGCCGTGTGTTTTCATTTCGGGCTTTTGGCGACCGACCGGGTCTGCTTCGCGCGCCAGGCGTTCAGCCGCTTCTTCACACCCGCATCCGACAGGCCCAGGATGGCGGCGGCATGCAGCGCCGCATTCTTGGCGCCGGCCTCACCGATGGCAAAAGTCGCCACCGGCACACCGCCCGGCATCTGGGCAATGGACAGAAGCGAATCCAGCCCCTTCAAGCTGCGGCTTTCCACCGGCACGCCCAGCACCGGCAAGGTGGTCATGGCCGCCACCATCCCCGGCAGATGCGCCGCGCCGCCGGCGCCGGCGATGATCGCCTTCAAGCCGCGGGCTTCGGCACCCTTGGCATAGGCGCTCATACGGTCGGGGGTGCGGTGGGCCGAGACGATGCGGGTTTCATGGCCGACCCCCAGCGCATCCAGCATATGGGCGGCGGCCTGCATGGTGTTCCAGTCGGACTGGCTACCCATGATGATGCCGACGGACGCTTTTGGTGTTTTGGGGAGCCCCGCCGCGCGTCGCGCGGCAGTTTTTAAGGAAGCGCTTCGATTCGCCATGCGATGCTCCAACGAAGCGGCGCAGTATAGGCACCAAAAAGCCCAAGGAAAGTACTGATTTACAGGCCGTTAACCATTCGTTGGGGATCATAAACGCAGTGTTAAACGGCCCCGGCCTAGTTTTGCCGGGCCAAGAACTGGCGGGACCCCGTGAAGATCGAACGCAACAGCCCCATACGTGCAACCCGGTCGGTGGCCCAGACAGCCTATGCGCGCCGGATCGAGGCCACGGACAGCACCACCAGCGTGGATGCGGTGGCCCCTTCCGCCAGTGTGCTGGGCATCCCCGAAAGCGAATTCACCCCCAGGGTGCGCGACGCCATCATGGGGCTGATGAGCGAAGTGGACAATTTGCGCCGCGAGTTGACCCAGACCCGCCAGCGGCTGGAAGACGTGGAAAAGACCGCCGACCAGGACGGCATGCTGCCGCTGCTCAACCGCCGCGCCTTTGTGCGCGAACTGACGCGCTATATTTCCGCCGCCGGCCGCTACAACACGCCGGCCTCGCTGGTCTATTTCGATCTCAACTATCTGAAGAAAACCAACGACACCTATGGTCATGCCGCGGGCGACGCCATGCTGGCCCATTTCGCCACCGTGCTTTCCTCCCATGTGCGCGACAGCGATTGCGTGGGACGGCTGGGCGGCGATGAATTCGGCGTGCTGCTGTCGCACGCCAACCAGGAACAGGCCCAGAAGAAAGCCGACGCCCTGGCGGCTGCGCTGGAAGCCTCGCCCGTGGCATGGAACGGCCAGTCGATTCCCGTCACTTTTGCCTATGGCGCCTTCGAGCTGAAATCCGGCGACAACCCCGACCTGGCCATGGCCCGCGCCGACCAGGCGATGTATGAGCAGAAGCGAGCATCGCGCTCGGCAGCAGAATAAGCGCGGGCGCGGTTACCCGCGCCAGAACTTAACTCATCGCCTTCTTCAAATTTTCGTCGACCTTGTCGAGGAAGCCTTCCGTGGTCAGCCATTTCTGATCCGGCCCGACCAGCAGCGCCAAATCCTTGGTCATGAAGCCCTGCTCGACCGTGTCGACGCAAACCTTTTCCATGGTCAAAGCAAACTTGGCCAGCCTGTCGTTGCTGTCCAGCTTGGCGCGGTGGGCAAGCCCGCGCGTCCAGGCGAAGATGGAGGCGATGGAATTGGTCGAGGTGGATTTGCCCTTCTGATGCTCGCGATAATGGCGCGTCACCGTGCCATGCGCGGCCTCGGCTTCCACCGTCTTGCCGTCGGGGGTGAACAGCACCGACGTCATCAGGCCCAGTGAGCCGAAACCCTGCGCCACCGTGTCGGACTGCACGTCGCCGTCGTAATTCTTGCAGGCCCAGACATAGCCGCCGCTCCATTTCAGCGCGCTGGCCACCATGTCGTCGATCAAGCGATGCTCATACGTGATGCCCGCCGCTTTGTACTTGTCGGCAAATTCGGCGTCGAAGATTTCCTGGAACAGGTCCTTGAAGCGGCCGTCATAGGCCTTGAGGATGGTGTTCTTGGTGGAGAGATAGAGCGGGTACTTGCGCGCCAGGGCATAATTCATCGAGGCGCGGGCGAATTCGCGGATGGATTCGTCCAGATTGTACATCGCCATGGCGACGCCGCCGCCCGGCGCTTTGAACACTTCATGCTCGATGGTCTTGCCGTCGTCGCCGACGAACTTGATCGACAGGGTGCCTTTTCCCGGAAAGACGAAATCGGTGGCCTTATATTGATCGCCGAAAGCATGGCGGCCCACCACGATGGGCTGGGTCCAGCCGGGCACCAGGCGCGGCACATTCTTGCAGATGATCGGTTCGCGGAAGATCACCCCGCCCAGGATGTTGCGGATGGTGCCGTTGGGCGACTTCCACATCTTCTTGAGCTTGAATTCCTCCACCCGCTGCTCGTCGGGGGTGATAGTGGCGCACTTCACGCCCACACCGTATTTCTTGATCGCCTCGGCGGCATCGACCGTGACCTTGTCGGAGGTCGCATCGCGGTTCTCGATGGAAAGGTCGTAATAATGCAGGTCCACGTCCAGATAGGGCAGGACCAGCTTTTTCTTGATCAGGTCCCAGATGATGCGGGTCATCTCATCGCCGTCCAGCTCCACGATCGGATTGGCGACCTTGATCTTTTCCATGACGCGTCTTTCCTTTGTGGGCTCGAATATTGGCGCAGGAGGGGCTATAGCGAGCCTCGTTTAGCCCGGCAAAACCGGCCCGTCAAAGCGTCCCCCTGCAAAGCGATCATGATCCCACCTGCCGTCATCCTGTCCCACACTCAGATGGGCGAAAATGTCGGGGCCGCCGCCCGGGCGATGAAGAATTTCGGCCTGTCGGACCTGCGTCTGATCGCCCCCAAGATGGAATGGCCCAACGACCGGGCCCAGATCCTGGCCAGCGGCGCGGGCGATATTCTGGACGGTGCCCAGATCCATGCCGATGCGCCCCGGGCGCTGGCCGATTTTCAACTGGTGCTGGCGACCACGGCGCGGGGCCGGGATGTGACCCGCGAAGTCCTGACACCAGAGGCCGCGATGCGGCGGCTGCGGCAGGCGTCGGATGCCGGCCTGAAAACCGCCATCCTGTTCGGCGGCGAGCGCGCCGGCTTGGACAATGACGAGATTTCGCTGTGCGACGCCCTGATCACCATTCCCACCGCGCCGCTGCCGCGGGTCAAGGCGACGGAAATCAAAGCCTCGTCGCTGAACCTGGGCCAGGCGGTGCTGCTCTTGGGATATGAATGGCTGAAATCGGCCGATGCGACGCCGGCCTCCCGCACCCGGCGCACCATTGCGGTGCCCGCCAACCGCCAGGAACTGGTGGACCTGTTCGAGCATCTGGAGCATGAGCTGGGCGCGGGCGGGTTTTTCTTTCCTCCCGCCAAGAAGGACGCCATGGTGCGCAACATCCGCGCCATGATATTGCGGTCCGGCCTGACCGATCAGCAGGCGCGCACCATCCGCGGCATGATCGTGGCGCTGGTACGTAACAAATATAGAGGCCAATAGTGAGCGCTGTTCCCGTCATTGCTTTTGTCTTGATCGCGGCACTGGCCATCGCTTTCGCGATTGTACCGTTGCTGCGTATCCAGCAGAAAAAGACCCGCGCCCTGCTGCTGGCCGCCGCCGCGTTGCTCATCCTAGGGGTCGGGGGCGGGGCCTATTACCTTGTGGGCCGCCCGCATCTGGCGCAGCGCGAAGCCAGCGGTCTCAACACCCGTGAAGTGAGCGGGCTGGTGCCTTTTCTGATCAAGCGGGTGCGCCAATATCCGGGTGATGCGCGCGCCTGGCGCTATCTGGGGCAGGCCTACATGGAGGCCAGGGATCCGCGCGATGGCGCCAAGGCCCTCGCCAAGGTGATCGAATTGACCGGCCAGGGCGACGCCACGCTGGATGCGGCCTATGGCGAGGCTCTGGTGCTGGCCAATGAGGGCGCCGTGCCGCCGGAAGCCGAAGCCGCTTTCATCGCGGCGCTGCGCGCCGATCCTTCCAATGCGCCCGCGCGGTTCTACCTGGGGCTGGCCAAGGCGGCGCATAATGACCGCGCCGGCGCCATTCAGCTTTGGCAGAGCCTGCTGGCCGACACGCCGGTGACCGCGCCGCTGCATCAGTTGCTAGTCGACAGGATCGCTATTTTGACTTCGCAATCGGTGGGGCCTGGCGGCGCGCCCAATCCCCGCGCCATGGTCGACATGCTGGCGGCGCGGCTGAAGGCCGATCCCAATGATGCCTTGGGCTGGGTGCGGTTGATGCGCGCCTATAGTGTGCTGGGCGAAACCGAGAAGGCGAAAGAAGCGCTGGCGACGGCGCGCAAGAGTTTTGCCGGCAATGCCGACGCCCAGACCGCGTTCGACACCGCGGCCCGGGCGCTCAAGATCAACTGATTTTAACAGCGCGAGAGATTTTGGTCATCCGAGCAGGGTTGCCTAGCGACAGCGTAGGCAACGCGCGGAGCGCCTCCCACGGCCGCTCGCCCAAGCTCGCGGCGCTCGCCACTTTCGCAGGTCCACTGGACCTGCTCACCTGCTTCGCAGGACGTGGCTCTCAATACGGCATCTTGCGCTTGGTATAGAGGCGGTCGGCTTGGACGCGCTCCTCGGTACCGGCGGGGCCCATACGCCTTCCCTGATCGATCTCTTGCTGGGGGGTTGCGCCGGGAGGGCCATTGCCCAGCCATTGGATGTGGTTCGCCTTAGCCGCGAGGCGGATACGCTCCAGGTCTTCCGCCAAGCGTTTGGAAGCCGGCAGGGCAGCGCGCTGTTCCCGCGTCAAATCTCCCCGGATCGCATCCCACTGCAGGTGGGACCAGCCATTGTCGCTGGGACCGGGTTCGGCAAAGGCCAGGCCTTTCACCGCCATAAGCTGCTCAGCCGCCATAGCGGAGCGGCGGTTCTCCAGCTTGAAGCCCATGGTGATCTCGCCCTTGGGATTGTGCGGCCAGGTATCGGCGACACGCAGATACTCGTCTTGGCTGAGGCCCCAGATGTGCGCGGCGAAAGACTGGCTGCCTGCGCCCCGCACCCCTTCAATAGGAAGTTCCTCCACGCCGGGCCAGGTCCATTTGTAGCGCCCGCCCGCGATGGCGATCTCGGCCGCCTCCGGCGATTCCATTTCGCAGATCAGAACGCCATGCGCGCCCGCCGCCAGCGACTGATGGATTTGCCACACATTTGCGCGCATCGAAGGCCCGTCGAAGCCCCATGCCGGCAGGGTGACGAACACCATCGGGGTGCGGTGGCCGGACGGTGTGGGACCGCCATCCACCAGACCCTGCATGAAGTTGCGCAGCTCCGAGAAGTTGAAGGAGTCATTCTCCATCTCGTAATTGATGGCATCGCAATAGGTCTTGGCCATGCGCTTGCCTTCCTCATAGGTGTCAGGCGCACCGGAAGCTCCGAATTCCGCATAAGCGACGACCTGGTTGTCTTCCCACAGCTCGATCGCCTTGTTGATGCGGCGCGGCTTGTAGTTGGCATCGACCGTGGGAACCATCGGCAGGGTGCGGGCCCAGTTCGCCTTGAAGCCATAGCCCTTGCTGGCGGTGCCGATATAATGCGGGCTGTCCAGCATGCTGCGGCCGGTGGCCTTGGGAACGCCGGGCGGATAGCCGCCGTCAGGGTTTCGCGTGGGCTGGGCCAAAGCGTCGGCGGCGGCGGCGGCGGCCAAACCCGCGCCGAAAAGAAAATCGCGTTTCTTGATGTCCATTGATACCCCCTGATTGTTGTTGTTGGGGCAAAGCCTGTCACTTCTGTGACGCGCTGTCAGCCCGGATTCACACGCTGCGGTGCAGCACCAAGTTGTCGCAACATGTCTTCAAGTTCCGATGCAACGCGCTCTACCGCCTCGTTATCGCGGCCGCGAACCACCAGTTGCGCCCCGAAGGGTTTGGCGGCGCCTTCGCGGTAGAACGGATAGCTGCCGATGGCGACATCGGGATGAGACTTCTGCAAAGCCGCCAGGCCGGGCGCGATGGTGCCTTCGGGAATGCAGGCCTCCACCGTGATGCTTTTTACCGTCCGCCCATGCGGCAGTTCGGGCGCGATTGCCTCCAGCATGGCGCGCATCACCATCGGCACCCCCGCCATCACATAGACATTGCCGATATGGAATCCGGGGGCGCCGGAGACGGCATTGGCGACCAGCCCGGCGCCATGCGGGATGCGGGCCATGCGCTTGCGCATGTCATTGAATTCGCCCGGCGGATAACGCGCTTCCAAAAGGGCATAGGCCCCGGGGTGATAGCCGATCCCCACGCCAAAGGCCGCTGCCACCGCGTCGGCGGTGATGTCGTCATGGGTGGGGCCGATCCCACCGGTGGTAAAGACAAAATCATGGGCCGCGCGCAGGGCATTCAGGGCGGCGACGATCTCGGTTTGGACATCGCCCACCACCCGGGCTTGCTTGAGGTCGATGCCCAGCACGGCCAGGAACCGAGCGATGGTGTTGGTATTGGTGTCCTGGGTGCGGCCAGAAAGGATCTCATCCCCGATGACCAGGACGGCAGCAGTCGGGCTGTTCGGGGCCGGTTGTTCAAAACAAGGGGGCATTCAGCGTCCAGTAACCGGGGTTTGGCTTTATGGGCGGGGATATTATATTGACCCTGCCATGACCATCGTACCCCAGTCCGAGATTTTTGAGGCGGCCCGCAAGGCCCATTTTGCGGTGACCCTGCACGAGGCGAGCGATTTCGAGGGCATGCGCCGGGCCGGCCGCCTGGCTGCCGAGGTCCTGGACCTGCTGGTGCCGCTGGTCAAACCCGGGGTCACCACCGCCGCCCTCGACAAGATCGCCTATGACTACATCATCGCCCATGGCGCCGTTCCCGCCTGCCTGGGTTATCGTGGCTACCGCCACACCGTCTGCACCTCGATCAACCATGTCGTGTGTCACGGGATTCCGGGCGACAAGCCGCTTCGCGATGGCGACATCATCAATATCGACGTCACCGTGATCCTGGACGGCTGGCATGGCGACACCAGCCGGATGTATCCGGTGGGCGAGGTCAAGCGCAAAGCCGAGCGGCTGGTCGAGATCACCTATGAATCCATGATGCGCGGCATCGCGGCGGTGAAGCCCGGCGCCACCACCGGCGACATCGGCCATGCCATTCAGTCCTTCGCGGAGGGCCAGGAAAAGTGCGCCGTGGTGCGCGATTTCTGCGGCCACGGGTTGGGCAAGGTGTTCCATGCCCTGCCCAACATCGTGCATTACGGAAAACCGGGCGGCGGCATCGCGCTGAAGCCCGGCATGTTCTTCACCATCGAGCCGATGATCAATCTGGGCGGCTTCGGGGTGAAGGTTTTGAGCGACGGTTGGACAGCGGTGACGCGCGACCGTTCGCTATCGGCGCAATTCGAACATTCCATTGGCGTGACCGAGGATGGCGTTGAAATCTTCACCCTCTCGCCCAAGGGTTGGCACAAGCCGCCTTATCTCTGACGGTGTGATTGGCGTGGGGGATTCTCAAAACAGCGGAGCAGCGGGCCACCGCGAACGATTGCGGGCGCGGTTTCTCATCGGCGGCGCCGATGCCATGCCCGATTATGAATTGCTGGAAATGACCCTGTTCGCCGCTCTGCCCCGGCGCGACACCAAACCTTTGGCCAAGGCGCTGCTGGCGCGCTTCGGATCCTTTGCCGAGGTCATCGCGGCGCCCCGCGCGCGGCTATTGGAAGTCAAAGGCGTCGGCGAGGCCGTAGCCAATCATTTGAAGATCGTGGAAGCCGCCGCCCACCGGCTGGCGAAAACCGGAGTGGTCGGGCGGCCGGTGCTGTCGTCCTGGTCGGCGTTGCTGGACTATTGCACTTCGGTGATGGCGCGGGCGCAGAACGAAGAATTCCGCGTGCTGTTCCTGGACCGCAAGAATGTCCTGATCGCGGACGAGGTCCAAAATCGCGGCACCGTGGATCACACGCCGGTCTATCCGCGCGAGATCGTCAAGCGGGCGCTGGAATTGGGCGCCTCCGCTTTCATCCTGGTACACAATCATCCGAGCGGCGATCCGACCCCCTCCAAGACCGATATCGCGATGACGCGGGAGATCGTGGCCGCCGCCAGGGCGCTTTCGCTGGCCGTGCACGACCATCTGGTGATCGGGCGCGGCGGCCATGCCAG
>JANYAR010000146.1 GCA_025361185.1 Alphaproteobacteria bacterium | reverse complement strand
GCCGCCGCCTCCCCCGCCGCCGCCGCCTCCCCCGCCTCCCCCGCCGCCGCCCCCGCCGCCTCCGCCGCCTCCTCCGCCTCCGCCTCCGCCGCCGCCGGCGAAGACGTACATCGTCTTCTTCGACTTCGATAAGTCGGTCCTCACCGCGGAAGCGCAGAGCACGGTTACCGAAGCGGTCGCTGCAGCCAAGACGCTGGGCTCAGTCCGCATCATGGTCACCGGTCATACCGATACGGTTGGTTCGGACCGCTACAATCAGGCGCTCTCCATCCGCCGCGCCAATTCCGTGAAGGACGAAATGGTCCATCAGGGTCTGGGTGCGGATTCGATCGCGATCGAGGGCAAGAGCTTCCACGACCCGCTGGTTCCCACCGGCCCGGGCGTGCGCGAGCCCAAGAACCGCCGTGCGGTTATCGATCTGGGCGGCTGATCAGCCCACATAGAATGAAAAAGGCCGGTCTTGCGACCGGCCTTTTTCTTTTGCGCCTAGCCGGAAGACGACCGAAAAATTTCAACATTAACTCGAGCGCCGTTCGGCCGGCGAAGGTGAGTAGCGACAGCGTACGAACGCAGAGCCGACCTGAGCCGCGACGGATGGGGGTGAATTAAAAAAACTATCGCGGAAACGGAAGGTAGTTTGGGTCGCCGGGCAAATCCGGGCGGGGCGTCGGCACGATGTCGGGTCCCGCCTGAACGCCCTGCAGCGCCACGGCCACCTTGATCTCGCAGCTGTCCACCGGATTGGCTTCGTTCACCGGCACGCCCGAAACAAAATCCTCCAGCACCGGCTTGTCGGGCGCCAGCGCGGCGGCGAACACGACATCGGCGGTACGGCAGAAATTGACCTGCTGGCCGGGCTGGATACGCCGGTGTTCGGCATGATTGATGGCGCGCGTCTTATAGGAGTCATAAGCGGCCTCGCCGGCCCGGTTGCCGTTCAGGCGCTTGAACATGGATTTGAGGGTCGCATCGGACCGGCGCAGTTCTTTCTGAAAGACGTTCTGGAACCGGACCATGGACGACATTGTGTCCTTCCCACAGGTCAGGGCCGCGTCGGTCAGTTCCTGCACCACCGCGGATACCTGGACGGCGGAAACCTCCGGCGCCGAGGCGCAAGCCGAAGACACGCTCCGGGCTTCGGCCAAGGAGACCCCTGTCAGGCTGAGGGCCGCCACACTGGCGCCCAACTTCATCCACTTCATCTGAACCTCTTCGACTGTCCCAGTATGACAATCTTAGCCTCATCCCCGTGCGCCCGCCAAGCCTTTGGAATTGGGGAACTTTCGAGCTTTGTCCGGTGGTTTATGAAACAGGAATGATTCTTGCTCGTTTTGAACGGCATGCGTTGCTTTGGCACCCTTGCGTTCGCATTCCTGGCCGTAGCCGCCGGGCCGGCCCCCGCCTGGGCTTTTGGGGTCCTCGACAGCAACTGGCCCACCCAGCATCAGATCGAGTTGCGTTATGCCGACAGCCGGCCCCAGCCCTATGCCATGAACTATGCCGACGAGGCGGCTCAGAGACTGGGAATTCGTGAGGGCCAGTGGGAGGCCTTTGAGCCCCGTTCCAGCAATATGCCCAGCCTCAAGGGCAGCATGAAGAGCGGCAGGCCCATGCTCATCCTGCAGTGGCGTCCGGGCAAGTAGCCGCGGCTAGCGGCCTTTCCACCCCTTCAGCATTTTAGTATTGCTGCGCCCCGTCGCGCCAAGCGCGCGGCCAGCAGCGCCAAAGGCGCCCAACAGATAGAGCGCATGCATGGCTTATAAAATCGCGGTGGTCGGAGCGACCGGCAATGTCGGCCGGCAGATGCTGGGTGTCCTGATCGAGCGCAATTTCCCGATAGCCGAAGTGGTGGCCCTGGCCTCGACCCGCTCGGTGGGCACCGAAGTGTCTTTTGGCGACGGCATCCTGAAAGTGAAGGCCCTGGATTATTTCGATTTCAAAGGCACCGATATTGTCCTGATGAGCGCCGGCAGCGCGATCGCCAAGGAATGGGCGCCAAAGATCGCCGCGCAGGGCGCCATCGTGATCGACAATTCCAGCGCCTGGCGCATGGACAGGCAGGTGCCTTTGGTGGTGCCGGAGGTCAATCCCGACGCGCTGAATGACATTCCCAAGGGGATCATCGCCAATCCCAACTGCTCGACCGCGCAACTGGTTGTGGCGCTCAAGCCGCTGCATGACCTGTTCACGATTCGGCGGGTGGTGGTTTCCACCTATCAGTCGGTGTCGGGTGCGGGCAAGGAAGCGATGGACGAATTGTTCCGCCAGACCCGCGCCGTATTCGTGGCCGATCCCGTCGAAGTCTCGCAATTCACCAAACAGATTGCCTTCAATGTCATTCCCCACATCGATGTCTTCCTGGATTCCGGCGTTACCAAGGAAGAATGGAAGATGGCGGTGGAGACACAGAAAATTCTGGACCCCGATATTCAGGTGACGGCCACATGCGTGCGCGTGCCGGTGTTCGTAGGTCACAGCGAATCTGTCAATATCGAGTTCGAAAAGCCGGTGACGGCGGAAAAGGCGCGCGCCGCCTTGCGCGCCGCGCCGGGCGTGCTGGTGGTGGATAAGCGCGAGGATGGCGGCTATGTCACGCCCATCGAATGCGCCGGCGAAGACGCCACCTTCGTCAGCCGCATCCGCAAGGACCCCACGGTCGAGAATGGGCTGAACATGTGGATCGTATCGGATAATTTGCGCAAGGGCGCCGCATTGAACGCGGTGCAGATCGCCGAATCTCTTATCAAACGCAACCTGTTGAGGGCCGCGTAACGGCCATTTTCCAAGGGAGACCTCATGCCGAAAGCCTACTGGATCGCACGTGTGGATGTTCACGATCCCGAAATCTACAAATCCTATGTCGAAACCGCCAAGCCGGCTTTCGCGCGCTATAACGCCAAGTTCCTTGCGCGCGGCGGCAAGACAGAGGTCTTGGAAGGCCAGGCCCGCGCCCGCAATGTGATCATCGAGTTCGCCTCGCTGCAGGACGCGCACGACTGCTATCATTCGCCCGAATAAACCAAGGCGCGCGAATATCGCGACAAGGCGGGCAAGGGCGAATTCCTTCTTGTTGAAGGCGTTGAATAGAGCGCGAGGGCCTTTGCAACGACCGCGCCGCAGCGTTTTGTTCGTGCCCGGCTCCAGCGAAAGAATGCTGGAGAAGGCGCGCACCCTTTCCTGCGACGTGGTGGTGCTGGACCTTGAGGATTCGGTTGCGCCGGACGCCAAGGACGCGGCCCGCACCATGGCTTGCGCCGCCGTAAAGACGTATGGCGCGCGCGAGGTGGTGATACGCATCAATGCCCTATCCACGCCCTGGGGAAAGGCCGATCTTGCGGCGGTGCGTTCCGCAGCGCCCGATGCGGTGCTGCTAGCGAAGGTGGAATGTGCGGCCGACGTTGCCGCCCTCAAAGGCGATCTACCTGTTTGGGCGATGATCGAGACGCCGCTGGGCGTGCTGAATGTCGCCGATATCGCCGCCGGCGGTGCTGCGTGCCTTGCAATGGGCACCAACGATCTGCTGAAGGCCATGCATGCCCAATTCTTGCCCGACCGCCGCAATCTTTGGGCGGCACTGAGCCAGACGGTTATTGCCGCGCGGGCGCATGGTCTGAGTGTTGTTGACGGCACGTATAACGAGATCGCCGATGAGTCGGGCTTCCTGCAAAGCTGCACCCAGGGCCGCGCTTTTGGCTTTGACGGCAAGACCCTGATCCATCCCGGCCAGATCGAAATCTGCAATCGCGTTTTCGCCCCGTCGCCGGAAGAAATTGCGCAGGCGCGGCGCATCCTCGAGGCCTTCGCGCAAAATCCCGGCAAGGGCGCCATCGCCCTGGACGGACGCATGATCGAGCGCCTGCATGCCGAGGACGCCACCCGCATTCTGGCCTTGGCCGATGCTATTGGAAGACGCGCCTGATGCTGTTGTCGCCCTATCGTAAGGCAGTGGCCCTGGGCGCACTTCGCGCCGACGTGGCGCAGGAAAAGGCCGCCCGCAAGCTCCATCACCTGGCCCAGGTGCTGACCGAAAAGCGCGGTTTTTCATTTTTCAAGCGGCCACAGGCTCCCAAAGGACTTTACATCTGGGGCGATGTGGGGCGCGGCAAAACCCTGTTGATGGACCTGTTTTTTGCGGAAGCGGCGGTGACAACAAAACGCCGCGCCCATTTCAACAGCTTCATGGTGGATGTGCATGCCCGCATCCATGCCGAGCGGCAGCAGCCCGGCAGCGGCGATCCCATTCCCGTCATTGCCAAGACCATCGCGGAAGACGCGCGGTTGCTGTGTTTCGACGAATTCCAAGTCACCGACGTCGCCGATGCCATGATCCTGGGTCGGCTGTTCGACCGGCTGTTTGCGGAAGGCGTCACCATCGTCGCCACCAGCAACACCCCGCCAGACCGGCTGTATGAGGGCGGGCTGAACCGCCAGCTGTTCCTGCCTTTTATAGAAGAGATCAAGCAGCGGCTGGAGGTGGTGGAGCTGAACGGACCCACCGATTACCGGCTGCAGCGCATGTCGGGCCTGAACGTCTATCTGACGCCGCTGGGACCGGCGGCAGATGTGGCCATGGACGCGGCCTGGCAGCGGCTGACCGATTCCAGGAAGGGCAAGCCGGCAAGCCTGTCTGTCTTGGGCCGCAAAGTGCCGGTGCCGCAAGCGGCGCGCCATGTGGCGCGTTTCGACTTCGCCGACCTCTGTGCCCAGCCCCTGGCGGCGGCGGATTTCCTGGCGGTGGCGCAGGAATTTCACACCATCCTGTTGGACCATATCCCCGTGCTGACGCCGGACATGCGCAATGAAGCACGGCGCTTCACCCTGCTGATCGACACGCTTTATGACGAAGGCGTGAAGCTGATCTGTTCGGCTGCCGCGCCGCCTGAAGCACTGTACCGCGAAGGCGATGGCGCCGATGCCTTCCGCCGCACCGCCTCACGCCTTGCAGAAATGCAGAGCGACGACTATCTGCGAAGAGGTCACGGCATTCACGGGCTGACGCAATGACAGATGTTCTTTGGGCGTGTGCTTTTATCCTGGTTTGCATCGGCTTTTATCGCTTTGGGCTGCCCTGGCTGAAGCGGTTTGACGCCGCCAATGTCGCGCGCATCGAACAACAGGCGCGCGACAAGTCCGACGCCAATGCCCATTTCCGCCATGCCCTGGATGTGGCCGGTCAGCAGGTGGAAGAGGTGCAGGAAGTAAAGACGGGCACCGCAACCCATTACCTGTTTGAAGCCCAGGTCTTTGCCACCCGCGAGGAAGCCGAAGAGATGCGTGCCCAGCGGGTGGGCGTGGTAGCGCGGCGTTTCTACGAAGACCTGCCGGCTGCCTTGGCGGGCGCTGCCGAGCGCGGCCGCATGTCGGCACGCGAACGCGCGTCATCACGCTGGAAAAGAACGGTTCATTAGGCGGCTTCGCCCTTCATTAATCGGGGTAATTTCCCGACGTCGCCACCCGCATGGCGCATGAAGAAGCGGCGAGCTGGTCCGATGGAATCGACAATCCCCAGCCCCAAATCGCGCAGATGGCGTAAAGGCGCGATGTCATTGGAGAAAAGGCGGTTCAGCGCATCGGTCGATGCGGCCAAGGCGAAGGAATCGAAGCGCCGCCAACGTTCGTAGCGCTTGAGCGTATCAAGCGCACCGATGTCGCGGCCCAATCGGCCCGCATCCAGCAGCACCTCAGCCAGCGCCGCGGCATCCTTCAGTCCCAGATTCAGTCCTTGCCCCGCGATCGGATGAATGCCGTGGGCGCAATCCCCGGCCAATGCAAAGCGCGGGCGCACGAAATCCCGCGCCAGATGGAAGGACAAGGGGTAAGACCAGCGCGGGCCGGCGGACTTTGTCTTTCCCAGATGTGATCCGAAGCGGCGCGCCAGCTCGTCGTTGAATCCCGCCTCGTCCAGCGCCAGTAACGCGGGCGCCTTGGCTTTCGCCTCCGTCCACACCAGCGACGACCGGTTCCCCGTCATCGGCAGAATCGCGAACGGACCGGATGGCAGAAAATGCTCATAGGCCACACCATTGTGCGGCTTCTCATGCTCGACCGTGGCGACAATGCCAGTCTGCGGATAGGACCAGCCGATGATCTGCACACCCATCTGCGAGCGCAACGGCGACTCGCGGCCGTCGGCCGCAATCACCAGCGCGGCAGAAATCTCATCGCCATTTGCCAGCCGCGCCACTGCGGAGCCCGCCGCCACCGTCAGCGACTTGACCGTGGCGGGCGCCATCAGTTTCAGATTTGCCTGGCGCGCCACCGCTTCATGCAAGGCGGCGCGGATATGACGATTCTCCGCAATATGGCCGAGGGCTTGCGTGCCCACCTCCTGGGAATCGAAATGCAGCGAAAAAGGCGATGCGGCCTGGCCGCACTTGCCGTCCGTAACCAGGATCTCGTGGATGGGCTGGGCATGGGGCGCGAGCGCCTGCCAAACCCCCAACGCCGCCAGCATGCGCACACTGGCATAGGCGAGCGCGGAGACCCGGCCATCGAAATTGGGATCAAGCACCTGGGCCGGCGGCGCCGCATCGACGATGACGGTGCTCAGCCCTCCCTGGGCCAGTGCCAGCCCAAGAGGCAGGCCAACCATCCCCCCGCCACTGATTAACACGTCGACCTGCTTCAAGGAATCACCTGATTAATTAGTGTGCAAAAAGTCTATTTTGCACAAAATATGATCATAATGCCCTGCCCGTTTTTGAGTCACTCAAAACCCAAATTTGGCAAAAAATCATTTTATAACAATGTATTAGACAAAATCCCAGGAACTGGCCCGCTTCTTGATAATTCGTTAAAGCCGGGCCTTCGCCCGGCATAGGTAATAACCATGGAAGGACGGCAGATGAAGCTTATTACGGCGATCATCAAACCCTTCAAGCTCGATGAAGTGCGCGAGTCTCTTTCGGCGCTCGGCGTTCAGGGCATGACGGTGACTGAGGTCAAAGGCTATGGGCGGCAGAAGGGGCATACGGAAATCTATCGCGGCGCGGAATACGCGGTGAGCTTCCTGCCCAAGCTCAAAATCGAAGTGGCGGTGAAGGGCGAAATGCTCGACGCGGTGATCGATGCGATCACCTCCAAGGCAAAGACCGGTCAGATCGGCGACGGAAAGATCTTCGTCACGCCGCTTGAGCAGGTCGTGCGCATCCGCACCGGCGAAACAGATGGCGACGCGCTGTAAGCCCGCAAGGCACCAGCCGTCCACAAAGGGGACTGAAACATGAGAATTGAAAGTTTAAAGAAAGCGGCCTCCGCCACGTTTGCCAGTGCCGGCATGCTGGCGATGACCGCGGGCGCCGCCTTCGCGGCGGACGCGCCCAAGGATCCACTGAATTCAGGCGACACCGCCTGGATGCTCACCTCCTCGGCCCTGGTGCTGATGATGACCATCCCGGGCCTTGCCTTGTTCTATGGCGGCATGGTGCGCAAGAAGAACGTGCTGGCGACGCTGGCGCAGAGCTTCGGCGCGACCTGCTTGATTGCCGTGCTGTGGATGATCATCGGCTACTCCATCGCCTTCACGCCCAATCCCGACGCGGGCATGAACAACTGGATCGGCGGCTTCGGCTATCTGTTCCTGGGTCCGATGAAACTGACCACGGTCTCCAGCCTGGCGGGCACGATTCCGGAATCGGTCTATATGTTCTTCCAGATGACCTTCGCGATCATCACCCCGGCGCTCATCGCGGGCACCTTGGCCGATCGTATGAAGTTCTCGGCCTTCCTGTGGTTCATGGGTCTGTGGTTGCTGTTCGTCTATTGTCCCATCGCCCATTGGGTGTGGGGCGGCGGCTGGCTGGGTACCGCTGGCGCAATGGACTATGCCGGCGGCTCGGTGGTGCATCTGAATGCCGGTACCGCAGCTTTGGTGACCTGCCTGGTTCTGGGCAAGCGCATCGGTTACGGCACTGAGAACATGTCGCCGCACAATCTGGTGCTCTCGGTCATCGGCGCCTCGCTGTTGTGGGTCGGCTGGTTCGGCTTCAATGCCGGCTCCGCCGTCACTGCCGGTTACAATGCCGGCATGGCCGCGGCCGCGACCCAAATCGCGACCGCTGCTGCTGCACTAGCCTGGATGTTCGCCGAATGGATCATCGCCAAGAAGCCTTCGGTTCTGGGCATGATCTCCGGCGCCGTTGCCGGCCTGGTGGCGATCACCCCGGCTTCGGGCTTTGTCGATCCGGTGGGCGCACTCATCATCGGCCTGGCCGCGGGTGTGGTGTGCTACATCTCGGCAGTCTGGGTGAAGAAAGCGTTCGGCTATGATGACAGCTTGGACGCCTGGGGCGTACATGGCGTGGGCGGCGCGTTAGGCGCCATCATGACCGGCATGTTCGCCAAGGGTGCGATCAACACGGCCTATCCCAAGGGCGGCTGGCTCACGGACGGCAACTTCTCGCAGATGATTGCGCAGTTCAAGGACGTAGGTGCGGTGTTCGTCTATTGCGCCATTGTCACCTTCATTATCCTGAAGATCATCGACATGATCGTCGGCCTGCGCGTCTCGCCGGAAGTCGAAGTCGAGGGTCTCGACATCAACCTCCACGGCGAAACGGTGCACAACTAGTACGGTTGAGCATCGCTTGAAGAACCGGGGCGCCCCTCACGGGGCGCCCTTTTTCTTTGCGGCATGTCTCTCTAAAGTCTCCCCGCTTTTCCACGGGGTTGCCCTTGTCCTTATCCGGCCGTCTTGCCGCCTTGCCGCCCGGGCCCTTTGCCCGGCTGTCGACGCTGCTGGGCGACCTCAAACCCGGCCAGGAGCCCATCAGCCTGGCGGTGGGCGACCCTTCCGGTGCGGTGCCGGAATTTGTGAAAGACGTGCTGGCCAAAAGCATCGCCAGTTTCGGCAACTATCCGGCCATCATCGGCACCCAGGATTGGCGCCAGGCGGCGGGCGAATGGCTGAACCGCCGGTTTGCCCTGAATGGCGCCATTGACCCGGACAAAAACCTGCTGCCGCTCAATGGCACGCGCGAAGGCTTGTTCTCGGTGCTGTTTCCCCTGATGCCGGAAAGCAAGGCCGGTGCACGCCCCATCGTGGCCATGCCCAATCCTTTCTATCAGTGCTATGCGGCAGCGGCGCTGGCGTCAGGCGCCGAGCCGCTTTATGTGCCTTCGCTCAAGGAAAACGGATTCCTGCCGGACTTTGCAGGGCTCCCCGACACGACGCTGGAACGGATGGCGGCGGTTTACATCTGTTCGCCCTCCAATCCCGAAGGCGCGGTGGCAGACGAGGCTTATTGGTTCAATCTTTTTCGTTTGGCCGAGAAGTATGATTTTCTAGTGCTGGCCGACGAATGTTACACCGATATTTATTACTCCGGCAGCGCGACACCGATGAGCGCGTTGGAAGCCTCTTCTATTGGATGGGACGGTTTCCCACGTCTGCTGAGCTTTCATTCCCTCTCCAAGCGGTCCGGCCTGCCGGGATTGCGCTCGGGCATGGTGGCGGGCGACGCAAGTTTGATCGAGAAATTCCGCGCCTTCCGCAATGTTGCCGGGCCGACCGTGCCCGGACCTGTACTGGCTGCATCGGCAGCATTGTGGCGCAACGAGGATCATGTCATCGCCAATCGCGCCGCCTATCAGGAGAAGATGGATGCCGCGGAACGTATTTTGGGCAACCGCATGAAACGTCCGGACGGCGGCTTCTTCCTCTGGCTGGACGTCGGCAATGGCGAGGAATTCGCGCGCCGGGCATGGGTCGAGCAGGGGGTGCGGCTGCTGCCGGGCGCCACCATGGGGCGCGAAATTTTACCCGGAAAACCCCAGTCAAACCCTGGCTTTTCCTATGTCCGGGTGGCGCTTGTTAACGACTTGTCAACCATTATGACCGCACTCGAAAGACTGCGGGAAATTCTGGGTTAGACCATGGCACAGGGCAGCAGGATGATAGGTGGCGTCTATCACCCAAGAGCGCGCGGCGGCGCCATGAGCGATGCACTGACCGACGCCAGGCATGCCATGAACCGGTTGATGCGCGTCGCGGCGATGCGCGGCGCGGGCCTGATGCTGGTCGTGGCGGCAACGGCGGCGCTGCTGGCACTGCTCACCTACTCCTCCGATGACGCCAGCCTGAACAACGCCAACCTGCGC
This sequence comes from Alphaproteobacteria bacterium, assembly GCA_025361185.1. GTDB lineage: Bacteria > Pseudomonadota > Alphaproteobacteria > Micropepsales > Micropepsaceae > Rhizomicrobium. Next base: position 39,182 of record JANYAR010000146.1, on the reverse strand, counting down.
GACGCCAGCAATTTGCTGGGACCGGTGGGCGCAGTGGCGGCAGATCTGATGCTGCAGATATTCGGCTGGGCGGCGCTGGCATTTCTCGCCCCTCTGCTGGTGTGGGGAACGCGCGCCGTGCGCGGCAAATCCCTCAAATACGCCATGTGGCGGCTGTTGGCCTGGCCTGTGGGCACCGTGACCATGGCCGCCGGCCTGGGCCTTCTGCCATCGCTGCGCGGCCTGCCGGCGGGCGCGGGCGGCATGATCGGCATCGCCGCAGGCAGCCTTTGCGCCCATGCCGCACAGCTCTGGCAGACCCCTGCCCTGACCTGGGCGCTGCCGCTTGGCTTTCTAATCATTGGGTTGCCGCTGGCCTTCCTGGCCACCGGTCTGCGCTTTACGCCTATCGCACGCGGCATCGCCAACATTCCGGCGGGCGCGACATGGCTGGCCGGGCTGATAAGGAAACGGGACTTCACCCTGCGCCATCATCATGACGAGGAAAGCGATCACGAATATGAAGACGATGATGAAGGCGCCTATCATCTGAATGCGGACGAGGACGAGCCCGGGGCATTGAGGCCACAGTCCATCGCCGCCACCCGCCTGGCCGAGCGGCAAAAGGGCCGGGTCAAACGCGATGCCCGCATGTCCGCCCCCAAGCGCGCCGACAAGCAGCCGGCGTTGAATCTGGCATCGGGTGAGTATCAGCTTCCAGCCCTGGGCCTTTTGACCGAGCCTGCGCCGGTCAAGGACACCCACACTCTGTCCGACGAGGCGCTGGAGGAAAATGCCCGCATGCTGGAAGCGGTGCTGACCGATTTCGGCGTCAAGGGCCGCATCACCGCCGTGCGTCCCGGCCCAGTCGTCACCTTGTATGAATTCGAACCCGCCGCGGGCGTGAAGTCCAGCCGCGTGATTTCGCTGTCCGACGATGTGGCGCGCAGTATGTCGGCGGTGGCGGCGCGCATCGCCACCATCTCGGGCCGCAATGTAATCGGCATCGAGCTGCCCAACCAATTCCGCGAGACTGTCTATTTGCGCGAAATGTTCGCCAGCTCCGACTATGAAAAAGCCCGCGCGCCGCTGACCTTGGCGTTGGGCAAGACCATCGGCGGCGAGCCGGTGATGGCCGATCTGGCCAAGATGCCCCATTTGCTGGTGGCGGGCACCACCGGTTCGGGCAAGTCGGTCGGCCTTAACACCATGATCCTGTCGCTGCTTTATCGCATGTCGCCGCAGCAGTGCCGGCTGATCATGATCGATCCCAAGATGCTGGAATTGTCGGTCTATGACGGCATTCCGCATCTTCTGTCGCCGGTGGTCACCGATCCGCGCAAGGCCATCGTCGCCCTGAAATGGGCGGTGCGCGAAATGGAAGACCGTTACCGCAAGATGTCCAAGATGGGCGTGCGCGGCGTGGAAGCCTTCAACGAGCGCGTCAAGAAGGCCAAGGACAAGGGCGAGGTTCTCAAGCGCACGGTGCAGACCGGCTTTGACCGTGAAACCGGCAAACCGGTTTACGAGGACGAGACTCTGGAATTTGAAGCCATGCCCTACATCGTGGTGGTGGTGGACGAAGTCGCCGACCTGATGATGGTGTCCGGCAAGGAGATCGAAGGCGCGGTGCAGCGCCTGGCCCAGATGGCGCGCGCCGCCGGTATCCATTTGATCGCCGCGACCCAGCGACCCTCGGTCGACGTGATCACCGGCACCATCAAGGCCAATTTCCCCACCCGTATTTCCTTCCAGGTGACCAGCAAGATCGACAGCCGCACCATTCTGGGCGAGCAAGGCGCCGAGCAGCTGCTGGGCCAGGGCGACATGCTCTATATGGCGGCGGGCGGGCGCATCAAACGCATTCATGGACCGTTCGTGTCCGACCACGAAGTCGAAGACGTGGTGCGGTTCCTCAAGGCGCAAGGCACACCGGAATATCTGGATGCCGTCACCGAGGAACCCGACGAAGAGAGCGATGATCCCTATGCCCTGATGGGCGGCGGAAACCGCGAATCCGGCGACGACCTATACGACAAGGCGCTTGCCGTGGTGGCGCGCGACAAGAAGGCCTCCACCAGCTACATCCAGCGGCGGCTGCAGATCGGTTACAACCGCGCCGCCAGCCTGATCGAACGTATGGAGCAGGATGGCGTGGTCTCCAGCCCCAATCATAAGGGCGTGCGCGAAGTGCTCCTGCCGGATCACGAACGCTGAACACCGCACACCACAGATAAAAAGCCCGGCGCTCGTGAGAGAGCCGGGCTTTCGCATTCCGAGGCAGCTTCGTCCCGGCCTCGCGCCGCGCTTGGCCGCGCGTCGCGTCCGTACGCTGTCGCTACGAACCGTTCGGGCAGGCGAAAGGTCCACTGGACCTTTCGCTTAATCCGCCCTCACCCGGGCTTTTTCATTTCTGCGTCAAGTTCAGTTGGCGGCAAAGCAGTAGAACTGGCCCGCGCCGCCGGTGGCGACCAGATCTGGCTGGCTGCAGGACTTCGACATGTGCGCCGTGTTCCAGGAGGTATAGTTGCGGTTGGCGTTGGGACCCTTGCCGTCATGATGCCCCAGCATGGCGGAGCCTTCGCCATTGCTCGTCCAATTCTTGCAGGTCGAGTCGCCACCGATCGGTAGATAGCGGCCGGCGGTGTCGGAGCCGGTGAGCATGTCATGGGTGTTGGGCGTATCGCCGAAGCCGTTGACGAGCTGGCCCTTCTCGTTCAGCAACATGTCCTTGGTCAGTTTGGCGGAATGCAGGTCATCGACATTGCGGGCGATGGTGACGCCCTTGGCATTGACCCAGGGGCCGTTGCCGATGCGGTCGCGCGCATCCACCGGCGCCGGGCCGCCCTGAACCGGACTGGTGCTGAGATAGGCGCGCCAATTGGTGCGGGTCGCGCCCGCTGTCTTGGCCAGCGCCGCGCAATGCGCATCCGCGCCCGCCAGGCCGCCCAGATTGGCGCCGTCACCCTTGCCGACACTGGTGATGAAAAAGCTCATATTGTTGGCCTGCTGTGCATGAACCGCAGCAGCGCCCGCCATGCAGACCATCGCGCCCGCGAATGCCAGTGAACCCCAAAGTGTGTCCTTCATGGAAAACCCCTCCTGTGATGTTTTTGTAGGGAGTATCACCACGCCCAAATGTGGCGTAAAAAAGGCATACTGCAGCGGAGGACAGGCATGGCTTCGTATATTGAACAGTCACTGGGCGCCGGCGAGACCATCATCGCCCGGGCGCGGTTTCACTGGCTCTATGTGCTGTATGCCTGGGGCTCGCTGCTGCTGCCGCTGGTGGTTCTGCTGGGCCTTTATATTCACGCGGGCACCACACAGCGCGATGATCGCAGCCTCATCACCTGGGTCATCGTGCTGGTGGCGATCTGGCTGATCTGGGGCTTTATCACCTTCGCCCGGATGATGGTGCGCAAATGGACCACCGAGATCGGCGTCACCAGCCACCGCTTTGCTGAGAAGTACGGGCTGTTCACCATGCGCACCAATGAAATCGCCCTGCCCAATATCGAGGGCGTGAAGATCCATCAGTCCTTCCTGGGCCGCATTTTTGGTTATGGCACAGTGAAGATCGAAGGCACCGGAGTGGATTCTGTAACCACACCCACCATCGCCGATCCGGTCGGCTTTGTCCGCGCCATCCAGACCGCAAAGGAATTCTCCGCCGGGCGGCGCTAGAGCGTAGGCGTAAGCCGGAGCGACCAATAAAATGAGAGCGTTGGCGTGGTCCGTAGCGGCAGCGTACGGACGAGCGACCAATAGAATAAGAGCGTAGGCGCGAGCCGGAGCGACAGCATCCGCGCGAATGGCCGATAAAAAGTCAGATGGCTTCCAGAAACTCTTCTGCGATCGCGCGCGGGAACGAGACCGTAATCCGCGTGCCTTGACCACGGGCGCTGTCGATCACGATACGGCCCTTGTGCAAATCCACCAAGGCCTTGGTCAGCGGCAGCCCCAGGCCGGTGCCCTCATAGCGGCGTTCCAACCGGTTATCCACCTGGCCAAAGGGCTGGAAGGCGATCTCCAGGTCCTGCGAGTCCATTCCTATACCGGTATCGGCCACTGTCACCGCGATACTGTCGGCGGTGGAGCAGGCGGACACGGAGACACTGCCGCCCTTTTCAGTAAACTTGATCGCATTGGACAGAAGGTTGAGGAAAATCTGGCGCAGCTTTGCGCTATCGCCGGTCATTGTCAGTGCATGCTCCATGCCGGCTACCGACAGGTTCAGTGCCGCCGCGCTGCATTGCTCGCGCACCATGGCGATACAGTCTTCCAGCACGTCGCGCATGTCGGTCTCGCGCAACGCCAGCACCATCTTGCCGGCTTCGCTCTTGGACAAATCCAGCACGTCATTGATCACCGTCAACAGATGACGGCCGCTGCGCAGGATATCGTGGGAATAGTCGAGATAGCGCGCATTGCCCACCGCACCGAAGAACTCGCCAGAGATGATTTCCGAAAAACCGATAATGGCATTCAGAGGCGTGCGCAGCTCATGGCTCATATTCGCCAGGAACCGGGTCTTGGCGGCAGTGGCGGCTTCGGCCTCGGCCTTGGCGCGGCGCAGCGATTCCTCGCGTTCCTTGATGACGGTGAAATCGGACAGGAAGATGATGGACCCGCCTTCGGAGGTGGCGCTGCCGGTCATGCGCAGCCAGCGGCCATCGGCCAGCTCCAGCTCGGCATGGCCCGACGTGGTGATATCCTCGCTTGGCGCCTGGGTGGGCGCAAGCTGGCTCTGGATCAATTCCAAAGCCCGGTCGAAGCGGGTGCCCGGCATCAATTCATAGGCAATGGCGGGAAAGAAGCCGCGCAGGGTACTGTTGGACATCACGATCTTGCCGTCGGGCGCCACCAGCATCACGCCTTCGCGGCTGGTTTCCAGCGCATCCACCAGGCGGTTCTCGGCTGACCAGCGCAGCTCCTTTTCGCGCGTCATGGCCTCGCGGATATTGTCCTGCATCACAGTCATGGATTTCAGCAAGGCGCCGGTTTCATCCTGCCCGCCGGGCGGGATCGGTGTCTGCAGCTCGCCCCTGGCAATGCGGTCGGCGACGGTGGCTGCCGCACGCAGCGGCCGCACGATTCGGCTGCGCAACAGCCAGGTGATACCCGCCGCCAGCAGCAGCGCGAACGCCGTCATGGCGATGCTGGCATATTTGTAGCTGCTGATATTGGTAACCGTCTGCCGGCGGCCGACATAGCTGTGATCGGTGATCAACTCGATCAAAAGATCAAACTTGTCGTCGATGGCGCGGTCCAGCCGCTGCAGCTCGGCATGGTCAGCACGGGCATATGCCTGCCGCCAGCGTTGCACCAAGGGCGCGAGCTGGGAGATCACCTTGCGCTCGTCGGAAGCGGACGCCCGCTGGGCGGCAACTTCCAGATCGCCGGAAAAAGTGGCGGCCATATCCACCAGCTCGGCACCAAGCGCCGGGCGCTCGCTGGGCGCGGCACGCTCCAGGCGCTGTTCCAGCACCTGCATTTCGGTGAAATCGGTATGGGCGGCGCGCGTGTAGGAAATCGCCATCAACGGGCCGTCAAAAGTGGTGACGGCGATATTGCCGGCGGCGGACAGCACGCCATACCCGGCGAGCCCCGTCGCGGCAATGATCAGGCTCATCGCCACAAAGGCGCCGAAAATTTTCGTGCCTATGCTATGCCCAGCCATGCAGTTCGCCAACATTTCCGCGGCGAATATTGACTGCATTGGGGTTTATGGCGGCTTAAGGATCAGGGTGCGCCGCTAGCGGACATGCACCGAAAGCTTCATTCTGGGGTGAATATGGCAGCGGACCTCGAAGGTCCCGCTCTTCGTAAAGGTTTCGGTAATATTTTCGCCCGGGTTCTTCTCATCGGTGTCGAAGGCAAAGTCCTGCCCCTGGACGTAAATCTGGTGGATGAAGTCATCATTGTTGGTGAAGGTGAGGCTTTCGCCGCGCCCGATCGAAACCTCGGCTGGGCGGAAGATGCGGCCCTTCTGCACGATCGTATGGGCCTCATCGGCCGCGAAGGCTGAGATCGGCGCCAAGAGCAGGACGGGCAGGAAAACCTTCTTCATGGCGCTACCATGCCATATGCGCCGGGAGGGTAAAATCACCCCGGGCGGCCGAAAAAAGTCGCGGAAATGGACCAAAAAACCGGGGCTGGACAGGCTAAAATCCTTGGCCTATACCCGCGCACCGTTTGGAAAGGCACGCCCTGCCAAAGCCCGTGACGCGGGGTGGAGCAGCCCGGTAGCTCGTCAGGCTCATAACCTGAAGGTCACAGGTTCAAATCCTGTCCCCGCAACCATTCGCAAAAAGGCCGGTCCGATGGACCGGCCTTTTTCGCGAATGCCCTAGCGACAGCGTAGGGCTGAAACCCCGTTCCGGTTTTCCCAACCTTTCGATGCCTCCCGCAGGCACTTTTAATAAATCGCGTGGCCAAAGAGATCATCGAGCGGTGGATGATCGGCCGCTTGGATGGTGCAGTGCGACAAAGACGGGAATGGGCCGCCCGGTGATACCGGTGGGTTCCACAGGTGCTAAAAAACTTTTGTGCCGCGCCCATGGCGGGTTGCAGACCGTTTTTGGGCCACTCCGCCATTCCGGTCACAAGTTCCATAAAACTCTGTAATCCAGGCTTTTTCCCTGATCTGCCTCTTTTCTGTGCGCCACTTGCCAGTCCCTGCAATTCCATTTGCGGTAGGGCCGCAGCCGCCGCTATAACCCCGGCCCTTGAGGAGCGGCATTGTTGAGTCTCCGCCCTCGCAGGTCGAAGGAGTGTGCATGGGAACCCAGGTCTCTGCCGACTATCGTCCGTCGGAAAACGAGCCCTTTATGAATGAGCGCCAGCGCGAATATTTTCGCCGCAAGCTCAATCTCTGGAAAGAAGAAATCCTCAAGGAGAGCCGCGAAACCATCCAGAATCTCCAGGCCGAGACGGTGCCGCATGCCGATCTCGCCGATCGCGCCTCCACCGAGGCCGAGCGCCAGCTGGAACTGCGCACGCGCGACCGCCAGCGCAAGCTGATCGCCAAGATCGACTCCGCACTGCGCCGGATCGAGGACGGTTCCTATGGCTTTTGCGAAGAAACCGGCGAGCCGATCTCGCTGAAGCGGCTCGATGCCCGCCCCATCGCCACCCTGTCCATCGAGGCGCAAGAGCGGCACGAAAGACGTGAGAAGGTTTATAGAGACGACTAAATCGAAAATTTTCCGCACACTCTTCCATTGTTGAATTGCCGCGCGTCGCGCGGCGGGGCGTGAGAAGGTTTATAGAGACGATTAGCCTTCGGCTTCCATGAAACGAAAAAGGCCGGGTCGATGACCCGGCCTTTTGTTTCTTTGACCTGCGGCCCTTACCAAGGAAGTACGATATCGAGCAGTTGCGAGCCATAACGCGGCTGTTGCACATCGCTCATCGTGCCCTGGCCGCCATAGATGACGCGGGCTTCAGCGATCTGCGACAGGTTGACGGTATTGTCCTGGGTGATGTCCTCACGGCGCACGATGCCCGACAGGCGCATATCGCGCAGTTCGTTATTGACCCGCACCTGCTGATGGCCATCGATCACCAGATTGCCGTTGGGCAGAACCTGGGCGACCAGCGCCGCCAGGGTCATGTTGATGGATTCGGCGCGCGCGATCGAACCGACACCGACATTGGAATTGTCCGAGCCCATCTTGACCAGGCTGCTGGGATCCATGCCGATGCTGGGCAGCACTTTCTCCAAGCCGAGAAGGTTGTCCATGCTGGAATTTTCGGTATTGGTGCGGCTGCGCGAGGTGGTGTTCTGCATCTTGGCGGTATCGGTCACCGAGACATTCACGGTGATCACATCGCCGATATGCATGGCGCGCGGATCGTGAAAGAAGCTCTGCGCGCCCGGCTGCCAAAGCGAATTGTTGCCGTGGGTAATCGGCACGGGGCGCGGAATTTCGGCCACGATCTGGGTGCCGGCGGGATTGCCGACCGCCGCAAGCTTGGGGGCTTCGCCGATATTTTCAAGCCGGTCCAACGCCGAACAGGCTGATAGCGATGCACCGGCCAGGAGCAGGGTGGCGATTTTCAGGGGCAAATTGCGCATGGCAGTTCCTATCGGCGGGCAAGATTGCTGGTGGGGGCACTGATCGGACCCATGGCGCGCACTGTGCCCGGCGCGATCACGGTTCCGGAAATCATTCGGTAAGAGGCCGGATTCTGGATGGTGACGGTATCGCCGACCCCACCCTCGCTCATGGCGCGGCCCATGGCCGTCAACTCCACACCCGGAACGATGAACTGCATGGTGACGGTCTGGCCCTTGGTGATGACGATGGGGCGGCGCACATCTTCGCTGCGGAATGGCTGACCGGCCGAAAGCGTCCGCCTGGCCTGCAGACCCAGAACCTCCACCATCTTGGTGGGAATGCCCGACATCAGGGCCGCGCCGTCCAGCGTGGCATAGGTCAGATCGGTTTCGCTGATCGTGTCGCCGCGCGCGATATCGTGCACCGGAACCACGACGCGCACGGTGCTGGCAAAAGCCGAGCCGGCCGCCAGCAGCAGCGCGGGCGCCAGCGCGAAGAGACCAAGATAGAGAAGAAATTTGCGCATCATCTTAGGACCCCAATCTGGCCGCGTTTTGCAGCATCTGGTCGGCCGCGGTAATGACCTTGGAATTCATTTCATAGGCGCGCTGGGCGGTGATCAGCGCGGTGATCTCGTCCACCGAATTGACGTTGGAGGTTTCGAGGTAGCCCTGTTGGATGGTGCCGTAGCCGGTCGAGCCCGGCACGCCCGCCTGCGGACTGCCGGAGCCCGGCGTTTCCAGATAAAGATTGTTGCCGATCGCGTTCAGACCCGCCTCGTTGGGGAAGCGCGTCAATTCCAGCTGTCCCACCGTCTGCGCCGTGGAATTGCCCGCCACCAGGGCATTGACCTGGCCCTGGGCGTTGACGGTCACAGAGAGAGTGTTCTGGGGAATGGCGATACCCGGCTGCACCACGAGCCCGTCCTGAGTCACAAGCTGACCCTGGGGGCTGAGCGAGAAATTGCCGGACCTTGTATAGCCGTCGGTGCCGTCCGCCTGCTGGACGCGGAAAAAGCCCGAACCCTGAATGGCGACGTCGTAGGGATTTCCCGTGGACTTGACGTCGCCCTGGGTGGTGATGCGGTAGACGGCGGCTGTGCGCACGCCGGCGCCCAGCTGGATGCCGTTGGGCGCATAGGTGCCCTGATCGGAGGTCTGCGACCCCGGGGTCTGAATATTCTGATACAGCAAGTCAGCGAACTCGGCGCGCTGCTGCTTGAAAGCGGTGGTGTTCATGTTCGCCAGATTATTGGCGATCACTTCAACATTGGTCTGCTGGGCCAACATGCCGGTCGAGGCAATGGAAAGGGCGCGCATTATCTTATCTCCTTAACTGGGCAACTTAACTGGGCATTTGGCCAAGCTTTTCGATAGCCTGGCGCATCATGTCTTCTTGGGATTTGCTCAAACTGGCGGTCGCCTCATAGGCGCGCATCACCTCGATCATGTGGCTGATCTCGATCACCGGCTGGACATTGGACGCTTCGAGCGCCCCCTGACGCAGATTGATGTTGGCGGGCGTTGTCGGGGTCTGGCCGGTGGAATAGAGATTGGCGCCCTGCTTGACCAAGGCGGCCGTATTGGCGAAATCCACGACCTTGAGCTTGGCGAGTTGATTGCCGACACCATGGACCACGCTGGAAATGGTGCCGTCGGGCGCGATGGAGATGTCGCCGTCATTGGGCGTGATGGCGATGGCGCCGCCGTCGCCCTGCACCTGATAGCCCTGGCTGGTCACCAGATTGCCGTTGGCGTCGAGAGAAAAATGGCCGTCGCGCGTGTAGCGCGTGCCGACGGGCGTCTGGACCGCGAAAAAACCCGGCCCCGCAATGGCGACATCATAAGGGGCACCGGTCTGCTCAATATTACCCTGACCGGTGTCACGCATCACGCCGGCATCTTTGACGAAGCTGACGCTCTGCGGACCGGTCTGGCCCTCGGCGGGCCGCATCATGGTGATGAATTCCTCGAATTTCGCCGCTTCGCGCTTGAATCCGGGCGTAGAGGCGTTCGCGATGTTGTTCGCGATCACGTCCATCGCCCGGTAAGCGGCGAGCTGGTGCGAAAGACTAACAAGAAGTGAATTATCCATGGCCACGGATCCTTTCTGGTCCGTTGGCCGTATCAGTGCAGCCGTCATGCCAGCAAAAAGCGCCCGTTTTCATTGGCTTTTTTGGGCACCGCCGCGTCGGTGCGGAAAAACTTGCCGGGTCTTTCGCGCCCCACCCGGCAATTTGAACCACTCCTTAACCACGTTTGCATAGGGTGAGCCTCGCAAAGAAAGATGCCGAGACCATTCCATGGCGAAGAAAGAAAAAGCTCCGGACGCTGAGGCCGCTGGCGAAAAGCCGGAAGGCGACGCGACGGAAGCCGCGCCGAAGAAAGGTTTTGGCAAGATTCTCGCCAAGCTCAAGAACAAGAAGGTGCTTTTGATCGGCGCACCGGTGCTGTTGCTGCTTCTGGGCGGCGGCGGCGCGGGTGCTTACTTCTTTGTTTTCAAGAAGAGCGACACCACGAAGGAAGCAAAAGCGGACGAATTGCCCCTGACCCCGCCCAAGGTTGCCTTCAGCGACATGCAGGACATTCTGGTCAATATCCAGAGCAACGACGGCACCCCCGCCTATCTCAAGCTGGGTGTTTCGCTGGAGCTGGAAGATGAGGCCCAGAAAACCGCGCTTACGCCGCTGATGCCGCGTATCACCGATCAGCTCCAAGCCTATCTGCGCGAGCTCAGACTTGATGACCTCAAAGGTTCGGCCGGCGTGCTGCGGCTGAAGGAAGAATTGCTCCGCCGCGTGAATGTGGCGGCCGCGCCCTACAAGGTCCGCGACGTGCTGCTCAAGGAAATGATCGTCCAGTAAACACGCCCCGGCACGACAAAAGAATTCAGGAGCCAAGAAATGGCTGACGAAACCCCCGATCCCCAGACCGAAGACCCCCAGGCCACGGAAGCCGCCCCCGATACCGGAGCGGCTTTGGAGATGGCGCCCGAAGGTGCCGAAGGCGCAGACCGGGTCTTGAACCAGGAAGAAATCGACTCCCTGCTGGGTTTCGATGCCGGCCCCGACCAGTCCCAGGACAAATCGGGGGTACGGGCGATCATCAATTCGGCCCTGGTATCCTATGAACGCCTGCCGATGCTGGAAATCGTCTTCGACCGCCTGGTGCGGTTGATGACCACGTCCTTGCGCAATTTCACCAGCGACAATGTCGAAGTGAGCCTGGATTCCATTACCTCGATCCGGTTTGGCGATTATCTCAATTCGATTCCCCTGCCTGCGATTCTGGCGGTGTTTCATGCCTCGGAGCTCGACAATTACGGGCTTTTCACCGTGGACTCCAACCTGATCTACTCCATCGTGGACGTGCTGCTTGGCGGCCGCCGCGGTTCCTCGGCGATGCGCATTGAGGGGCGCCCCTACACCACCATCGAGCGCACGCTGGTTCAGCGCATGATCGAAGTGATCCTGCAGGACATGTGCGCCGCTTTTGAGCCGCTGGCGCCGGTCAATTTCAGCCTGGACCGCCTGGAAACCAACCCGCGTTTTGCCGCGATTGCACGCCCCGCCAATGCCGCCATCCTGGTCAAGCTGCGTATCGACATGGAAGATCGCGGCGGCCGCACCGAATTGCTGCTGCCCTATGCGACCCTGGAGCCGATCCGCAAGCTGCTGCTGCAGCAGTTCATGGGTGAAAAATTCGGCCGCGACTCCATCTGGGAAAGCCATCTGGCCACCGAATTGTGGTCCACCAAGATCGATATCGAAGCCATCCTGGACGAGCAGACCATGCCGCTGCAGCAGGTCATGAACCTGCAAGTCGGCCAGACCATGATGCTGAACGCCGGGCCTGACTCCAAAATCGAAATGCGCTGCCGCGGCGTGCCGCTCTTGACCGGCCGCATGGGCCGCGTGGGCTCATCCATCGCCGTCAGGGTGGACGATGCCATCGAGCGCACGGACGCTTCGCGTCTCGTCTAATTCCACAACTTGAGAAGAGATATCGCCATGACCATTCCCGCCAATCTCACCTTCGCCCTGGAACTGGGCCTGGATATTCTGCTGGCTTTCACCCTGTGCTATTGCGTGATTTTGGAGCGGCGGCTGGCTGCGGTGCGCAAAGGCCAGGAAGGCCTGTCGCGCACCATCGGCGAACTCAACATGGCGATTTCCGGCGCCGGCGCCAGCTTGCGGGCGCTGAAGGCCGCCGCGGGCGAAGCCGCCCAGACCCTGGATGAGCGGCTGAAGCGTGCGCGCCTGCATATCGACGAACTTTCGGTGCTGACCGTATCGGGCGAACGCATCGCCCAACGCATGGAAAGCGCCGCCGCCGCCCCGCGCGTCGCCAAGGAAATTCCCGACATGCCGCTGCCTTCCACCTCCATTCTCAGCCGCCTGGAAAGGGCCGTGCAATGAGCAGTTTTCAGGCAAGACGCGGCCGTCTCACCCGGCTATTGCCGGCTGTCGTCGCGCTGGGCGCGGTGGTGTTTGCGCTCAAATCCACCGATCTGGTGCGCGGCGCCTATGCCCAGGCGAGTGGGCAGGTTGCGGCGCTGACCAAGGATCCGGTTGCCGCCAACAAGGATTATGCCGGCGGCGAAGACGACCAGGTCGCCAGCGCCAGTGAAGTCGATGTCGTAAACAGCCTTTCCAAGCGCCGGCGCGAACTGGATACGCGCGATGCCCAGCTCACCACCCAGGCCAACATGATCGCCGCCGCGGAAGCGCGGGTGGACGCCAAGATCGCTCAGCTCAAGCAGTTGCATGCCCAGATCACCGCACTTCTAGTGCAGCATGATGAAGCACAGAAAGCGCAGATCGCCTCGCTGGTGAAAACCTATTCCACCATGAAGGCCAAGGACGCGGCCCGCATCTTCAACAACCTGCCGGACGAAGTTCTGGTGCCGGTGGCACATGACATGAAGTCGGACATTCTGGCGCTGGTGATGGCCAGTATGAATTCCGAAAACGCCAAGACGCTGACGGTGAAGCTGGCCAACAAGCTGACATTGCCCCAGACCACCGACGCCATGGTGCCTGCACCCGTTGCTGCATCCGCCGCACTGGCGGCCGCCCCCGCGCCCGCACCCCAGGCCATGGCGGCACCGGTCGCCAAGGCCCCTGCCCCGGTCACGCCAGAAAAACAAGCAAGTCCAAAGGGATAGTGTAGATTCCCCCGCGATCTGTGGTGGTCCCGTCAGGCTTAACCACAGGTTAACGCGGACCCCGCCAATATGAAGTCATGAGGGGCCGAACCTTGAACAACCCGGTAATTCGCACTGCTTGCGGCTTGGGCCTGGCGATGGCGCTTGGCGCCAGCGTTTCGGCTTGGGCCGCGGACAGCGTGAACGGGACGATGCAAGACGGCTATGGCCGCCTGAGCTTCGATACGGCTTCCAAACTCAACGCCACCGCCACCGGCGGCGTGTTGGCCATTTCCTTTGACGGCAAGACCGCGATCGCCCCTTCCGAGATCGTCGCCGCCATGCCGCGATTCATTTCCGGCGGGCATGCCGATGCCGATGGAAAGACGTTGCGCTTTACCTTGAACCAGCCGGTCAAGCTGCATGTCAGCCAGATCGGTGCGCGCGCGGTGATCGACATCGCCGACGCAGGCTTCACGGGCACGATGCCCGATCTGGTGCCGCCGCCCAAGCCGGTCGTCAAGCCGGTGGATATCGCGTCCTTGCCCGAGATAAAACTGCGCACCGGCGCCTATGAGAAATTTACCCGCCTGGTCTTCGATTGGCCTAAGGATGTTTCCTATCAAGTATATCCCGGTGCCGGAAAAATGACCGTCCGGTTCAATGCACCGGTGCGCATGGATGTTTCGGCGCTGGCGCGTATTGCACCGCCCTGGGTGAAAAACGCATCCTGGCGTATCGATGGCGCGTCCACCGTCGTGGAGTTTGATACGGATTCCGATTCCGGCTATCACGATTTCAAGGACGGCAACCATGTCGCGCTCGACATACTGGCGCCCAAGACCGATGGCGCGGCCTATGCGCCGCCCGGCACCGCCAAGCCCACAATTACCAAGTTAGATCCGGCAACCGCAAAGACCGCCGCGTCCATGGCGACAAAAGCGGGCGCCAGTGCGGCACAGCTTCAGGCCATTGTGCAAACAGTGGAAAAACTGGCGCCACCGGCGGATAAAAGCAAACCGGATGCGAAAGCCGCCGAAATCAAACCGGAAACAAAAGCCGGCGCCAAAATTGCCGAAGCCAAGCCGCAAACACCACCGCCTGCCCCGCCAGCGCCAGCCGCCGCCCCGTCCGAAGTCGCACCTGTGGCCGACGCCAAGCGTACTCGCGACGGTGTCGTCATAACCTTCAAGGGCGCGGGCGGCAGAGCCAGCGCGGTGTTTGTACGCGGACTGACCGCCTGGGTGGTGCTGGAGAATGCGCCCACCTTCGACGCACGAAATTTAAAGACGTCGTTGGGCGACTACGCCGCGGCGATCGAGGCGGTGTCCAGCAACGGGCTGGGCATCCTGCGCATCACCTTGAAGGCTCCCGCCGAGATAGCGGCGCACGGCCTGGGCCCGAACCTGGAAGTGGAGATCGCCCCCAGCGTCGCGCCGCCACCCATTGTCATCGGCTTTGCCCGCAACCAGTCCGATCCCCGGCGCGCCTCGCTTTCCACCTTGCTGCCGGCCGCAGATCATGTCTTCAAGCTGCTGGATCCCTCCGGCGGCGATATGCTGACCATCATTCCCGCGCAACCGGGGCGCGGCGTGCCCAGCATGCGCAATTTCGCCGACTTCGCCGCCCTGCCTACGGCTAGCGGATTGGTGATCGCCGCCTATGCCGACGATCTGCAGATTACCGCCGACACCTCGCGCGTTTCCATCTCGCGCCCATCGGGCCTGTCCCTGACCCCGCCGCAGACGCCCATAGCGCAATCACCCTCGGCGATGGCCCGTTCCGGCGACGGACCGTCCTATATGAATTTTGCCCATTGGGGCCGGGCCAGCGGCGGCAGCTTCCTGGCCACCGAGCGCGAGCTCACCCAGGTCGTAGCCCATTCCAGTCCGCAAAAAGCCAGCACGGCGCGTTTGAATTTGGCGCGCTTCTATCTGGCCAACGGCTTTGGCGCCGAGACGGTGGGACTGCTCAATCTGTTGCAGTCCCATGATCCCGCATTGGCGGGCGATGCCCAACTGGTCACCATGCGTGCGGTGGCCGAATATATGATGGGACGCTATCACGACGCTCATAACGATCTGGGCGGACCCGCTTTTGATGCCGACCGGCACGCCGCTCTGTGGCGCGGCCTGATCGAAGCGCGCATGGACGACTGGAAAAACGCCCATGCCCATCTGGAGCAGGCAGGGCCCGTCATGGGGCGCTATTCCACCACCTGGAAGGCCGCCGCTGCCCTTGCGGACGCGGATGCGGCACTGGGACTGGGCCGGCTCGACTTGGCGGATTCGGCTCTCAATCGCGTGCCCAAGGATCTGGACGCAAAACAGGCGCTGGCCGCCGAACTGGCGCAGGCGCGGGTTCTGGCGGGAGAAAACCGCTATGGCGCCGCCACACAGCATTTTGCCGCCGTCGAAAATAGCGGCGACGAGGCGTTATCGGCCAAAGCGATTTTCCATCACACCAATGCCGCCCTCAGCGCGGGCGCCATCACCGCGCCGCAGGCCATCGAGCAACTGGAACGGTTGCGCTTCCGCTGGCGCGGCGATGCGCTGGAATTGAAGACCTTGCGCAAGCTGGCGTCGCTGTATACCGGGCTTGGCAAATGGCGCGAAGGCCTGAAGACGCTCCGGGTGGCGACCCAGAATTTCAATGGCGAAGATACCGGCCGTGCGGCGCAGGACGACATGCGCGGCGCCTTCGTCAACCTGTTCCTCAAGGGCGGCGCCGACAAGATGAAGCCGGTGGATGCGCTGGCGCTGTTCTATGACAATCTCGACCTCACCCCGATCGGCCCGGACGGCGACGAAATGATCCGGCGCATGGCCGACAGGCTGGTGGCGGTGGACCTTTTGGGGCCGGCGGCGAATCTGCTCGCCTATCAGGTCGACAAACGACTGGACGGCATCGCCAAGGCGCAGGTCGCCACCAGGCTGGCCACAGTTTATCTGATGGATCACAAGGCCGACAAGGCGGTCGCCACCATCCGGGACTCTCAGATCTCCGGCCTGCCGGACGAGGAAATGCATCAACGCATGCTGCTGGAGGCCCGCGCCTTTGCCGCGCTCAAGCAATGGGACAATGCGCTGGACCTGATCGCGGTGGACCAATCGGCGGACACCAAGCGGTTGCGCGCGGATATCTACTGGGATAGCGGCAACTGGGCTGTGGCGGGCCAGAAGTCCGAAGAATTGCTGGACGCACGCTGGAGCGATCCCATTGCCTTGAACGATGCGGAGCGCGGCGAGCTGTTGCGTGCCGCGGTGGCCTATTCGCTCGCCAATGACGAAGCCAGCCTGGCGCGGATACGCACCCATTTCGTGGCCAAGATGCGCGGTACGCCGGAAGCCAATCTGTTCACGGTCCTGTCGGCGGATATCGACCAGCATGGCATGGCCTTCCGCGAAGCCGCCGCCAAGATCGCTTCGGTCGACACGCTGGAAGCTTTCATGAAGGACTTCAGCAAGCGCAAGTCCGACGCCAAGAGTTAGGCCGACGCTACAGCTTGCGTTCCTTGAGCCATTCCAGGGCGCGATGCGCAAGGCGCTCCCAGCCTGGCTCGCCGATCAGCCAGTGACCCATGCCGTCCAACACTTCGTGGGTGGCGCGGTCTTTGTACAGCGCCGCAATCCGCGTCACGGTCGAAGGCGGGTTGATGCGGTCTTCGCTGCCGGTCAGGAACAGCAGCGGTGCTTCGACCTTATCGGCGGCCACCGCGCTGGCCTGATCCAGATCCAGGCCCCAGTTCATGATCTCGAATGTGGCGCGGCCCGATTCCGGAACAAAACGGCCGAACACCTCGTCGCGCATGTGTCTTGGCAATTTGTCGAGCGAATGGGCCAGGGCGACATCGCGGCTGGGTTCCAGCACGCGGTTCCAATAGCCGGGATGTAGATGCATGGCATGGGCGGCGCAGATCTCGAACAGGGTGGTGGGTGCAACGCCCCAAGGTGGTGACGGGGCCAGCAACACAAGTGCGCGAACGCGGTTGCGCGCCGCCAGCATCTGCGCCAGCAAGCCCCCCATGGAGTGTCCCACCAGAATGGGCGCTTCGCCCAGGGCCGCAATTTCTTCCTCCAGATCGGCGGCATAATCGGCCAGGCCCGTTGTGGCCAACGCGGTAGGCGGCGGCGCCAGGTCGTGAAAGCGCAGCCATGGCGCGGTGACCGAGTAACCCGCCGCTTCAAATTTTTCCTGCAGGCCCGCCAATGACCAGGGCCCGCAAAAAGCGCCATGGATCATGAGAACGGGCGGGCGGCTTTTGGAAGATGTCATGCGAGGTTCTGGAATGCCGCGATCACGGCTTTGTAGGTTTCGCGCTTGAACGGCACGATCAGCCCGGGCAGCGCCGCCAGGCTCACCCATTGAAACGTCGAGAATTCCGGCTCATACGCCGTCAGGTCGATGTCGGTGTCTGAGCCGGTGAAGCGCAGCGCGAACCATTTCTGGCGCTGGCCCCGGTATTTGCCGTGAAAGGCGACGCCGACCAGATGCGGCGGCAGATCATAGGTGATCCAATCTTCCATCTCGCCGATGATTTGCGCTTTGTCGGTTCCGACTTCTTCCTGCAGCTCGCGCAAAACCGCTTCGACAGGCGTCTCGCCCTTGTCGATGCCGCCTTGCGGCATTTGCCAGCCCTCTACTGTCTGATCGATGCGCTTGCCAACGAACACTTTGCCGTCCTG
Source organism: Alphaproteobacteria bacterium (assembly GCA_025361185.1). Taxonomy (GTDB): domain Bacteria; phylum Pseudomonadota; class Alphaproteobacteria; order Micropepsales; family Micropepsaceae; genus Rhizomicrobium. Next base: position 21,307 of record JANYAR010000146.1, on the reverse strand, counting down.
GTTGAACAGCATGATGCCGACGCAAGGCCGGTAGGGAAGATCGGAGGACATTTCAGCTCTCTGGACTTATTTACGCTTTAGCGCGGGGGATTTTGCGACCTGAGCAGGAGCGTCGCGTGGGAAGCGTGCTTATAGCAGGTGAGCACGCGCGACGAACTCAGGGCGCAAAAGACCCGCGCTTATTGTTTTGGCGCAGAGACTATGGCCGAAACCGGCACCAGTACAAAGCCTCGCGCTTCCAAGCCGCGCGCCCAGACCGCGATGCGCGCGATGCTGACCGGATAGAGAAAGGCCGAGCCCAGCGCGATGCCGTTGGCCCGCGCCTGGGTTTCCAGTTCCGACAGGCGGCGATCGATTTCGGGAGCGGTCTGAATGGTGTCCAGCGCCGCGCCACTTTGTGCCGCGGGAATGCCGACCTGGCTGGCCACGGTCGGAACTACCGACTGGTTGGCGGCGCCATTGTCAAAGAAGTAGAGCCCACGGCGGCCCAGATAGGTCAGGACGGGCGACAGCGCCTCGCTGTCGGTCAGGAATCGCTGGCCGAGCAGGTTGGTCACCCCGGCATAGCCGGTGAAGCGTCCCAGTGCCCAGGTCAGGCGCTGGATATTGGCTTCCTCTTCCTGGCCGGACCGTAGCGTGTGCGGGCCAGGATCGCTTTCGGGGAAGTCCAGCGGCTCCATGGGAATTTGCAGCAGCACTTCGTGGCCGCGTTCGCGCGCCTGCGCCACCCACTGAGCGGTATCGCTGGCATAGGGCGTAAAGCCAAGCGTGACGCCGCCCGGCAAGGCGTCCAGCGCGGCCTTGGTGGCCGCCCCAGACCGGCCCAGCCCACCCACCATGATGGCGATCTTGAACTTCGTCGTTGCCGGTGCGGGCGCGGCATACACCGTCATGGGCTTGCGCCCATCATCGCCAATACGCGGCAGCGGGCCATGAACGCTGTTTTCGATCAGTCCCGGATCGGCCAGGATGGCTTTGCCGGCATAGACGAGCTTGGTCACGGGGCCGGCCACAACGCCATCATCGGAACTGGGACTGACCGGTGCAACGGGCTTGGGTTTGGCGCCGGAATTTTCGGCCAGGTCCAAAGTCACGGAAACCGGCCCGCCCGGGTGGCCCAAAAGCGTAATCACCAGCGCGCCCGCTGCCAGCAGGCAGGCGGTGAAAGAGCAGCCAAAAGCCAGCGCACGCCCGGCCTTGGACGTGAGAAAGCTTTCTGCGGATTGGGCGACGGCAGCCATGCCCCTATTAAGGATTGGCATGGTTACCCGGCGGTTAACGAATTGCGTCCTAGCGCATTAAGAGATGGCAAGCGCAGGCCTGCCCCCTTCGCGCGAAGCGCGGGGGAGGCAGGGGTCTGTATTTTCCTAAGAAAAACTACTGAGCCGACGTCTTCGTATCCGGCGCCGCGGTGGTGTCGGAGGCGACCGTCATCTTGCCGCGCAGCAAGTCCATCGCATAGGCAAGCTGGAAATCGTCGTATTTCTTGCCTTGGGCGGGCTTGATCACCGGCGCGTTGATCCGCTTGGCCGGTACCGGCTCGCCGGACAAATGACCGCGCAGATCCGCTTCCGAGGGACGCGCCAGTTTGGGCACATTGGCCTCATCGCCCTGCGCCACCTGAATATCGGGAATAATGCCCTGGGCCTGAATGGAATGTCCCGACGGGGTGTAATAGCGCGCGGTGGTCAGACGCAGCGCGCCGCGCGCCTCGCCCAGCGGAATGATGGTCTGCACCGAGCCCTTGCCGAAGCTGGTCATGCCGACGACGGTAGCCCGCTTGTGATCCTGCAGAGCACCGGAAACGATTTCCGAAGCGCTCGCCGTGCCGCCATTGATGAGAACCACGACGGGTTTGCCCTCGGTGATATCGCCGCCCTTGGCGTCATAGCGCTGGGTATCTTCCGCATGACGGCCACGGGTGGAAACGATTTCACCGGTGCCCAGGAAATCATCCGACACCTGAATCGCCTGATCGAGCAGGCCGCCGGGATTGTTGCGAAGGTCCAGCACATAGCCTTTCAAGCCTGGGCCAATCTGTTTCTTGAGATCGCGAACCGCGCGTTCCAAACCGTCGGCGGTCTGCTCGTTGAAGCCGGGCAAGCGGATATAGCCGATATCGCCTTCGCGGCGGTGGCTTGCCGAATCCACCGATACGATGGCGCGCACCAGCGTCAAGTCGAACGGCTTCTTCTCACCTTCGCGCAGGAGCGTGAGGGTGATCTTGCTGCCGGCCGGGCCGCGCATCTTGTCGATGGCTTCGTTCAGCGGCAGTCCGGCAATAGAGGTGCCATCGATGCCGGCGATGCGGTCGCCGGTCTTGATTCCCGCGCGCGCCGCAGGCGTGCCGTCGATCGGCGAGATCACCTTGATCAACCCATCTTCCTGGGTGACTTCAATGCCAATGCCGCCGAACTGGCCTTTGGTGGTGATCTGCATGTCGCCATACATCTTGGCGTCCATGTAGCTGGAATGGGGGTCCAGGCTGGACACCATGCCCTGGATGGCCGCGTCGATCAGTTCGCTGTCCTTCACGGGGCGCACATAGTTGGCGCGCACACGCTCGAAGGCATTGCTGAACAGATCCAGCTGACCATAGGCGGACGGATCGTTGGCGCCCTTGGCCTCGGGCAGCGCGATCGTCGCCGCCGCAAAGCCTCCCAACAGGCCCATGCCAACCAGTGCAATCTTATTCATGTACCATTCGCCTTTCCAAACGCAGGGCGCAAGTTCCACTTCAGCCAGGGCGCGGGAGACTGGCCACGGCCGCCATGGCGCAGTTCAAAATAAAGCCGATCATCGGCCGGGTCGGGCGGCATGGTTCCCACCGGTTCGCCCGCCAGCAGCTGATCATTTGACTTGACCGTCACACGTCCCAGCCCCGCCAGGACGATATCGTAGCCAGTCGTGATCTCCAGGATCAAGACCTGACCGTTCTTATGGTAAGGGCCTGCATAAAGCACCCTCCCATCGGCCGGGGCGATCACCTGAGCCCCGGGCCGGGTGGTATAGGACAGGCCCGAATTGCCACTTTCCGGGGTCCCGACCACCGGTTCCAGCAGGGAATTCCGGCCCAAAACCCCCAGGGAACCCGAGTTTTCAGCGGTAACCGTCACAACACTCTGATTCGGGGCGCTGTCCTCGGCCTGACCGGCCTTGTCCCTGAGCGCCCTGACCCGTGCCAGCAGGGCCTGGAAGTCGGCAGCCTGGCGCGCGACCCGTTCCAGCTCGACCTTAAGAGAACCGTAACTTTCCGCCGCCGCGGCCGCTTCCCTTTGCTTCTGCGCCAGAAGTTCATCCAGTTCGCCCCGGGCAATATTGAGCCGCGCCGCGGTGTCGGCGGCCTGGGCCTGCTGTTGTTCCAATGCCGCACGGGTGCGTTTCAGCGCCTCTATCCGCCGCGACAGGCGGGCGGCCTGGGCATAGATCGGCGGCAGCGACGCACCCACCAGCATGGAACCGCGCACCGCGCCCAACGCATCGTCCGGACGCATCGCCAGCGCGGGCGGCATATCGTGCTGCAATCTTTCCAGAATGCCCACCAGCCTGGTGACCGCCACCCGGTCGTTGGCAAAGCCCGCGCTCAGGCGCGTGTCTTCCGCCGCCAGCCGCACGATCTGCGCGTCGGTCTCCTCCCTGCGCCGCTCCAGGCTTTCGATGCGCGCGGCCGTGGCGATCAGCTTTTGCCGCAAGGCCGCCGCCTGCGCCGCCAGCGTATCGCTTTTCTCCTTGGCGGATGAGAGCTGCGGCTGGCCCTGCTTCAGTTCCGACGCCAGGCTTTTGAGCTGCTGCGCACTGGACGGCAAACTGGCCAGTGTCTTGCCGGGAAGCGCGTGGCTGAGATCGATGGCCGGTTCCGGCGTTGGCGCGGCCGCAACAACCGGACGTGGCGTTGGAACGATGGGGGCGGCAACGCGCGGATATTTCTGTGCCGCAGCAGCCGGTCCAGCAGCCAGCAGCAGGCAAAGCAATAGAGCGCCTCTTGTCACGCGCCTCTCGCCAGCAGGGGCCCTCTTACCAAAAGAGAATGGCCCGTCATCAGCACAGGTTTTTCAAGCCCCATCAAATCCAGAAGCGTAGGCGCGACATCGGCCAGACGGCCATTTTCCAGGCGTGCGCCCGCAGGCGCACCCAAGACGATGATGGGAACATCCAGGATGGTGTGCGCGGTGTGCGGCTCATCGGTTTGGGGATCGCGCATCATTTCGATATTGCCATGGTCAGCGGTCAGCAGCATCACACCCCCCGCTTTCTCCAGGACGGTGCGCAAGCGCCCCAGGCATTCGTCGATCGTCTCCACCGCCTTGACGGCGGCGGCCATCACGCCGGTATGACCCACCATATCGGGATTGGCGTAGTTGCAGACGATCAAGTCATATTTGCCCGACGCTATGGCTTCTTCCAGCTTGTCGGTGACCTGATAGGCGCTCATCTCCGGCTTATGGTCATAGGTGGCAACCTTGGGGCTGGGCACCAGAATGCGGTCTTCACCGGCGAACTGATCCTCGCGCCCGCCATTCAGGAAGAAGGTGACATGGGCATATTTTTCCGTCTCGGCAATCCGCAGCTGCCTCAGATGATGCTCCGCAATCACTTCCCCCAGCGTCTCGCGCACATCTTCCGGCGCAAACACGGACGTCATCAAGGGTTTGAGCGCATCGGAATATTCGGTAAGCCCGGCTGCGGCGCCGAAGCGCGCCACGCGCTGACGAACAAAGCCGTCAAAGCCCTTGTCCAGCAGGGCGGTGGAAATCTCCCGCGCCCGGTCGGCGCGGAAATTGGCGAACAGCAAACCATCGCCATCCTCCACCCCGGCATAGTCACCCAGCACACAGGGCAGGACAAACTCATCGGTGACGTCTTGGTTGTAAGATGAATCCAGCGCCGCAAAAGCGTCGTCAAAGCGGCGGCCCGAAGCATCGACAATCGCGTTGTAGAATTTCTCCACCCGGTCCCAGCGCTTGTCGCGGTCCATGGCATAGTAACGTCCCGACAGGGTGGCCAGGCGCACGCCCGCCAGACCATCAATGTCCTTGAGGAATTTTTCGATAAAGCCCCTGGCGCTCCGGGGCGGTGTGTCGCGGCCGTCGAGAAAGGCGTGCACGAAAACCGGCACGCCCGCGGCGCTGACAATCCGCACAAGGGCCGCGATATGGTCCTGATGCGAATGCACCCCGCCGGGCGAAAGCAACCCCATGACATGCACCGCGCGCTCGGCCGCCTTGGCCTTCTGGATCAACGCCAGCAACACGGGACGCCGCGCCAGCGAGCCGTCTTCGATGGCGACGTCGATACGCGGCAGATCCTGGGCGACGACACGGCCCGCGCCGATATTCATGTGGCCCACTTCGGAATTGCCCATCTGGCCCTTGGGCAGGCCCACGGCATTGCCCGACGTCGCCAGCAAGGCGTGCGGACATTGCGACAACAGTGCCGTGTAATTGGGCGTGCGAGCAGCGGCGATGGCATTGTCGGCGGCGGAACCGGGCCGCCAGCCCCAACCATCGAGGATACAAAGCAAAGCGGGGCGCGACAGCATGCAATATCCTGAAACGAAGCGGTCTGTGAAAATAGGGCGTGAGACGGCCCCCGTCCACGTACTTTGCGAAGGCGAGCCATGCAGGCGACGCGCGGCAAACCGCATGGCGAACCACGAGTTTGCCTTATATATGTGGCCCCATGCAGCGCATCTTCTTCGGGCGGCACTACGCCTTGGCCGTGGTCGCCATCATCTTCGTGGCGCTGCTGGCCGCTGCCGGGCTGCGCTCCACTCCCGGCGTGCTGATGGTCCCCTGGGAGGCGGCCTTCGGCTGGTCGCGCCAGGACATCAGCTTCGCCGCCGCCATCGGCATCTTTCTGTTCGGCCTGACCGGGCCTTTCGCCGCCGCCGCCATGCAGCGCTTCGGCATCCGCGCCACGGTGATCGCGGCCCTGGCAATGATGGGCCTGTCCTCCACCGCCAGCCTGTTCATGACCCAGACCTGGCAGTTGATAGCGACTTGGGGCGTGGCCTCCGGCATCGGTTCGGGCTGCATCACCAGTGTTCTGTCGGCCGTCATCGTCAATCGCTGGTTCGTCACCAACCGCGGGCTGGTGATGGGGCTGTTCGCCGCCTCCACCTCGACCGGCACGTTGATCTTCATTCCCGCTTTGTCGGCGATTGCCCAGGATCACGGCTGGCAGCCGGTGGTGATCTGCGTCGCAGCTGCGATGGCGCTGTTAATTCCGCTGGTGTTTTTCCTACTGCCGGAATGGCCGTCGGACATCGGCGCCGTGCCGTTCGGCGCCGACGCCGATCATCCGATGGAAGTGCGCGAGCGCGCCAATCCCTTGAAAACAGCATTCGGCGCGCTGGGCGAGGGATTGCGTTCACGCACCTTCTGGCTGCTGTCGGCGACCTTCTTCGTCTGCGGCTTCACCACCAATGGGCTGGTCGGCACCCACATGATCGCGCTGTGCCACGATCACGGGATGGAGGCGGTGGCGGCCGGAGGCTTGCTCGCCATCATGGGCTTCTTCGATTTGGTCGGCACCACCGCCTCGGGCTGGCTGACCGACCGCGTCGATCCGCGCAAGCTGCTGTTCGCCTATTACGGCTTGCGCGGCCTGTCGCTGATCTATCTGCCCTTCGCCCATTTCACCTTCTTCGGCCTGTCGCTGTTTGCGGTGTTCTATGGCCTGGACTGGATCGCCACCGTGCCGCCGACACTTGCCATCGCCAATCGCGCCTTCGGCATCAAAAAGGCGCCGATCCTGTTCGGCTGGATCGCGGCCAGTCATCAGATCGGGGCTGCGGCCGCGGCCTTTTTCGCGGGGGCGTCGCGCACCGCCACGGGGTCCTATCTCGACTCCTTTGTCACCGCCGGCTTTGTCGCGGTCGCTGCCGCCTTCCTCGCCCTGACGATCGGCAGGAAAGGCCCCCAGACAGCATAGTCGGCAGCCTGATCCCGGCAGGATTTGCCGGGGGCCGCTCCAGGCTTTCCGAACAGCGTTTAACCATTTGATTTCACTAGTATAAATTCCAGATCGTCCCGGCATGAAACTGGCAAAGGCTTGAGCCGAACACAGAGGCAGAAGCCGTTCATGCGCCGCGCACCCCTTTATATTCGTCTTGCCGCCCTCGTCGTGGGAGCCGCCCTCGCGGCCTCTCCCGCCTTTGCCTTTTCCCGGGTCAAGGACCTGGTCGAGGTCCAGGGCATTCGCGACAATATGCTGATCGGTTATGGGCTGGTGGTCGGCCTCAACGGCACCGGCGACAGCCTCAAGAATGCGCCTTTCACCCAGCAGAGCATCCAGACCATGCTCGAGCGCCTGGGCACCAACACCAGCGGCAAGGTGATGCAGACCAAGAATGTCGCTGCCGTGATGGTGACGGCCAGCCTGCCCGGCTTTGCCTCGCCCGGCACACGCGTCGACGTGACGGTGTCGGCGATGGGCGATGCCAAGAATCTTCAAGGCGGCACCTTGCTGGTCACCACCCTGTTTGGTGCCGATGGCCAGATTTATGCCCTGGCCCAAGGACCTGTCGCCGTCGGCGGTTTTTCGGCCCAAGGTGAAGCCTCCAGCGTGACGCGCGGCGTTCCCACATCGGGGCGGATATCCAACGGCGCCATCGTGGAAAAGGACACCGGCTTCAAGCTGGCAAGCCTGAGCAATCTGAAACTGTCGCTGCACAATCCTGATTTGACCACCGCCACCCGTATCGCCAAAGCGGTCAACGCCTATCTGGGCGGTGCCACCGCCCTGGCAACCGATCCCTCCAATGTCGAGCTGACCGTGCCGGCCAACTATCCTGGCGGCGTCATGGCGCTGCTGACCGACATTGAACAGGTGAAGGTCGAGCCCGATCTCGGCGCCAAGGTTATTATCGACGAGAATAGCGGCGTGATCGTGATGGGCGCGGACGTGCGCATCTCCACCGTCGCCATCGCGCAAGGCAACCTGACCATCAAGGTCACCGAAACCCCGCAAGTCAGCCAGCCGGCCCCGTTCTCGCAGACCGGCACCACCGAAGTCGTGCCGCGCACCAACATCCAGATCGACGACAGCAAGGGCAACAAGATCGCGGTGATGCAGGACGGTGTGTCGCTGCAGCACCTGGTCGATGGGCTTAACGCACTGGGCGTGGGTCCGCGCGACATCATTTCCATTCTGCAGGCCATCAAGGCGGCGGGCGCGCTGCAGGCCGACATCCAGGTGATCGGCTGATGGATAGCGCGATACAAGGTGCCCTTGCCGTTGCGCAACAGGCGCCGCTGGCGGCTGCGCCAAAACCCACCGCCAACGCGGCCAAGGCTGACTCGGCTTCCAAGGAATATGAAAGCGTCTTCATTTCGCAATTCCTGGGCAGCATGTTTTCGGGCATCAAGACCGACGAACTCACCGGCGGCGGCCAGGGCGAGGAAATGTTCCGCTCGTTGATGATCAATGAATTCGGCAAGAGCATCGAACAGCAGGGCGGCTTCGGCCTTGCCTCGCAAATGAAAGCCCAACTGCTCAAAAACCAGGAAGGCCCGGCCAAATGAGCACAGCGAACACGGCGAAATTGGAAGATACACCCCGCATCGAACGGCTGATCGCAATGGCCGAGCGGCTGATCGTCGCCCTGGAAAGCGATATCGCCGAGCTCAAGAACGGCCGCACCGCCGCACTCAAGACCAACGAGCCAGAGATCCAGACACTGACGGCGCTGTATGGCCGCGAAGCGCAGGGCTTTGACCCGCGCCTCGCCCAGTCGGCACCGCCTTCCCTTCGCCAGCGCTTTGTCGCCATCACTGCCAAGTTCCGCGAAGTCTTGCAGCTTCACGCCCGTATGCTCACCCGCGTCAAGAATGCCAGTGAGGGCATTGTCCGCGCCATCGCTACCGAGGTCGAACGCGCCAGCGCGCCGATGCGCCCTTACGGACCGCGGCCGGACAATGCGCCCAAATCTTCAGGGGCGATGGTTTTCAACCAAGTCGTTTGATCTTTGATTCTGTGACTTTACCGGTCGCAGTGCGGCCTTGCGCCAGCATGCACCTCAAAGCTGCTATATGCCGAGACCTTGCAAGGCCTGCAGCAGGCCGGATGCACCGCCGCCGCCGCCGTTGCCGGCTCCCGACACAATTGCCTGGATGTTGGCGGTCGCGCTGCCGGCATCGGTGTTGAGCAGCATCGCCGCCATATTGTAATTGCCCATCAGCGCGGTCTGGTACGCAGTGGTCTTGCCGCTGGTATTGCCCGGGGTGGGAGCGGCCGGCGGCGGCGCATTGCTCTTCTGGTATGTGCTCTGGATATTGGACAGCACCGTCAGCAGCGTGGAGCGCGCCATGTCCGCGCCCATCTTGGTCGAGAGGTTCAGCGGCCCGCTGAAACTGCCGGTCAGTCCCAGTCCGAAAGTCGGCGTCACGCCTGCTTGCGTGCTGGTGGAGGTGGCGCTGCCCTTGGTGTGGGCAGTCAGCACGCCTGCGGCAATGCCCAGCCGCGATAAGGCATCGAAATCCTTGGGGCCCGCAACCAGGTCGACGGTATTGCCGGCGTTGATCTGGATCTTCAGATTGCTGCCGCCGCCGGTATAGTTCACGCTGGCTTTGCCGATGCCGCCCAGCTGGGCGTTGATTTTGACCACCAGCGAATCGAAGGTTTCGCCCTGGTCGATGGTGATGGTCGCGGTGCGGGCCGCAGTGCCCTGAATCTGAAGTTTGAAACTGTCGCCCGCCCTGAGTGTGGTCTGGGTGGTCAGGTCCACCGACTGGTTCAATGCGATGGTGCCGCGCGGCAGGCCCAGCGCGTCCAGCACACTGGAGCCTTGGGTGTCGATCGCCAGTCCCGCCCCGGTCGAGACGCCGTCGGCGCCGCCATATTGCTTGGTCCAGTTGATGCCGCCGTTGGTATCGATCGCGGCGGCAAAGGCGTTGTTGACATTCTGCACGCTGCGCTGAGCGCCCGCGAAGGTGCCGGTGGTCGAGCCGGCGACATAGACGGTGCCGTCGCTGGCCACGGTCACGGCGCCCGCTTTGTCGGTTCCGGCGGTGCCGATATAGGTGACGGTGTTGGCGCTGACACTCGTACCATTGTCGGTCGCGCTGAAGACAAAGGCGTCGATGCCGCCGCTGGCGGATGCGGCAATGCTGGCGCCGCCGCCGGCCGTCAGGTTGGCGTTGCTGGTGGCGCCCGAGACATAGATCTTTCCGCCGGCGACGGTAAGGCCGCCGATGCCGCCGCCCGCCGCCAGATCGCCCAGGTCCTGCGTCCAGGCCGGCGCGGCGGTGATATCGCCGCCGGCATATTTGGCAAGAATGGCGTGCCCGTTCTGGGTGCTGGCGACATAAAGGCTGCCGTCGGGGGCTGTCGCGGTCGCCGCCACGCTGTCATTGCCGCTGGTGCCAAACTGGTTTTCCGCCAGCAACTTGCCCTTGGAATCGAATTGGGCGAGGAACGCATCGGCTTTGCCCTGGGCCGTCTGGCCAGCGCCGATCACGCCGCCTGAAACGCTTCCGCCGATGGTGATATTGCCGCTGGCGTCTATGCTGACGGCGTTGGACTGGTTGGTGGCCAGCGTCTGGATCTGCTTGATCCAGGTCTGGTTGCCGCTGGAGTCATAGCGCGCAACGAAGGAATCATTGTTGCCGTCTGCGACAGAGGTGGTGGTCAGATCGGCGGTGGAAGCGCCGGTGATGACCACGCCGCCGGATGGATCCAGTGCCAAGCCATAGCCATTGGCACTGCCGCCGCTGCCCAGAAGATTCTGGAATATAACATTGCCCGCGGAGTCATATTTGGTCAGGTAGACGTCCTGGGTGCCTTGATTCAGCTGATTGGTGAAATTTCCCGTCGCGGTGCCAATCACATAGACATTGCCGCTGGCGTCCACCGCGGTGGCCTGTGCCGCGGTAATACCGCTGGCGGCTTTCTGGTTGACGCTGAAGGTGGCGCTGGGCGTGCCGTTCAGGCCGGAGAGCTTGGTCAGACGCCCCGTCTGATCGGCCGGCGTGGTGGTGACCGCGGATGTTGCAACGTTGGTGGTGGTCTTGGTTTCCGTGGCAAGGCCGGAACTTCCCACCAGATATAGCGATGGCGTTGCGGCAGCCGAGAAGCTGACCTGCTCTACGCCGCCCGGCGTGATCTGCAATCCATAGGTGGCATTGGTATTGGAAGTGGCGGTGCCGCCGGTCTGTGTTTTCTGAAAGCGGGTCGAGAAGCCCGCCGCCGACAATTGGCCGTTGATGTAGGTGATGATATTGCCGAGATCCAGCGTGCCCGGCACCTGCGACAGATCGATCTGCACATTGGTAGTGACGCCGCCTTTCTTGATGCCGATGGTGAAGCTGTCCGATGCCGATAGGCCTGGCAACGCGTTGCTGAGATTGGAATTGGTCACCAGCTGCTTGGTGGCATAGGTGAAGTTGCTGAAAGAAATTCCGGCCGTGGAGGTGACCGTGTCGGAGGGCTTGCCCGTCTGCAGCTTGAAATTGTTGAAGCTGGTGGCGCTGAGATATTGCTGGACCTGCGCCAGCCCCTTCTGGAAACGGTCGTCGAGACCGGCGAGCTGACCGCTGGTGGCCGTGCCCTTCTGCGCCATCTTGGCGAGATAGGCCAGCTTGTTCACCGCGCTGTAAAGCGAGAAGAGCTTCTGGTTGTCCTGCTCCATCTTGGAATCGCCGGACGCGCCTGCGCCGAGCGGTACTTTCGTGGTATCGAGGAAATTGGTGGTGCCGAGAATGGCGGCATCCTGCTGGGCGTTGTTGGGGGTGGCCGTGTTCCACGGTGGGTTGTCTTTTGCCGTGGCGCCGGTCTTTTGCGTGCTGGCGGCAAATCGTGCGGCCCGTGCACTGTTGGCGGCGATGGAAGACGGGCTGGCGCCGAGCTGCGTCTGGAAAAATCCCAGCAAAACGGAGGAGTCCAAGCCTGTGATCGCCATGGATGAAATTTCGCATTGGCGGTGTTAAGGGGGGGCTAACACCGGCCTTCGCGCACGAGGGTGAAACCCGGAAAATAGCCGGTAAAACGTACTTAACGCGGCCTTAACGGGGAATGCGCCAGTGTTTTGGCATGAGCGCCGCCTATGCCCAGGGTGTGAAGCTGTCGTCCCAGGGACGGCATGTGGAAGCCATTGCCCAGTTTGAGCAGGCGCTGGCGCTTCAGCCGGACGACACAAGGGTGCTGTTTGCGCTTGGCAACACGGCCAACCAGCTCGGATTGGCCGCGCCGGCCGAGCAGTTTTTTCGCCGCGTCTTGGCCCTGGAACCGGGCCGCATGGAGGCGATTGTAAACCTCGCCAACCTGCTGCGCGCCGCGGCCCAATATGACGCCGCTATCGCACTGTTGGACCCCGCTTTGGCGCGCGCGCCACACAGTCCGGAGCTTCACCTGACCCTGGGCTCTGCCTGGCGGGAAAAAGGCGATTTCCAAAGGGCGGCCTTGCACTACCAGGCGGCCCTGGATGCCAGCCCCAACTATACGCCCGCACTGGCCAATCTGGCGGACATGCGTTGTGATGCGGGCGATCGCGAGGCGGCCCGAACACTGTACGACAAGGCGATCAGGTGCGATCCCCAGAACCCTCAGGCCCGGCTGAACCGCGCCATTCTGCATCTGCTGAACGGTGATCTGAAAGACGCCTGGCGCGACTATGCCGCGCGGACGGACCTGCCGGGCAAGGTGCCGGCACTGACGCGTGAACAGCGTTTGGCGCCCTGGACAGGCGCAACCCTGAAGCGCATCCGGCTGTTGGTGCGCGCGGAGCAGGGAATTGGCGACCAGATCCTGTTTGCCAGCATGATCCCCGAACTGGCGGGGCGGGCGAAAGCCGAAGGCGGCAGCGTGATCCTGGAATGCGAGCCCCGTCTTGCCAGCCTCTTTGCCCGCTCCTTCCCCGAAATTTCGGTCCGCCCGGCCGTGATCCGGACCATCGCTGGAACACCGACCGCCGACTACGGCTGGCTCAAAGCCGCGGGCGGCGCTACGGCTGCCGTGCTGATGGGCAGCCTGCCCAAATATCTGCGCGGTACATTGGACGCTTTTCCCAAACCGCACCGCTTCCTGGTGCCGGACCCCGGCGAGACCGCCCGCTGGCGAACCGTCTTCGGACAGGATGGCCACGCCCGCAAGATCGTCGGCATCAGCTGGCGCAGCGGCACGATCGGCGGCGGCGACCGCTCGCTGCAATATGCGCCGCTGCAAGACTGGGCCACGTTCCTGCGCAATACCGACGCCACCTTTGTCTGCGCCCAGTATGGCGCGGTGGACGATGAAATCGCGGCGCTGGAGCGGATGAGCGGCCGCAAGATCCTGGTTCCGCAATCCTTGGACCAGAAGATCGAACTGGACCGCACCTGCGCCATGCTCAGCGCGCTGGATGCGGTGGTCAGCGCGCCTACCGCCGTATCGTGGCTGGCGGCGGGTGCAGGCGTGCGCACATTGAAGGTTCTATATGGCGAAGTCTGGACAGCAATGGGCTGCGGCTATGAACCCTTCGCACCCGCTTGCGAATGTCTGATCCCCGCCACGCAGGGCGACTGGGCGGATGTTTTTTCCAAGGCAAAAAACATCCTTTCATCTAGTGGTCGCGCGGAGCGGGCGCGAAGCGCCCAATAATAAATCAGGCGCGCTTTGCGCGCCGGGCGCTGACGGTCGGGCTACGCCAGACCTGCTAGGCCGACGCTCCGTATTTCCGCCAGGCGTCTACAAGGCTGCCCTGACCGGCGCCCGTATGGCGGACAGCGCTGCCGAAAGATCGGCGGCGACACGCACCGCGCCCTGCCCGTCCAACAGCGTCCGGCCCTGCCGCCGCATTTCACGCTGCGCCGCCGGCCTGTTCAGCAGCCACTGCACCGCGCGCGCGATGTCGGCGTCGCTTACTTTGTCCGCGAGCCCCAGAGCGATGCCCATGCCCGCATCGGCAAACGCCGAAGCCGAAGCGGCATGATCGCCGGTCAGTCCCAGATAGATGGCAGGGACGCCGCAGGCCGCCAGCTCATAGGCAGTGACCCCGAACGCACACAGTGCCACATCAGCGCTGGCATATTCGATGGAGAGGTCATCGGCGCCTTCCACCGTTTCATAATTTTTCTTCAAGGCCACCAGGCCTCGCGCCACAATGCTCGCATCCTTCATGCCGGCGCCTATGACAAAGCGGACGCGGTAGGCCGAACCCAGCCCCGCCAGCGCCTTAGCCATGCGCAAGGTAAGCCCATGCGGATCGCTGCCGCCCATCGCCACAAGAATGGTGGGCCGCGACGCTGTGACATGCGCGCGGGCCAAATTGGGATTGAGACCCAGCACCGCCCATTCCCAGCCCAGGCGCGGCACCGTCTGGGAGCCTGACCAATCCAGCGCGCGCGCACCGGGAACCGGCGGATAATAGGCGTAGTCCGCGGCCAGGCGGCGCTCATGGCCATCGTCAATGACCGCCGTGACCGCAATGTTGCGCTTGAGTTTTTGCAGTTCCGCGCGGCTTGGGCCTTCGCGCCCGTCCAGCAACAGCAGGTCGGGTTTGCCCGCGGCGATCAACGACTCCAGGCTGCGCTCCGTATCCAGCATCGTCACCGCAAAGCCGGCGCGGCGGATCGCAAGCGCGGCGTCTTCCTCGCCATTCAGGGCAAATACTGCGTCGATGCTTTCGCGGTCGCGCAAGGTGCGCGCCAGCGCCACCATGCGCTTGACATGGCCATAGCCAAATTTGCCTCCGCCATCGCACCGGATCAGCGCCGAAAAGGCGCGGTGGGCACGCACCTGTGGCCGCATCGGTATTTGTCTCACGGAGACGTTGCCGGCCTTCAGGTCCGGTTCGCGTTCCAGAAGAAGAAGCAGATCGGCAAGTGACGCTTCGCCCGCCTGGGCGGCTAGCCGCGCATGAACAATCTCGGCGAATGCCAGATCATCCAGCGTGTCGACGGCCAAACGGCGGCTTTCCTGGGCCCGCGGCGCATAGGGCTCTGGGCGAACCACTTTGACGAATTCGGGATGCAGCCTGAAATAGCCTGCCACATGCTCGCGCGCGGCCGGATCGTGGGCCGCATCCATCATCAGACGGTCCAGGGCGCGGCGGCTGAAAGCGTCAACCCCTTCATGGACCAGATCGGTCCCGTCCTCGGCCAGCACATAGTCGCCATTCTGCTCGATCAGCGTCGCCACAAGATGGTCTACAAATCCGGCGTCAATGAACGGCGCATCCGATGGCACCCGCACGATGACGTCTGCGTCCAACTTTTCGGCGGCGCGAGCGTGGCGCGCCAGCACGTCGTCTTCAGGGCCGCGCACAACCGCCACGCTATTGGCATTGCACCATTCCACAATGGCATCGTCCGCGGGAGTGATGCTGGTTGCCACCGCGACATCTTCCAGCAGTTTGCAGGTTTTCAAGCGGTGCACGATATGCCAAAGCAGCGGCTTGCCGGCGATGGGCCTCAGCACCTTGCCGGGTAGGCGCGCGCAACCCATGCGCGCCTGGATAACGGCGACAACCCGGATATGCTCGCGTTCGCTCGGCGCGCAGCTATCATTGGTGCCAAAATCGCTGGTCATTAACGGATTCTAAAGAGCGTATGGCTAAAAAGCGGTTAACGGGGTGGACCCCGCCGCGCCATGTCCAGGAGCCCCCCCGATGAGCAAGACGCTGCTGATTATTTCCGGCGGCGAGGAAACAGCGGGGATTGCGCGCTACGCCCGGCAAGCCGGATATAGCGTGGTCGTCTCCGACGCCGACCCCCAGGCGCCTGCCTTCGCCTTTGCCGATTCCTGCCTGATCGCCGATATCCATGGCGTGAACGAGACCGCCGCAGCCGCCGAGCGTTACAGCCGCAAGATCCGAAAGATAGACGGCGTTCTGTGCGCCGCAGACGCCGTTCTGACCGCCGCCACGGTGGCTGACCGCCTGCGCCTGCCCGGACCGCCGCTGCATGTGGCCGAATTGCTCAGCGACCGTTTGGCCATAGGCCGCTGTTTTACCTCGGCCGGCATCGCCGCCCCTTGGCATACCGAGGTCTTCACGCCACAGGAATTGCAACGCGTGGTGATTGCCAAGGGCCGCGGCCTCGTTCTCAAACCGGTGGAAAATCACGGTCCCAGCGGGGTTCTGCGGCTCACTGAGATGGAGGATCTCAACGCCGCATTCCAGCAGGCTCGCACACATTCTCCCAGCGAGCGGGTCATGGTGGAACAATGGCTGGAGGGTCCGCGTGTCCAGCTTGCCGCGCTGATACTCAATAGCGCCTGCCATGTGGCGGGAACGCCGGACCGCGGATTTGCGGACATTGCGGCGCGTGCCGCCAGCGCGCTGGGTTTGGACGATGGCCCGATGATGATCGAGATCGTGTTGCATCAAGGCACGCCCTATATTGCGGAAGTTTCCGCGCGGCTTTGGGGCGGCGCTTTTCTTGCCGCGGCGACCCGGCTCGCGCTGGGCGAGGCACTTTCACCGGACGACCTTGCGCCATAGATAAAGACAAAGGCCGGATCGCCTTTCGGCCATCCGTCCTTTGCTTACTGCCCACCAGATAAATTTTGTCCCGACGCCCCGGGGGGGGCACCCTATTCTTAGGGTTGTCCCTCTTCGGTCGGCGATGGGCGGGCCACTCTTACAATTTGAAGAGTGGGCCCGCCCATACCGTAGCTTAGCGGAACAGCGAGAGAATGGTCTGCGGCGCCTGATTGGCGATCGACAGAGCCTGCACGCCCAGCTGTTGCTTGACCTGCAAGGACTGCAGCATCGCGCTTTCCTGCGCCATGTTGGCGTCCACCAGGTTGCCGATGCCCTGAGTCAGGGTGTCGGACAGCTTCTGGGAGAACGTCACCTGGATCGAGAACTTCGCAGCGCCCGAAGACAACTTGGCGAGAGCCGAGTTGACGTTGGTCAGCGAGGTCTGGATCGTGGCCACCAGCGTGGAAGCCTTGGTCTGGGTCGAGATCGTGGCCGTAGACTTCAGGGTCACGACGGCGCCAGACAGCTTCATGTTCTGGGCCGCAGTGGTGATACGACGGCTGCCGTCGGCCGAAGCCAAGGCAGTGATCTGATTGGTCGAACCGTCAACCAGGTTGAAGCCGTTGAACACCGCGTTCTTCACGATCGTGGTGATCTGATCGCGCAGAGCGGTGAAGTTGGAGTTCAACGCATTACGGCTGGCCGTATCCAGCGAGGAGTCCGCGGCGGCGAGCGCCTTGGTCTTGAGCTGGATCAGCAAGTCCGAAATCGACTGGCCGGCAGACAAAGCAACGTCGATCGAGGACGTGGCGTTGTTGATCGAATTGATCACCGCCGAATAGCCGGCAACCGAAGCGCGCTGGTTCTGGGCGATGGCGAAGATCGCACCGTCGTCACGGGCCGTGGCAACCTTCATGCCGCTGTTGATGTGGGACCGGGTTTGATCCAACTGCGCCTGAGTGGTGGTCAAATACTGCAGCGCGACCAGCGCACCGCCATTGGTGTTGACGCTAAAAGACATTTTGGTCTCTCCGTTCTGGGTATCGAGCAATGTGCTCTTGGGCGTTTTGCCCACACACGCATTGGCAAGGGTCGTGCCGAACGGAAGTAAGTTTCGATTAAACATCGATTTTCTGTTGGATAGGAAAATTGGTCCCGGCGGAAATTGCCGGGAGAGCTTCGCCGCTGGGCAAATATTGCCGGACCCGGCAAATTCTACCGGGTGCGGTGGGCAATTAATTCCACTTTTCTGAAAAGACGCCTGCGAAAAATCGAGCAAATCCAAGGAAAAAACTGGTTCACGCCGAAACAGGCCAGGGTAAACAAGTATTACCAGGCCCAGAGGTCTTGAGCGGCAGCGAAAGGCGCGTATGGGCGAGCGCGTAAAAAAAGGGCAGCGCAAATGCGCCGCCAAGCACGTAGGCGAGAGCCGGAGTGCATTGAAAAAAAGAAGGGCGATGCAAAGCATCGCCCTTCTCCTGTAAGCCCCCTCGAAAGAGGATTTTACCGGAACAGAGACAGGATGGTCTCTGGCGACTTGTTGGCGATCGACAGAGCCTGAACGCCCAGTTGCTGCTTGACCTGCAGCGACTGAAGTTTGGCGCTTTCCTGCGCCATGTTCGCGTCGACCAGGTTGCCGAGGCCCGCAGTCAGGGTATCAGCCAGTTTCTGGGTGAAGGTCGCCTGGATCGAGAACTTCGCGGCGCCCGACGACAGCTTGGCCAGGGCCGAGTTGACGTTGGACAGCGAGGTCTGGAGCACGCCGATCAGGGCGGAAGCCTTGACCTGGGTGGAAACCGTGGCCGTGGACTTCAGGGTCACGATGGCGCCCGACAGCTTCAGGTTCTGGGCCTGCGTGGTGATTCTGCGAGTGCCGTCGGCCGAGGCCAGGGCCTGAATCTGGACGGTGGAGCCGTCGACCATATTGAAGTTGTTGAACACCGCGTTCTTGACAATGGTGGTGATCTGGTCGCGCAAGGCGGTGAAGTTGGAGTTCAGCGCGTTGCGGCTCGCGGTATCCAGTGAGGGGTCTGCGGCGGCGAGCGCCTTCTGCTTGAGCTGGATCAGGAGATCCGAAATCGACTGGCCAGCGGACAGAGCCACATCGATGGCGGAAGAGCCATTGTTGAGGCTGTTGATCACGGAACTGAAACCGGCAATCGCGCCACGCTGGTTCTGGGCAATAGCGTAGATCGCGCCATCATCCTTCGCCGTCGCAACCTTCAGGCCGCTATTGATCGCACTCTGGGTCTGGTCGAGCTGACCCTGAGTGGCGTTCAAATACTGCAGCGCGACCTGCGCGCCGATGTTGGTGTTGACGCTGAAAGACATTGCTACTCTCCATCTATCTGGTGGTGGACCAGGCATTCTGCGGGCCCTGGGCAGGCGGTCCGCACAAGCAACTGCAACGCCCATGCCACTCCATTAACCTGATAAGTAATTGATATTAAACGGATATTTTATTGGCCCTGGGGACGGTCGTTAGGCATGAATTGCCGCATCCGGAATTTTCTGCCCTGCCAAGCAGGCAAGAAGTTTTGATGTCGGGCTCGAGCGCCGCACATCGCGGCGCGACTCTCAGCATCCGCCAGCTTCCTTCCCCCTCATGGCGAAGCCATTTGAGGGGGAAGGTGTCGCAGCGAGGTGTTTGCGAAGCAAACCCGAGCTGCGACGGATGGGGGTCAAATAAAAAAGCCGGCGCTAGACACCGGCTTTTTCGATTCAAACTGTCAGACCGCGTTAGCTGGCTTGCAAGCCCTGCATGATGGTGCGGTTGATCTCGATCAGTGGATCGAGCGGTGCTTTTTCGCGGGTCACGCTGCGGGAATATTTGGCCACCCAGAGCGACAGGGAGATGATCTTCGCGCGCACATCCTCAGTCAGCGTGTTGCGGTCATCCATGCAATCGGCGGCAAGGGTGCGCCACAGACGGCGGTTCCAGTCCACTGCTTCGACCAGCGGGGCGCCGGCGGCATTAGCGTCTTTCGCGTTGAGCAATGCACCGGTGACCTGACCGAACAGACGGTATTCGGTAAGGCGGGGATCTTCGGTCGCAACTTGCGCGGCCTTGTAGGCTTTAAGGCTCATAGCTCAATCGCTCCTTCTCCAAATCGAACAGCTTGCGGCAGGCGATCAACGCCCGGTAATAGGCGCCTTGCGCCACGTCGCGGCTGATATCCACACAGGCAGCCAGGATGGCAGGCGTCCTGATGGCGCCCATGAATTCCGTCATGCGCAGGGCAAATTCGTTGTAGGGCTCTTCGCTGGCTTGATCGTCCAGATACATCATCATGATGGCGAGATAGATGCGCCGCGCCGGGGTATTGGCGGCCTCCGGCTGCATGATGTCTTTTTCGCGCAGCACACAGGCCTTGTTTTGAATCACCAGGCTGGTGCGCTTGTCGCCATTGGCCAGAACCGCGCCGTTCAGCACGAATTTCTCACCAGGCTTTAACGATAATTTCAGCGGCATAGCGCCTTTTCCCTATCGAACGAAAGGGAGGATAGGCCCGCTTGCGTTAACAAAAAGCTGACGTTTTGTTGGGCAAATCTTTACGAGAGGTAAAGCACGAAAATCGCGCTAAAGCTGGAAAAGGAAAGGCCGTCCGCGCGATTTGGGGTTCCAGCCGGCCTCCATGGCGCGGCGGATATCGCGGTCCAGCCCATCGCGATCAATGTCGGGGCGCGCGATCCGGCCGCCTTCCCGGAAGGGGTATTCCAGAACCAGCTCGCGATGAGCTTCGTCTTCGCGTTCCACCGACAGGCGCAAGCCGACATGATCGCCCTCCGGGCTCCAGATCTGCTCGCTCTTCAGGCTCCAGCGCAGCGGATAACCCGCCACGTCCAGCCTGCCGCCCAATTCCCGTTTTCTACGTTTCGTCATAGGCTTTCATACCATAGGCGCGAGGGGTTTTGTGGCGTGAGCAGGGTTGCCTAGCGACAGCGTGGGCAACGAGCGACGTGTACAAGACGTACACGAGCGAAGGTGCGACGAACTCACGACGCAAAAACACCGCGCCTATTGCTGCTGTTGTTGCTGCTGGTGATACAACCTCTCCGGCATCGAAGGCGTGGGCGTGGCCATCGGGCGGGCGACTTTCAGAAAATCCTCGTGGCGCACCGGCGCGAGGGTTGGCTCCAGCGAAACCGCGATGGAAAGCTCGCTGTCGGCCCCGCCCTTATAGGTGCCGCGCGTCGGCGGCACATCGGCATAGTCACGGCCTACCGCGGCGCGGATATGGCGTTCGCCCGCCATGATATTGTTGGTCGGATCAAATCCGACCCAGCCCAGCGAGGGCAGATAGGCTTCCACCCAGGCATGGGTGGCGTTCTCGGCGGAACGGTCATGGCTGCCCTTGTGGTACAGATAGCCGGAGACATAGCGGCAAGGAATACCCCAGGCGCGCGCGATCACGGTCATGATATGGGCAAAGTCCTGGCAGACGCCCCGGCGCTGTTCCAGCGCAACCTCGATCGGGGAATTCACTTCGGTGATGCCGGGTTCATATTCAAAGGAATCATAGATGCCGCGCTGCAGGACGCGCAGGGCGGTCATCGGATCGCCCACCGGCTTTTCCAGATCGGCAATTTTCATGAAGCTTTCCAGTTCGCGCGAGGACCTGGCGAAGTGCGACGGCTCCAGCATGTCGAAGTGATCGTCGCTGAGATTGAGGTCGTTGTAACGGCTCCATTCCAGCGGATCCAGACTGTCCGGCCATACCGGCGCTTGGGTACTCTCCACCGTCGCCTGCGCCTCGATCCTCAGCTCTTCATGCTCGCGCAGCAGATTGAAGTGATAGACGGCGTTGCCCAGGTGATCGGTATAGGCATAAAGCTGGGCACGGGGATTGGTGGTTATCTGGAAGGAGCGCAGCGTCTGCGGCCCTTCCGAGCGCGGCTGCATGCGCA
>JANYAR010000144.1 GCA_025361185.1 Alphaproteobacteria bacterium | reverse complement strand
AACATCGACCCGAAGAAGAATAACGGCTCGACCGCCGGCTCCAAATGCACCCTGGTCTATGGCCAGATGAACGAGCCATTGTTCTTCTTCGGGTCGATGTTGACGTTCGACTCGATCATCTCGTGATAGAGGTCGTTGCCTTCGCGGGTGCGCTCGCCCACGCCGGCCAGAACCGAATAACCGCCATAAGCCTTGGCGATATTGTTGATCAGTTCCTGCATGGTCACGGTCTTGCCGACGCCGGCGCCGCCAAACAGTCCGATCTTGCCGCCCTTGGTATAGGGGCAGAGCAGGTCGATCACCTTGATGCCGGTGACCAGGATTTCCGTGGTGCCCTGCTGTTCGGAGAAGCTGGGGGCTTCGCGGTGGATCGAGGCCATGTGGGTCTGGGCGATGGGGCCGGCTTCATCGATCGGCTCGCCGATCACGTTCATGATGCGGCCCAATGTGGCGGGGCCGACCGGCACGCGGATGGGGGTGCCGGTGTCGATCACTTCCTGACCGCGGGTCAGGCCTTCGGTCGTGTCCATGGCGATGGCGCGCACTGCGTTTTCGCCCAGATGCTGGGCGACTTCGAACACCAGGCGAAATTCCTTGCCGGTCTTGGCGTCGATATTCTTGGTCTCCAGCGCGTTCAGGATCGCGGGCAGTTCGCCATTCTCGAAACCGACGTCGACGACGGCGCCGATCACCTGCAGCAGGCGTCCTTTTGCATTTGTCTTGGTGCTCATGGTTAGTCTCTCTTTCTAAACGGCGGCGGCGCCGGAGATGATTTCAATCAGCTCCTTGGTGATCTGCGCCTGACGGGTACGGTTCATCTGAATGGTGAGGGCTTTGATCATGTCGCCGGCATTGCGGGTGGCATTGTCCATCGCGGTCATCTGCGAGGCGAAGAAGCCGGCCTGGTTCTCCAACATCGCGGTCAGGATCTGGACGGAAATGTTCTGCGGCAGCAGCGCGTGCAGGATGGCGTCTTCATCCGGTTCGTAATCATAGAACGGCGCCGGTCCGGCAGATGCGTCCACCACCGCCGGGATCAGCTGCTGCACGCGCGGCGTCTGAGTGACCACCGACTTGAAGGAAGAATAGATCAGGGTCACGACGTCGAACTCGCCATTGCTATAGGCATCCAGCACGCGCTGGGCGATGGGCTTGACCAGGGCCAGATTGGGCGCCTTCAAACCGACTTCATAGATTTCCAGGAAGCGGTTGGCATAGGCGCGGCGCAGTCCGTCGCGCGCCTTGCGGCCAATGGCGATGATCTTGACGTCTTTTCCTTCGGCGATCAGGCCGGCGATCTTCTCGCGCGCGGCGCGAATGATGCCCGAATTAAAGCCGCCGGCCAGGCCGCGATCCGAAGTCGCGACGATCACCAGATGACGCTTGTCCGAGCCGGTGCCCGCCAGCAGCAGCGGCGCGGACGGGCCCGAGACACCTGCCGCCAGATTGGCGATGACATTGGCCATGCCGCGCGCATACGGGCGCGCCGCCTCGGCGGCTTGCTGGGCGCGGCGCAGTTTCGCCGCCGCCACCATCTGCAGCGCCTTGGTGATCTTCTGCGTGGATTTCACGCTTCCGATCCGAGTGCGCATGTCTTTTACGGAGGCCATGATGCGTCCTTAGGCGAAGGTCTTGGAAACTTCGTCCAGCGCCTTTTTCAGCATCTTTTCCAGATCGGGCGTCAGCGCCTTTTCCTTGCGGATGCCTTCCAGGAATTGCGGATAGGTGGATTTCAGCTTGGACAACAGGGCTTCCTGGAACGTGCCGACCTTGGCGGTGGGGAAAGGATCGAGATAGCCGCGGGTGCCGGCATAGATCACCGCCACCTGCTCTTCGACCGCGAAGGGCTTGTATTGCGGCTGTTTGAGCAGCTCGGTCAGGCGTTCGCCGCGCGCCAGCATCTTCTGGGTTGAAGCGTCGAGGTCGGAGCCGAATTTGGCGAAGGCCGCCATTTCCCGGTACTGCGCCAACTCGCCCTTGATCGGTCCGGCGACGGTCTTCATCGCCTTGATTTGCGCCGACGAACCCACGCGCGACACGCTGATGCCGACGTTCACCGCCGGGCGAATGCCCTGGTAGAATAGATCGGTTTCCAAAAAGATCTGGCCGTCGGTGATCGAAATCACGTTGGTCGGGATATAGGCCGAGACGTCATTGGCCTGGGTTTCGATCACGGGCAGGGCGGTCAAGGAACCCGCGCCATTGTCTTCGTTGAGCTTGGCGGCACGCTCGAGCAAGCGGCTGTGCAGATAGAACACATCGCCCGGATAGGCTTCGCGGCCCGGCGGACGGCGCAGCAAGAGCGACATCTGGCGATAGGCGACGGCCTGCTTGGACAGATCGTCATAGATGATCAGGGCGTGCATGCCATTGTCGCGGAACCATTCGCCCATGGCGCAGCCCGAGAAGGGCGCCAGGAACTGCAGCGGCGCAGGCTCCGACGCGGTGGCGGCGACGACGATGGTGTATTCCAGCGCGCCGGCGTCCGCCAAGGTCTTGACGATCTGCGCCACCGTGCTGCGCTTCTGGCCGATGGCGACATAGATGCAGTAGAGCTTGACCTTCTCATCGGTGCCGGCGTTGACCGCCTTCTGGTTGATGATGGCGTCGATGGCGACGGCGGTCTTGCCGGTCTGGCGGTCGCCGATGATCAGCTCGCGCTGGCCGCGGCCGATCGGAATCAGGGTGTCGATGGCCTTGAGGCCGGTCTGCACCGGCTCATGCACCGACTTGCGCGGAATGATGCCCGGCGCCTTGACGTCGACGCGGCGGCGCTCGGCGGCGCCCTTTATCTCGCCCTTGCCGTCGATGGGATTGCCCAGCGGGTCGACCACGCGGCCCAGCAGCGCCTTGCCGACCGGCACTTCCACGATGGCGCCGGTGCGCTTGACGGTGTCGCCTTCCTTGATGGTGCTGTCATTGCCGAAAATCACGCAGCCGACATTGTCGGTTTCCAGGTTCAGCGCCATGCCTTTGATGCCGCCGGGAAACTCGACCATCTCGCCGGCCTGAACATTGTCGAGGCCATGCACGCGGGCAATGCCGTCGCCGACGCTGAGCACTTCGCCGACTTCGCTGACCTGCGCCTCGGCGCCGAAATTCTGGATCTCGCGCTTGAGAATGGCGGAGATTTCGGCGGGTTGGATATCCATCTTCGGTTCCTTCGTTCGTATTTCTATTGCCTCACCCGGTGCAGGGAGAAGCGGCTAATTCTTCCGGCCCTCGCTTACGCTCGGGCGTTCGTCGCTCAAAACGGCCCACTGGACCGTTTTGTTTGCTTCGCAAACCGCTCCTCACCCCTTCATAGCCGCTCGCAGGCCGTCCAGCTTGGTGCGAAGAGACGTATCGATCATGCGCGATCCGACCTTGACGAGAAGGCCGCCGAGCAGGGTCGGGTCGATTTTGCTTTGCAGGCGCGGTTCCTTGCCCAGCTTGGATTTGAGCACGGTCTTGAGTTCGGCGATTTCAGCGTCGCTCAGTGCGCGGGCGGCGGTCACCTCGGCGTCGATTTCGCCGCGCGACTTGGCCACCAGGCGCTCATAAGCGGCGATGATCTGGGTCAGCACGAACAGCCGGCGCTTGTGTGCCAGCAGCAGGACGAATTTGGTGGTGAGGGCATGGGCGCCCATCTTCTCCAGGATCGCGCTGAGTGCCTTGGCATGGTCCGCTGCGCTGAACACGGGCGAACGCACCAGGCGGGCAAGATCGGCGCTGGTTTCCATGGCCCGGCGCAGGCTCGCCAGATCGGCGCTCACCGCATCGATCGCCTTCTGATCCTGGGCCAGTTCGAACACGGCATTGGCGTAACGCCCTGCCAGCCCGCCTTCCGCCTTCTCGCTCGCCACTTTGGTCCTTTGCGGCTCCGGCGAACAGCTGCGCCAATCTGCCGTCGATTTTTGCGTTAAGACATTGAATAAATTGTTATTTCTTGCAGGCGCGCGAGTCACCCCGCACGCGCGGAAGCCAGTTAGCATGCGGGATGACGGCGGCGCAATAATCACGGCCAAGCCATGCTGTCGCGGGCATTTTGGCGCAAATCCTTGACCTGGACGGGCCGAACCGCGACAAGCCCGCCCATGATCGAGATTTCACAGGAATTCGGCTTTGACGCAGCCCATTATCTGGGCAATGGCGCGGCGGAAAACCGCCGCCTGCACGGCCATTCCTTCTATGCCGAGGTTACCCTGCGCGGCGAGGCAAACCCGGCGACCGGCTTCCTGCGCGATTTCGGTGAAGTGGACACGGCGCTGAAGGATATCCGCGAAGGTCTGGACCACCGGCTGTTGAATGAGATCGAGGGGCTGGGCGTTCCCACACTCGAAAATCTCGCCAAGTATATTTACGTCCGCGCCAAGGCGGCGCTGCCGGAAGTGGTGCGCGTGAAACTGCGCCGCCCGTCCTATGGTCAGACCTGTATCTGCGAGGGCTAGAGTAATGGCGAAAAAGAATCTCCAGCTTGGCCGCACCGTAAACCTTCCCGCATCGCCCGAAGAAGCGGTGCTGGATACGGTGCCCAATCCGCATGCCGGCAGCGACTATCTGGTGCGCTTCACCGCGCCCGAATTCACCACCCTGTGCCCGATCACCGGCCAGCCCGACTTTGCCCATTTTGTGCTGGACTATGTGCCCGGCAAAAAACTGGTGGAATCCAAGTCGTTGAAGCTGTTTCTGGGCAGCTTCCGCAATGTCGGCGCCTTTCACGAAGATTGTACCGTGAAGATCGGCAAACGTGTGCAGCAGGCCACCCTGCCCAAATTCATCCGCGTTGCCGGCTTCTGGTATCCACGCGGCGGCATGCCGATCGATGTCTTCTGGCAGTCCGGAAAGCTTCCAGCCGGCGTGTGGCTCCCCGATACTGGTGTTTCATCCTACCGGGGACGCGGTTAATCACTGCCCGTCGCTTACGCTTCGGGCGTTCGCCGCCTTGCCTACGCTGTCGCTAGGCAAGCGGTCCACCGGACCGTTTCACAAGACGCAGCTCACCCTATCGCGGCTGTGGCTAAGCGATATTAATCATGCCGGGTTCCCGCCCGCTGCACCCTTTGCCTGATCAGCCAATATGCTAGCGTCGTCCCTGGAACCGGGAAAACCCGGCTGAGTCGGATCCGGGGGGATTTGCTTTATGTCGCATCACGAACTGTTTCTGCTTTTCGCGGCGCTGATCGTCATTCTTGGCGTGGTGGTCGCCATCGCGCGCTTTCGTGTGCATCCCTTTCCCGCGCTGGTGATCGGTGCGCTGGCGCTGGGTCTGTGGTCCGGCGCTTCGCCCGATCAGGTTCTGATAAGCTTCCGCAAGGGATTTGGCGAAACGGAAGCTAGTGTCGGTGTGTTGCTGGCGCTGGGCGCCATGTTCGGAGAAATGCTGGCCAGTTCCGGCGGCGCCGAGCGGGTCTCCTCGGCGTTGCTGCGCGTGGGCGGCACCAAAATGATCCCATGGACGATGGCGGCGGTGGCGATGATTTTGGGTTTGCCGCTATTTTTCGAAGCCGGTGTGGTGCTGATGATGCCGATCATCATGAATGTCGGCGCGCGGTTGGCGAAAGATCCAGGCGGGCTCAAAGGCAATCCCTATTTGCTCGCAGGCCTTCCGGTATTCGCCGGCATCGGGGTGCTGCATGTGCTGGTGCCGCCGCATCCCGGGCCCATGGTGGCGATCGACGCGTTAAAAGCCGATATGGGCGGCACTCTGCTCTTGGGCTTGCTGATGTCCATTCCCGTCGCGATCGTCGCGGGGCCTCTATTCACCTATTGGGCCGCAACCCGCGCCAGTGCGTCACCGCCGGTGGATTTGGTGGCGCGGCTGACCCGCACGGATGACCAATTCCGTGCGCCCGGAATTGCGGCCACCATTCTTACCATCCTGTTTCCCATCTTGTTGATGCTTGGTAAGGCGGGGGTGGATTTGATGCTGCCGGCGGGCCATCCGGTGCGCACGCTGTTTGAATTCATCGGCAATCCCGCGGTGGCGCTGCTGCTGGCGGTGCTGCTCAGCATGTTCACTTTCGGATTTTTCCTGGGCAAGGACACGGTCCGGGTCGGCAAACTGCTCGGCGATGCGTTGCCGCCGGTGGCGGCCATCATGCTGATCATCGGCGCCGGCGGCGCGCTGAAGCAGATGCTGATCGATGTGGGGCTTGGAACCACGATTGCCGACAGCGCGAAGATGCTGCATTTCAGTCCGCTGCTGCTGGGCTGGTTTACCGCCGTCATCATCCGCCTGGCGACAGGTTCGGCGACGGTTGCAACGGTGACCGCGGCCGGTCTGATGGCGGCGACCGTCGGCACGCCCGGTCTGAACCCATCGCTTCTGGCGCTGTCGATCGGCGCCGGCTCGATGTTCTTTTCGCACATCAACGACGCGGGATTCTGGTTGGTGAAGGAATATATGGGCATGAGCCTGCCCGATGTATTCAAGACCTGGTCGATGATCGCCACCATCATCTCGGTGATGGGGCTGGGCCTGTGTCTCCTGCTGTCGTTCGTAATTTAATAGGTCCATCGGGCGCGGTTCGCGCCCTTGCGATTATCTGAACATTATTTTGAAAGCGGGCAGACCTTCATCAGCATCGCGCGCTGGGCCGCCAGGTCGCCGAAAGTGAAGCCATCCCCGCCGGCCGCACCAGCGCTGCCCTGAAACTGGATGGTGACATGGCGCGCGCCTGACAGCGCGGCCTGGATGCGGGCTGTGTCATGGACGGTCACCACGTCGGTCAGATCATCGCCAAAGGCATCGCCCTTCAGGGTCACAGGCTTTGCATCGTCGATCGTGAGGGTCATCAGGCTGGGACCTTCCGGCATCAAGGCACGATGGGGCAGGAACATCACCCGAAAACCGCTTTCGGTATCGCAGTACAGTGTCATGCGTGCCGGGCCCTTGTCGGCGTCGGCCCAGGCTTCCATCATCACCCGGTCCACAAAGCGGTCGGGCTGGTGGGTTACCACCCAATCTTGGTGGGCCGGCGCGGCTTGTGCCGCGCCGCACAGCAAAATCATTCCCAGGGCGGACAACCGGACCATGGCCGCTTTGTAGCGCGGGCCAAGGCATGGGGATAGGGTTCTGTCTGGCAGTCTTGTTATGGGATCATCGTGACCCGGCGAAGAGGTTGCACATGGCTAGCTGTGCTTCACTCAGCTACGTTTCCTCGGCGAATCGGGGGACCACTCCGTGGTCAATATTGAGTTCGAGAAAATTTATACGGCGTTCGAGAATTCGATTTCATCCACCTCTCTTAAAGAGGTGGCCCGACATTGGCGCGAAATTTGTGATGAGAACCAGTTGCCGTGCTGGAACGACATTCGTCCTTTCGCGATAAAAAACCACCTTGGCATGGTGTGGTGTTACGACTACGACAGTGTTGAGGACGATTTTATTGGGCGCTTGGCGGGCCACAAGATTACCCGTCTCTCAGATAAGCCTTTCAAAGGCGCACGCCTCTCCAAACTACGTCCGAACGATAAATATCCCCGTTCGCTCATTCGTGCGAGACGGGTGGTGCACGAGCCGGCTCTCTATCGTGGACAGGGCCTGGTTTACAAAACCGAAGAGGGCATCGGATGGGGGGAGCGCGTCGTGATGCCGCTCAGGCGAGAGGGAACTTGCCCCGCGGGCATTTTCGGGGCCACCGAGTTCCAAAGTATGACCGATGGGGAGAATTTTTCTCTCAATCTTCGCGGCGAAGATGAACAATGGTTTTCACTCGCTGGGCTGATGCCGGGCGAATGATTTAAATTCCGACGACACACTACTTAAATTGACAGACATGGCCTGGGCACTTGCCCGGGACACCAATAGCGCTAACGCTCTTCATTCTCGAAGAAGAAGTTCACCGACTCCGCGAACTGGGCGAAGAAGCCGAACAGATTCCAGCTCACCGCCAGCATGATGAAACTGCCGTCCGCCCGCCACGGCCAGCCCGCGGCATTGAACAGCAACGCCACATTGACGATCAGTCCCACGCCGATCTGCGCCCACAGCCGCGGCCGCACCGGCATGTCGGTTCGGGCGCGCCATTGCCCCGGGGCCTGCAGCATCATGGCGAGGGAGGGAATACCGATCATCAGGCTTGCCACCTGCCAGGTCAGGGTCTCGGACAGGCCAAGTGCGAACAGCAAAGGCGGCAGCATGGCGCAGACCGCCGTCACCAGGCCGGACTGGATGTAGGATTTGGCGACCCAGAGATCGAATTTCGACATCGGGCGGCCGCGGCTTTCGCGCAAGGCCATCAGGATGGTGGCAAATCCGGCAAAGGCGATGCCGATCTGCGCCAGGGTGTAGAAATAGGTGGCGTGGGGCAATTCCATCGGGGCCTCCGGCAAGGGAGGCAAGCTTGAAGCCGATGGCGGGTAAAGTGCAAGCGCGGCTAGCGCGGCGCGGCGGCGCTCTTTGCATCCAGAACCATCTGGTCGGTGCAATCCGACAACTTGTCCGCGTTGCAGGATTGCAGGCTTTCGCCCAGCGCCGAACCGTCGCGGGAAAAAGCGATGGTGAAGCTGTAAGAGGTTCCGCTGACCTGGTTGTGGGTGACCTCGACCTTGTTCGGCGCCGAGATGACCAGGACATGGGCCGCTGGCTTTTCCGCCAGTTGCAGGGGCGGCTCGGACAGGGCGGCCTGCACCGCCTTGTTGAGGCGGGAAAATTCTCCGCCCTTGAGGGGTTCGAAATAGACGGCGGTGGATTGCTCCTGGGCCTGGGCGAGGGATGGCAAAAGGGTGAAGGCAAGCAGGGCGGCGCGTCGGATCATGGGACTCGCGAATGTTGAAAAGCGTGAGTTCGGCTGGACCGGCCGCTCTTGTCCAGCAACATTTTTGTTATGAATTCGACGTGGGGCGGCCCGCACACGCGGATTGGCGCGGTCTGGGCCTTGCAGGCACGGCCGCTGGCGTGCTCGGAATATAGGTGGCCGGTCGACGGACGCGGCCGGGCGTTTGGGTGTGCGGTGCTCCGCACCTGGTATTCCAGCAATGATCTCTCGCATCGGAAAATCGCATAGGCCGGGCAAAGGCGCGCGCGCGATTCCGGTTCGGTATCTCGTTCTTTCCGCACTGTTTCTTGCTTCTGCGGTCAACTACGCCGATCGGGCGGCGCTAGGCCTCGTGGGACCCGCCGTTTCAAGCGCGCTGGATCTGACCCCGGTTGCGATGGGCTACGTCCTGTCGGCCTCCGCGATTTCCTACTTCCTGGCGCAGGTTCCTGGTGGCATGTTGCTCGACCGCTTTGGCTCGCGCTGGGTCTACACGGGCGCGATTGCGCTTTGGTCGTTGTTCACCATGGCGCAGGGCTGGATCGGTCTGCTGAGCGCCGGCGCGGCGGTCGTGGTGCTGTTGCTTGTCCGCCTGGGTTTTGGACTGGCCACCGCGCCGGGCGTGCCGGCCAATGCGAGAATTACCGCGAGCTGGTTTCCTGCATCGGAGCGGGGCGTGGCCACCGCGATCTTCAACTCATCGCAGTATTTCGCGCTGATTGCCTTCGCGCCTCTTATCGGATGGGTCGCGCACAGTCTTTCATGGCATTGGGCGTTCTATGGGATGGGGGCGTTGGGGCTGGCGGTCGCCGCGATATTCCCGTTTGTGGTGCGTAGTCCGTTGCGCCATCCGCTGATAAGGCCGGAGGAACTTGAATATGTGCAAAGCCGCGGCGCTCTGGTGAATATCGAGACGCAGCACGGCGCCCGCGCCTTCACTTTGCGGAATCTGAAACAGGTCGCCTTCCACCGGCAGTTGCTCGGCCTGTATCTGTTTCAATATTGCCTGATTGTGGTGGCGACGTTCTTCACGACCTGGTTTCCCATCTATCTGGTTCAGCAAAAGGGCTTCTCCCTGGCGCAGGCCGCGGCCGCCACCGCGCTGTCGGCTTTTTTTGGGCTGGCCGGGAACATCGCGGGTGGGCTGATGTCCGACGCACTGCTGCGGCGGACGGGCTCACTCACTTTTGCGCGCAAGCTACCCGTCATTATCGGGCTGCTGATGGCAATGCTGATGCTGGTTTGCGACTTCGTCAATGCGCGGGACGCTGTCGTCATCGTCATGTCGATCGCCTTTTTTGGCCGGGGCCTGGCGGCCATGGGGTGGACCATGGTTTCCGACGTCTCGCCCCGGGAGCTCATGGGTGTCACCGGCGGCGTATTCAACATGGTGAGCAATTTGGCCGCCGTCGTCACACCCATCGCCATGGGCTATATCGCCGCGATCTTTCAATCCTTCGATTGGGCCATCGTCTTTGTTGCCGTGCATTGCGTGATCGGGATTTTCGTTCTCGCTGCGATGATGGGGCGGATCGAGCGGATCGATTTGCAGCCTATGTCCGGCTGACGGCTGATTTGCCGTGCCTGCGCGCCGTCTCCCGTCCATTTCAGGTATGGAAGTTATTTTCATATTTGATCTTGCGGGTCCGCGGTGTTAACGTTTCGAGACAGGCCTGGAAAAAATGAAAATACAGGGCCGTTCGGGGAGAGACGCAATGGACAAAAGGCAATTCCTGCTCGCCAGCGCCGGCTTGGGCGCGGGCCTCGCAACCGCTTTCGCGCAAGGCGCCAAGCCGGCTGGCGTCGACGAACTCGGCCGTGGCCCCCAGGCAGCGGCACCAAAGGCGAAAATCCTTACGCGCAAGGCGAAAACCACAAAACTGTTTCTGACGCCGCCAGGCTGGCCCAACGCGATCGCCGTCGATCCCGCCAACGGATTCTGGGTTCAGGAGCAACGTCACGATGGCAACCGGGAAAAAGCCTGGCTGCTGGACTGGAACGGCAAACTCCTCAACACCGTGACAACCAATTGCCAGAATACCAGCGGCATGACATTCGGTGACGGCTGCATCTGGAGCGGCGCCAACGGTGCTTCGATCAAGAACCATCCCGAACCGCCGGTCAACGGAATCTTCCAGACCGACACATCTTCCAAACAGATCAGCCATCGCCAGATTCCGTTCGGGCCCGCCGACAATGGCGGCCCCTGTCATGGGCTTGCCTGGCAGAATGGCAAGCTCTGGATCAGTTCCAACCGGCTGGAATCTTTGGTGCGCGTCGATCCCAAGACCTGGATGGTCGATTATATGTTCCCCCATACGATGCTGCCCGATCTCAAGGACAGGATTCACGGCATCGAATTCGACAAGGACACCGGCTATCTGTGGCAAGTGTCTGGAACCCAGAAGGACGATGTCGCCAATTACGAAGGCTATACCCCCAAGCTGATCAAGTACGACATCAAGACCGGAGAGGTCGTCGAGCTGGTGGAATTTCTGCCGGGCTCCTGCGATCCGCATGATATCGCGATCCACAATGGCGTGTTCTATGGCGTCGATGCCGGCGAGCATCCGCGCTGGTCCATTGATAATCCCGCCTATCAGCGCGCGGGCTGGCCGCCGCTCAATAGCCCGTTTAGCGGTTATGTGTTCAAGATCGACTTTATCTGACGGGAGGGTGAGGTGATCGGGGTCAAAAGACTTGTATTGGGCAGCGGCGCTTTGTTTGCCGTGCTGCTGTGTACCGGCGCGGCTTTTGCCGCCGCACAGAAATTCGCTACCCGCCTGACACCCGCGCCTTTCGACGGAGCGATGCGTGCCAACGTTCAGGGCGACGGCGATGTCTCGGCCAGCCTGGACGGCAAGACCCTGACCGTGACAGGCACCTTCATGGCGCTGCCATCCGCCGCCACCACCGCCAAGCTCTATAGCGGCAGCGGTATCGGCGTTCCCGGCGACGCCCTCCTGGATCTGCAGCTCAGCGGGCAAACGCAAGGGACGCTGTCAGGAACATTTACGCTCAACGCCAAACAGATGGCGGCGCTGAAGCTTGGACATGTCTATGTTCAGATCAACAGCCAGAAGGCACCCGACGGCAACCTGTCGGGCTGGTTGTTGCCGGCGCATCCCTTCCCCGGCGCGGATGTGCCGGAAGCGGGACACGGCTTCCTGCCGCAGCTCGATGTGCCGGGAAATTGGACGCAAAAATAAGTCATTGCGACAGGGGATAAGGCATGCGCGGATTTGCTTTCACGGTCGCGGCCGCAGTCATGGCTCTGACGGGGTTGTGGATTCTGGGCAGTGCGGCCCAGACGGCCGAAGGCCCCTTCACCCAGGCGCAGGCCACAGCGGGACGCGCGGCCTATGCCACCAATTGCGGTGGCTGCCATCTGGCCAACTTGGCGGGCGTGGGCGAGCAACCGCCCCTGGCGGGTCCAGGCTTCATGTCCGCCTGGGG
The DNA here is from genome assembly GCA_025361185.1 of Alphaproteobacteria bacterium. Classification (GTDB taxonomy): domain Bacteria; phylum Pseudomonadota; class Alphaproteobacteria; order Micropepsales; family Micropepsaceae; genus Rhizomicrobium. Next base: position 10,960 of record JANYAR010000144.1, on the reverse strand, counting down.
CCGCCGGACCCCCAAGGAACTCTATGACGATATCCGCGCCCAGATGCCCTATGGCCGCGCGGGCAGCCTGGATGCCGCGACCTATCAGAATATCGTCGCCTTCATCCTGAGCGCCAATAGCGCGCCTCCGGGCGCCAAGCCGTTCGACGGCAGTGCAGGTGTGCGAATTTCCACCATTGCGACGGGACAGGTTCCGGCGGATATCGCCAGGCCGGCGCGGCGCGCCGCGGCGGATGACGAGGGCGGCGGCGGCAAGGCGCCGGCGATGAAGCTGGGCCAGACCCTGGTCGGCAACATCAAGACTTATGTTCCGGTCACCGACGAGATGCTGGTCCATCCCGATCCCAATGATTGGCTGATCTATCGCGGCAATTACCAGGCCTGGAGCCACAGTGCTCTCAAGCAGATCAACGACACCAATGTCGGCCAGCTGCAGCTCAAATGGTCCTGGGCAATGAACGAGGGCGGCGAGAACGCCACAGGCCCCACCATCCATGACGGCATCATGTTCCTGGCCAATACCAGCAACACGGTGCAGGCGTTCAATGCCAAGACCGGCGAACTGCTGTGGGAAAATCGCCTCGGTCCGCTCGCCAGCCGCGCCTACAGCGCCCTGCGCAGCCTGGCCGTGTATGAAGACAAGGTCTACATCAACGCCACCGACGCCAAGCTCTATGCGCTGGATGCGCGGACCGGCAAGGTGGTCTGGAAGACGGAAATCGCCGATTCCGCCAAAGGCTTCAATGAGACGGGCGGGGTGATTGTCGCGCACGGCAAGGTGATCGTCGGCCTGACCTTGTGCCGCGGACAGATGCCGCATTGCTATATCAGCGCCTATGACGCCAGGACGGGGCTGCAGGTCTGGAAATTCACCACCATCGCCGACAAGGGAACGCCAGGCGGCGACACCTGGAAAGACGTTCCCGATGACATGCGGGCGGGCGGGGAAACCTGGATCGCCGGCACCTATGATCCGGCGCTCAACATCACCTATTGGGGTGTCGCCCAGTCCAAGCCGTGGATGCAGGCGTCGCGCCGCAGCGGCAACGCAGCGACCTTGTATGGCAACACCACCCTCGCTCTGGATGCCGATACCGGAAAGCTCAAATGGTATTACAGCCACGCGCCGGGCGAGACCTTCGATCTGGACGAGGTGTTCGAGCGGGTGCTGATCGACCATGGCGACCAGAAGACTTTGATGACGATCGGCAAGGCCGGCATTCTGTGGAAACTGGACCGCGTCACAGGCAAGTTTCTGGATGCCAAACAGACGGTGTTCCAGAACGTCTATAGCGGCATGAACATGAAGACGGGTGAGCCCATCTTCCGGCCCGATGTGCTGGCGCAGAAAACCAACACCTGGATCTCGGCCTGCCCCAGCGCCGCGGGCGGACATGACTGGCCGCCGACCAGCTATGATCAGGCCAATGATCTGATGATCATTCCCCTCGACCAGAGTTGCAACCTGATGCTGGGCCACGACGTCGCTCAGCACACCGGCGTGGTGCAGCCGGAGGGCGAGGAACGGGTATTCTTCATGCCTGGTACCAACGGCAACATGGGTCGGCTTGCGGCCTATCGCACCGCGGACATGAAACCGGTCTGGTCTTTCCAGCAGCGTTCGCCCTTCCTGACCGGCGTGCTGTCGACCGACGGCAATGTGGCGTTCGTAGGCGACTATGATCGCGTTTTCCGCGCTGTGCAGACGACCACGGGCAAGACTTTGTGGACCGTGCGCCTGCCCACCGTGGTGCAGGGCAATCCGGTGTCATTCGCCATCGAAGGAAAGCAATATCTCGCGATCACCACGGGTCTGGGCGGCGGCAGTCCGATCGGCAAGCCAAGTTCCATGCTCGAGGAGGTGCATCATCCCGATCATGGCCATGCGCTTTATGTCTTCGCCTTGCCGGACAAGACGAACTAGGCTTCGGATCCGAACCAGCCCAGACCGTTGGATATCTTGCGCGCCGCTTTCGCCAGATGCTGGCGGGCGTTTTCAATATCCACGGTCTGGGAGCCGTCGATCACAGTCAGGAAGGGAAGTGTCAGTGCTGCCCGGATGCGGCCGTCAAAACCGAAAATCGGATAACTGATGTCGGTCACGCCCATCGAGCGGGAACTCGCCTTGATTTCGTAACCGCGCTCGCGAATGAAGGCGAGGCGGGACTTGAATGCCTCCAGCTGCGGCGTGGACGATAGCTTGGCGACGCTCATGATCTTGTCCGCCGTTAGCCGGTCGCTGAAGGCCATCAGCACATGCCCCGAGCAGCTGGAATATACGTCGCAGCGCGTTCCCAGCCTTACGCTAAAACCGGAATGCGCCGGCGACTCCTGTTGCAGCACGATCAGGATCGTGGTTTCGGAGACGACCGCCATGTGGCAGGACTGGACGGTGGCGCCGGCCAGCTCGTACATGATCGGCGCTGCGATCGCGCCCAGCGCCTGGACGGGTGAGGCGCGCAAGGCATATTCCAGCACGTGGTAGCTGACATTGTAGCGGTCGGTTTCGCTGCTCTTGTGCAACCAGTGGCGGCGCTCCATCACGACCAGGATACGGAATATCTCGCTCAGCGATCTGCCCAACCGCAGGGCGATTTCGCTGGACGTCAGACCATCTGGCGCAAGCGCCAGCAGCTCGATGATGTCAAAACCCTTTTCCAGCGCCGGCGCGGAATAATGTGTTTTGGCGGCGCGCGGTGCCTTGGGGGTGGCTTTCGATTTTGCCATGGGCGGTTTTTGCTCTGACTTTCAATGAAGCAAGCACTCCCCGGATCGGGGCGTATCCTGGCAAACTACATGGCTGCGCCGCGGAGGAACAACCGCATGGGAGGGGTTTAGGTTACCGCCAAACCCTTTCGCCGCCTTGACTCCTTGGGGTCCACGTTATATCACTTGCGAGTACAAAACCTTCTTTCACAGATGAAAGTATAGACGAAAGAGGGCGGGAGCGAAAGGGAATGTGGCGCGGGACCGGCGGTCCCGTGCGCGTGTGTTTCATCAGTCGGCTTTAAAAAATTCTCGCCAGCATAAGGCGACATCAGGGGGCCCCCAATGCATACATCCAATCGGACTCTGTTTTCACGCCTGAAGCTCGGCGGCTCGGCGTTTGCGCTTTGCGCGATAGCGACAGTTGGCCTTACAGGCGGTGCGCTGGCGCAGGTAACGGCCGATAACAATGTTGAATCGGTTACGGTGTCCGGATTTAAGGCCAGTCTGGAGCGCGCGCTGGATCAGAAGAAGCTTGCTACCGGCTCGACCGACGCCATCCTGGCGGAAGACATCGCCAAATTTCCCGATACCAACCTGTCGGAATCCATCCAGCGCATTCCCGGTGTGGCGCTGAGCCGTGGAAACGGCGAGGGTAGGCAAATCGCGGTGCGCGGCCTGTCACCGTTGTTCACGACGACGGAAATTAACGGCATGGAGACGATCGTAAATTCCGGCAACAATGTCGGTCGTTCGTTCGACTTCAACGTGTTCGATTCCGACCTATTTTCCGGGATCACCGTTAACAAAACCGCAGCCGCCAATCTTCACGAAGGCGCGCTGGGCGCGACCATTCAGCTTAATACGCCGCATCCCTTCGACCATCAGGGCTTCACCCTGGTGGGGTCGGGGCAGGGCAGCTTCACCGATCTTCGCGGCGCCTTCAACAAGCGCTTCTCCGGCGTGATTTCGGATACGTTTTTGGATGGCAAGCTGGGCGTGCTGTTTGCGGGCGCCTATCAGCAACGCAAGATTCAGCTGTTCGATACGGATTCAGTCGGATTTCAAAATGACAACACCGCCCAGAACGCACAACACTCATCGCCGTTGATCGCTGGCTGCGTCACCAACAATCCAGCCGCGTCTTCGCAATGCTCGTTGACGCAGCGCTTTGGCAGTGTGCGTGTCAATGGCACGGGTTTGCCCGGCACCCTTGCTCAAGTGGCCGGCACCATCCAGGCGACGGGCAACAATGCCAACGGCAATACATTCAATTCTGCGCTGTTGCCCAACGACTATGACGTTGTCAATGAGGCCTACCACGACCGCTTCCCGCGTTACCTCCCGGCCTATCAGACCCAGGAGCGCACGGGCTTCGCCGGTTCGATACAATACCAGCCGGACGACGCAACCTTGATTACTGTGGACGCCATGTTTGCCGACTTGTGGCAGATCCAGGACAATTCCGACATTGTTTCTCCGGCTTTCGGTATTTCGGGTACCGGCAGCAACCTTGCGCCCCTGGGTGCGATTCCGCTCAAGGCGAACACGCTTGGCAGCGGCAATATCAATATCCTGAACTATGCCGTCGACCAGAAGCGCAACAACCTGACCTATCTCGAGGCCACCAATGTCGGATTGACATCCGAGCGGGCAGGAAGCCAGCAAGACACGCGCTATTCGCAGTTGACCATCAATGCCAGCCATGAATTCTCGCCCGACTTCAAGGTCGATGCGCGCCTCGGCTGGTCCGAGAATCATTTCCGCTCAAAATATTCCTATCTGTTCAAGATGGACTATGACTGCACGGCCGCCACCTCGGCCACCGGCACGATCGCCGGCTGCCCCGGCGGCGTCGGTGGCGGTGTCGGCACCGCGGCGGCGCCCTATATCGCGGACTTGCGTTACCCGCTGGGTACCTTTGCCAATTCCGTCGGCCAGATCGACCCGACATCCACCAATGGCTGGTTTTTCACGCAATATCGCAACACACCGGTATCCAATTACACCAGCTATCGCTCGATCAATTTGCACGGCTCATACAAGATAAGTGACGAGCTGACCACAGATGCCGGTTTCGATTTCAAGAACTTTGGTTACCGCACCCAGAAGTTTGGCCGCACCAATGGCAGCACCGCCACGATGGACAGCTGGATTCCGGCCAGCATCCAGAATGCGCCGCTATCCTCCATCACCGACATCTATCATCTGACGGGTATGAGTGCGCCGGGAGCCACTGCTACAAGCTGGGTCACCCCGAGCGTCGACAAGTTGATTAGCCAGTACCATATCTACGATCAGACGGCGGATAACTACATTTGGCCCGGTACCAGTACCGCCGCCGGCAACTGCCTGACGACCGGCTGCTCTCCTTATACGCTTGGGCCGGGGCAATTCCTGACCCAGAACGGCACCATCCGCGAGAATGATTATTCGGGTTGGGGAATGCTCAACTGGAACACGACGATTGGGCGCGTCCCCTTCCGTGGCAATATCGGGTTGCGCTATGCGTCCACCGACACGATTGGGCAAGGGTATAACTACGACCCGAATGTGAGGCAGATCGTGCCTGTGGCGATTGCCAACAGCTACCATGACTGGTTGCCGTCGCTGAATGCGGTGCTCGAACCCGCGGACGATTTTCTGATCCGGTTCAGTGCGGCCGAAGTGATGTCGCGGCCCAATTTGCCGGATTTGGTACCGGGTATCAGCGCCAGCAAGGGCGGCACCGGCGCGCTGTCGATTTCGGGCGGCAATGCGCTGCTGCGGCCGTTCCGTTCCAAGGACGCAGACTTGTCCTTTGAATGGTACTATTCCAAGGGTGCCCTGTTCTCGATAGCTTTCTTCTACAAGCATATCGACACTTTGATCGCCAGCCAGAATACCAACACCGCATTTACCGGCAATCCGTTCAACATCCCGACCAGCATCGCGCTGGCGGCCTGCGGCGGTGTGTTCACATCTTTCTGCGATCCATCCCTGCCGGCGAACTTTACCTTCAAGGTCAACCAAAAAGGCTCGCCGCTTTACGGCACCGAAATCAACTGGCAGCAACCTTTCGACTTCCTGCCCGATTTCTGGTCGAATTTTGGTGTGCTGGGCAACGTCACTTTCGTGCAGGCCCGCCAGAATTACCTCGCGGCCAACGGCACGATCCAGGCGGTGGCAGACTTGGAGAATATGTCGCGCACCAGTTGGAACGGCACCTTTTACTATGACGACTCGGTGTTCCAGGCCCGGATATCGGCGGCCTTCCGCAGCAAGTATCTGGACTCGGGCGGCGTCAATCCAGGAAACAACAACGACTTGCGCTTGATCGCGGGCAGCCTGAACTGGGACGCTTCCGCCAGTTACAAGATCGACGACAATTTCACGGTCACGCTGCAGGGCATCAATTTGAGCAACGAGCCGGTCATTTCCTATCTCGACTCGGTGGGCCAACGTCTGAACCATGCCAGCTGGTACGGTCGCGAATTCTATCTCGGACTGCATTATTCCTATTAAGGCGTAGAGTTCCCCTGAAACTTGACGCCGGGCTCCCAAGGCCCGGCGTTTTTGTTTGCGGAAATCAGTCGAGAAACCTGACGAAAATGCGAACACCCTTGCTGTCCGCGGGGGATAGTTCGACGCGGCGCGCGCGGCCACGGTCCATGGCGAAGTGCTCGCGGCCATTGCCGAACATCACCCTGATGCCTTGCTGCGCAATCACTTCCAGAAGCCCGAAGATCGGCGCCTCCTTCCAGGCATCGGGTGAGGAAGGGTCGCAGAAGCCCATCACATCCTTGCGATCCTCGCTGAAGGACAGAACGACCTTGCACTTGTCGGGCCTCAATGCCGGCGGAAGGGGTTTTGCTTCCTTTTGGGATTCGAGCCAGATGCACGCAAAGTCCCGGCAGGACGCGGGCCTGTTTTCGTATATCCGGCATCCGCTCCCGGGGGTGCAATGCGTGCACCACTGGCCTTTTGGCTTCTCCAATTCTCCGATCGCGAGAAGCTTGCAGCACAAGGTGCAGGTACCGCAGTGATTGGCCGCCATTTTCCTATCCCGTGCTACCGAGCCCCGGCGTCCAGCCGGGACGCGCCATGCTTTCGGCAAAGCCCGCAAACATCAGGTTGAAGGACATGCTGATGCGCAGTCGCGAACTGCGGTTGGGATCCACCGCATGCTGCAGCCAGGCTGGAAACAGCAGCAGGCTTCCCGTCGTCACCCGGACCATCGCGACTTCCGCGTTCTCGGCAGTTGTCTGTTCGGTATTGGGCCGGATCACCCCGGCCTGCGGCTTGGGATCGAAGAAGTTGATGGTGTCGGCGCCATCCTGAACCTGCACATAATAGGCGCCGCTCAGATAATTGTTGCGATGGCTGTGCAGACGATGACCCGTTCCCGGTCCATTCACATTGGCCCAGCATGAGGTGACCATCAGGGGATTGGCGATGCGCAGATGAGCGAGCGCGCTGGCGGCGGCGGCCGAAATCCATGGCATAAGAGGTTGAAAGGCAGCCTGTTCATGCAGCCCATGGTCGGACTGCCAATTGTCTCCCGGGCGCAGTCCGCCGAGCGGCGCTCCCAGCGCCGTCAAGCCTGCGAGAATTGCGCTGTTCAGCGGCCCAAATTCCTCCGGCTTCAGGTCCGCTTTCCAGACAAAGGTCGGAAACAGCTGCAGCAGTTCGGGGGAATCGAATGTCTTGCCGGCCGTCATCATCGCCCCTGTTTCGGAAAGCGAAACTCGGTGATCTCATGAAACACCTGCCCCGGCGCCAGCTCGGTGGACGGGAAGTTCGGGTGGTTCGGCGAGTCCGGATAATGCTGGGTCTGAAATGAGATCGCGCCATGCGGCACCCAGCCCTTGTCCAGCGCCACTTTGGGGCGCACCGAATTGCCGCTATAGACTTGCACGCCGGGCTGGGTCGTCCAGACTTCCAGGACACGCGCCGAGCCCGGATCGCTCAGCCGCACGGCGATGCGCAGACGCCCCGGCGTCCCGTCGATCACGAAATTATGGTCCAGCCCCTTTTTGCCGGCGATCTGGGGTTCGGCGGACGCCAGACGCGGGCCCAACACGGTGGCTTGCGTGAAATCAAAATCGCTGCCCGTCACGTCACGGATTTCGCCGGTGGGAATGCTGCCGGAGTCGATGGGGGTGAAATGATGCGCGAACAGCTGCAGGCTTTCGCCGTCCACCGTGCCGCTTCCGGCGAGATTGAAATAGGAATGGTTGATCAGGTTGATGACCGTTTTCTTGTCGGTCGTGGCGCGATAATCGATACGCAGCACATTACTGCGCGTCAGGGTATAGGTAACGGTCACTTGCACCGTGCCGGGAAATCCCATGAAGCCGTCGGGATCGGTTCGCCGCAGCACCAGGCTGGGTTCGGCGCCGTCATGCGGCGTGGCGGCAAAGACCTGACGGAAATAGGCCATGATGCCGCCCTGGTCGAGGTCGCCATTTTTGTCGGGGTCCAGCGCATAACTTTTGCCATCCAACGTGATCTTGGCGCCGTGGATGCGATTGGCGAAGCGGCCGATGATCGAACCATAATGGCCGTTGGCGCGGATATAATCGGCGCTGGTATAGTCGGCCAGGCTGTCGAAGCCCTGCACGACATTGGCAAGAGCGCCATCACGTCCCGGCACCTCCATGGAAACGATCACGCCGCCATAATTGGTGATGCGCACTTTCATGCCGCCGCTGTTGGTCAGGGTGAAGAGTTCGGCCGCGCGTCCATCGTCGGCCGTCACGCCCCAGGATTGATGGGTGATGGCGGCTTGGCAGGGCGCGCAAAGGCTGGCGATCATCATTGCACTGACGATGAATAAGCCATTGATACTATTCATTTTTATTTTTCCTTCTGCTGCCCTAATGTAGCAGAAAATCGTCCGGAAGACGAGGCTTCGCCCCGCCCGGAAAGAGGGCAGGAGCAGGACAACGCCATGAGACGCAATGCGCCCCTGTGCGGCGCTCTCATCGCGATGTGGCTTGCACTTTGCGGCGCCCGCGCGCAGGACGCGCAAAACGTCCCGGAAAAAAAACCGTCGGTTGAAATCGCCGACCTGCCGATCGGCCGATGCGCGGTGCAGAAACCGATGTCGCCGGTTTCGATCGCGCCGCGCTGGACCAGCTGGGGCGTCGATCTGTCGAACAGCCGTTTTCAACCAACCAGCATGGCGGGCCTGCGCGCTGCTGACGTTCCCAAGCTCAAACTGAAATGGGCGATTGGTTTTCCCGATTCCTCGCATGCCTGGTCGCAGCCCACCGTGGCGGGCGGGCGCGTTTTTGTCGGCAGCCAGGGCGGGCATGTCTATGCGCTTGATGCCAAGACCGGCTGTGTCGCCTGGTCGTTCCAGTCCACGGGGGCGGTGCGCACCGCCGTCGTCATCGGCGAGGGCAACTCCACTCTCGCTTATTTCACCACCATTCCCGGCTGGCTTTATGCGCTGGATACACGCAGCGGCGCGCTGGTCTGGAAAAGGCGCGTCGAGGATCATGTCTCCACCCGTCTGACCGGATCGCCGGTCTTGTATGGGGGCAGGCTGTATGTTCCGGCCGCGTCGTTCGAGGAAGGCATGTCGACGGCCAGCAGCTATGAATGCTGTTCCTTTCACGGCAGCCTTTCGGCTTTCGATGCCCTGACCGGTGCGCTGATCTGGAAACACGACATGATCGGTGTTGCGTCTTCCGTGCTGAAGACGAATGCATCGGGCAAGAAGTTGCTGGGGCCGGCAGGCGGCAGTATCTGGTCCTCGCCCGTCATCGATCGCAAACGCAAGCTGCTCTACGTCACCACCGGCAACGGTTTTAGCGGACCGCCGCAGCCTTTGACCGACGCCATCGTGGCGATGGATATCGATACCGGGCAGGTGCGCTGGAGCCGGCAGGTCGCTGAGGATATTTTCGTGCCGGGTTGCGGCAAGCCCGGCAACGCCAATTTTTCCTGCCCGGAGGAAAACGGCCCCGATGCGGATTTCGGCAGCGCCCCGATCCTGGTGCATCTGGCGGGCCGGGACTTGATCGTGGCGGGGCAGAAATCCGGCGCGCTGTGGGCGGTCGATCCGGATCATCAGGGCGCGGTGGTGTGGCGCTACCAGGCGGCGCCGTCGGCGGCGGGAGAATTCGGCGCCCTTGTCTGGGGCCAGGCCGCGGACGGCAAAAACGCCTATGTGCCGGTTTCCAATATCCAGGACCCGGCCCATGCCGGCGGATTGCATGCGGTCGCGCTCGCCACCGGCAAACGCGCCTGGTATGCGCCGCCGCCCACGCTGGGCTGTGCGCCGGGGCCGGGCTGTACAGCCGCCCAGGCGTCAGCGCCCAGCGTGATCGCGGGCATTGTGTTTGCGGGATCGGCCGATGGCATGCTGCGCGCTTACGCGACCCGTGACGGCAAGGTGGTGTGGAGCGCCGACACCAATGGTGAATTCAAAACCGTGAACGGCGTGAAGGCGCATGGCGGCTCGATGATCGGCCCGGGCCCGGCGATCGCCGGCGGCATGCTGTATGTGAATTCGGGTTATGGCTCGCATGCCGGGCGCGGCGGCAACGTGCTGCTGGCCTATGGCATTGAATAGGATTCAGCCTTGGCACTGAAAGAAATGGCTCCCCGGGCAAGATTCGAACTTGCGGCCAACCGGTTAACAGAATTGTCCCACGCAATCGGGTGCTACGGCATGAGTTGAGCTGCTTTGAATAAGCAACTGCAATAACTCGATTTCTCCATTCACCTGTGGACAGCCTGTAGCGGGCAATAGCAGCCAAGCGCGTGCAGCCGTACCCTGTGGGTACGGATCAACTGCTAACCGGTGTTTGGAAAAGTCCAATGCCTCGCCTTGCCCTCACAGATCGCTTCGCCGCCGGCGCGAAGGCGCCAGCGCAGGTCCGGGTGGATTATTTCGACGAAAAGTCCCCCGGTTTGGCCCTGAGGGTGTCCCCCGGGGGCAAGAAGGCTTGGTCCTTCCATTTCACCTCCCCGAAAGACAGCAAGCGCGCCCGGGTCACGTTGGGGAGTTACCCCGCCACCAGTCTGGCCGCGGCGCGAACCAGGGCGATGGAAGCCCGCCAGCTGGTTGAGGGGGACCGGGACCCCCGCGACGTGTTTGCCGACGAGGCGGCGGGGGCGATGACGGTGGGAACTTTGGTGGCGTCTTATCTCGAAAAGCACGTCCGGCCGAACCTGCGGACTGCCACGGAAACGGAGAGGCGGTTCAATAGGAACATTGTGCCCATGATCGGCGGGGTCCGGCTCGCTGACTTGCATCGCC
>JANYAR010000114.1 GCA_025361185.1 Alphaproteobacteria bacterium | reverse complement strand
GACTATCTTGCCCTGGTGTTGGATGAGGTGGAGGCGCGCAAGCTTGTGGCAGCGCTACGTAAGGCACCTACGCAGCAAAAGAAAGCTAAGGATTTGCTTCGCGCAAGTCGATTGCCTCTGCTACCTCGCGACAATCCCCATGTGGCTGGAGATCTCAAGAAGATCAAAAAGGGCCAGCCGATGTCGCCAGTTCTATTGGTGCGCGGCAATGCAGGAATGGACGTTCCTCTCCTGGTTGCCGATGGGTATCACCGAATTTGTGCAAGTTGGTATCGCGACGAGAACATTCTGATTGCCTGCCGCATTGTAGGTTAGAGAACAGTAATGAAGATGCACCAACCACCCGGGTCTCAGTACCGTCTGCGGTTTGGGCTAAAGGGGTGGGCCTTAATTATTGTCGGCTTAGCGGTTTTAATTACGGTTGCTGTCTTTCTCGCAATCGGCTTTTTCCTTGTTGTTCTACCGATGATCGTGCTGGCGCCTGTCATTTATTATTTCATGCCAAGGAATGGTGGGCATATCGTGAGAACACCCGAAACGATAGGGACAATGGGGACTACCGGCGAGGTAAAAAGAGGGGCAGTAATTGATGGAGAATATCGGGTGATTGAGACGGACTCTAAAAAGGAAACATAAGAGCGCTCGGATTTACAGAGTGGCCGCCTTCTAGCGCAGCAATTCGGTATTCTTGGTAGTTCAGCTGGGGGGCATTTTTGCAGTCGGAGCGATGGTTTCAGCCGGCTTCTGTTGGGCGGGAAACCCTCCGCCCGCCGGCAGCTTATCCTGCCGGATCGCATAACAGCGATTTGTAATTCTATCTACAAAGCGGCCCAATCCAGTCTCGGCCGGGCAATGGGGAATTGTAGCGTGCCAATTTATTCCACCTCGCGCGAATGCGAATGATGACATCCCGCAAACCGCCAACTGAGCCGCAAGCGCCAACGTGGCGATGTCCCTGAGCGAGTTCCGATTCTTCATACTGCTCCGTCTCAGCCCTTTAAGCTCGCCGATGAACATCACGCGAACTATATGCGCAAGCTCCGGGGGAATCACGCAGTAAAACCTAGCCTTGCGCCGGCTAAACCCGAACGTTAGTTTCGCGGTCCGCGGGGGTTGTTCATCATTTCCAAGATAACACGAATATTCGCTTCTTTGATGGTTTTAAGTTGTGTATCTGGGCATGTGGGTCCGGCACGTGCAGACGGCTGCCCAACGTCGGCTGACCAGATTGATACAGATCGACCCGACACGACCAATTCGAGCGAGACCGTGCCCGTCGGAAGCATTCAGCTGGAAAACGGAGTTAACATCGCCAGCTGGTCGGATGGCCCTCGGCTCGACGGCACCAACAGCAGGGTCTGACTGGGGATGGTGAATTGCGGAGAGGTGCTCGTGGATGTACCGAATTACAGCTTTTCGCCAAGAAATTCTGGGTGCGTGGCTTCACCGGCGTAACGCCCGCGGCCAAGTGGGAGCTCCAAGCTCTGCCTGAGGGTTTGCAGGTATCTATAGTGGCGGGTGTGGGCCTTTCGACCGGCTCCGCCAGCAATGGTGGCGACAGGATGAAACCCTATGTGCAAATCCCTTGGTCACAGGAGATCGGCGGTGACTTCAGCCTCCACGGCATGCTGACCGAGACCTGGATACCAGGCGCGGTCAGCGACAGCCTTTTCGAGGAGACCCTGTCACTGGAGCGCGAATTGGGCGAGGCGGCTGATGTGTTCGTCGAGTATGTCGGCGACTACCCCCAACACCAAACCGCGAGTCAGGTGTTGAACTTCGGCGGCGCATGGCGCTTTACGCGGTTGCAGCAAATCGACTTCCACGCTGGCTTCGGCTTTAGCCCGGCGTCGCCCAAGTCCTATCTGGGGCTGGGCTATTCGCTGCGCCTCGACGGGTTGTTCTGAATCTAGCCTATATCGGACCGTCAGAGATCTGCATGCATCCGGATGCCGAAAATAGATACCGGTCCCCGATCCTGATTTGATCCAGGATTCAGGAAGAGCTGATAGTCGACCGTGGCGCTGATACCTTTCCACATTTCGAAATTGTAGTAAGTCTCCAAAGCTTTCTCCGGGTCATAGTTGATCGCCCCATCGCCGAGTTCTATGCCCAGGCCTCCTGCCTTGAGGAATGCCTGGTTGTGCCGCGAAAGCCCGCTCATCACGCCACCAAACCCGACAGTGTCATCGGGGCGGTCCCACTCGCTACCCTTGAAACTGATACCGAGTGATGCCGACCAATTCGCGTCCGAGTACTCTAACGCTTGAGTCTGGCCGTCATTCCAGCCGATCCGCGAATAGACGCCAAAGTCCTTGGCGATTTCCTGTTCCCAATTTAGGCCGAAGCCAAAGGCATAATGGTAGGTTTGCGCGGGCGATATGTCGGCGCCCGGGCCTGCGGCCAAGAGAATGGCGGCGGCGTCCTGATATGTGTCGATATTTGCGTGGTTCATCCACGCCAAAAAGCGGACCGCACCTGGATGGGAACCCAAGCTGTAGCGCTGCTCGAATTCCGTCGCCATCGCATAGGATTTGAAAATGGGAGCAAAGCTCCCCCGGCCGGGCAAAACCAGAAATTCGTCTTCACCGCCGTTCCCTGAACCGACGTTGCCGGCATTGATGTATTCGGGCATTTCGAAATAGCCGTAGCGCAGCGTCCAATTTTTCTGATTGAGCTCTACCGTCGCCCCAAGACTGTATCCAATAGTATCCTGCCCGAAATCCCACGTCAGATTGCCGACCATGGCCCAGTTCATGAACTGTGATCGCGCATCGCCCGCGTAGGTGTTATGGTCGAACACGTCCAGAAAGCTCATGCGGCCAACGGTGAATGTCAGCCGGGAAATGTCCTGTTTGCCCGCAAGCGTCAGAGGACTGTCAGACACATTCTCCTGATCGCCGCCGAAACCAAAGGTCTGCCGCAGGATAAGGCGGGAAACCATCAGGTTGGGATCACTGGTGCCGCTCTTGAAGGATTCGGCATTGGGAAAGGCGAGAATGCCCACAGTGCGGCTCAGACCGAAGCCCTGCCACATGAGACCATCGACATAAACCTCGCCGCCGGTCCAAAGCCGTACACCTGCCGTCAGGTCAGCTGAAATGGTCTCTTTTGCTTCGCCGCCGCTGATTAGGCTGTGCGGTCCGGAATACTTCGCCGGAAAACCGGGGTCGCCCTGATAAATATCGGTGTTTTGTGCGTGCCAATTCCAGCTTTCCGGTTGCGCATCGGCGGGCTGTTCAGTGTCGGACTGCACATCCATAGAGGTCACATTGTGGGTAGCGGATGCGGATGTGTCATTAGCCATCGCAAAGGTAGCTGAACATGCAAGTAAAACCAGAACTTGTATGCTCAACTTTTCAGCATGGGTTCTTCTTTTCACGGTTCACCAATTGGGAATCTGAAGGCGGGTTAGCAAAACTGAAATGTGTTTAACCGGTGTGCGGCTTGGAATACAAAAAAGGATCGCGGCCCGCTAGGTGGGATTATTGTCATCGTGTTGTCACATTATGCGCAATGGCACTTAGGCCTCAGGTTCCTGAGCGTCCTCCTGTTCAATTGCGATTGAAAGCCGCGCTGTATAAAGCTTCCAACAGTCTTTGAATCCGTCAATATACCCTTGCCGGTATATTGCAACTACCCCACGGGGTATATGCCTGAAAGGACAAAATGGCACACATCGTCGCTGACAAGCAAAAATTGCTCAATCGGGTCCGAAGGCTGCGCGGTCAGATCGATGCTATCGAGCGAGCCCTCGAATGCGAGACGGGCTGTACAGAAATCATGCGTCAGCTCATAACAGCGCGGGGCGCTATTAACGGCATCATGGCGGAGGTAGTTGAGGACCACATTCAGCTGCACATGGTTGACGAGAATCGCAAACCGACACGCCCTGAGACAGCGGCGGCAAATGAGCTGATTGAGGTACTACGGTCATATATCAAGTGATGGCAGTGGCCCGAGCCCATTCTTTCATCCAGTTGGAGAAGGAGCCAAGCCCTCATTTGCGCCTTGGTAGTTCGGTGGTGCAATGGGGTGGGCGCGGAGCCGCGTGGCAGCTCAAGCGACCCGACCCGTTGCATCTCGGGATCGCTGAGTTTGGCGTAGTAGGCGGCAGGCCAAGGGCGCGCAGCCGCGCGATCAGTTCCTCGAATGCGAATGGCTTGATGAGATAATCGTCGGCGCCGCTGCTCAGGCCGCGAACTTTTTCCGCCACGGTCCCACGCGCCGTCAGCATCAGGACGGCGGTGGCATTGCCTTTGGCGCGCAGCCCGGTGACAAGCTGCTGTCCATCGCCGTCCGGCAGGCCAAGGTCCAGCACTACACCGGCATATTTGTTGACGGAAAGGGCATCCTGAGCCTCTGTCAGCAGGGCTGCCCGATCGGCCTCGAGGCCCTGCGCCAGCGATTCGGCGAGCTGGTCATTATCTTCCACTATGAGAAGTCGCATTGCCGCCCGACGCCACCTGTAAGGTTCATGTAAGCCGACGACGCTATAAGCAACCGGTCATTTCATACAGGATTTGTCGTGGAAACGCAGCATGCAACCGTCGCGCTTTCGCGCGCGGTTCAATTACGCTTTTTTTCAGCGTTCGGCGCGAGGCTTTCGGGTGATGCCGATGTGGCGCGCCGCTCCTAAATCCCGGCTTTCGTTTCGGCCGCGGATATATCTGCTCCTGGCCCTGTTGGCCGGGCTGGCGGCGCTCGCTGTCTTGGGGTTCAGTAAAACTTGGCCCGGAGCTAAGAGCCAGTCGGATGCGCCTCAGATCGTTGCTACCGGGACCTTTCGCCCTACAGATGATCAATGGAAGGGGTTGAATTCCACCGTCGTCAGAGTCGAAGTTTTCCCTGAAGAAGAGCAGACGGAAGGGCAGATCGCGGCGGCTGACGACGTCACTGTTTCCGTATTCCCGCCCTTTAGCGGTCAAGTAATAGATGTGCTCGTTCAGGCCGGCGATCTGGTCCGCAAGGGGCAAGCTCTGGCTATTGTCAGAGCCTCGGAGCTCGCCCAAGCTCAGGCAGACCTTCGCGCCTCGGCTGCCGTTTTGGCTGGCGCCCGCGCCCAATTGACTACAGCTGAGGCCAACGCAACGCGCCAACAGGCTCTCCTTGCCGTCCAAGGGGCGGCCGTGCGCGATGTGCAGCAGGCAACTAGTGATCTAGCCACCGTGCGTGCCACGGTGACGTCGAGCGAGACTGCAGTGGCCGCGGTGCGCAGCCGCCTGCATATTTTGGGATATGACGACGGCCAGATTGATGCCTTGGCCAAACAGCCCCGCACTGACTCAACTGCCCTAGCAACGATCACCGCCCCCATATCTGGAGTTGTGGTGCAACGGCAGGTCGGTCCCGGGCAGTACATCAATTCTACTGCCAACGGCGCGACCACAGCGCTGTTCGCCATCAGCGATGTCTCAAAGGTCTGGCTGGTTGCCAATGTAAGAGAGGAGGACGCCGGACGCGTGCACATGGGCGATCCGGTGCAGGCGCGGCTGATCGCGCTGCCCGGCCGCGTGTTCAACGCCAAGGTGAGCTATGTCGCGCCAGCGATTGACCCGGCCACACACCGGTTACCAATACGCGCGGTGCTGGCGAACCCGAACGGCGAGCTTAAGCCGGGCATGTTCGCCGACTTCTCAATCGTCTCCGCCGCCGGAAAAACCTCCCCAGCTGTCCCCGCGTCTGCTATAACCTATGATGGGGCCCATCCTCGCGTCTGGGTGGTCAATCCGGATCGCTCGCTAGCGCTGCGTCAGATCAAGGTAGGACGCAGCCAGAATGGGCAAGTCCAGGTCCCGAGCGGCCTTACCGCCGGCGAGCGGGTGATTACCGCTGGCGCCCTGTTCATCGATAGAGCGGCTAAGGGCGAATAGTGTGAACCGCTTCGTCGCTTTTGCCCTGCGTTTCCGCGGACTGATGATCGTCGGCATGGCCGCCATGTTCCTGATAGGACTGGTCGGCTTCCTCAATCTGAATATCGAGGCTTATCCTGATCCGGTGCCGCCTCTAGTCGATGTGGTGACGCAAAGCTCCGGTCAGTCGGCCGAGGACATTGAGCGCAACATCACCATCCCAATCGAGGTGCAGCTGGCAGGAATCCCCCACGTCACCAGCGTGCGCACCTCGTCCCTATTTGGCCTGTCCGACGTGTTGGTGCAGTTCACCTACGACTTCAGCTACGACGAGGCCGAGCAGCGGGTGATCAATCGGCTGTCGCAATTGTCGCCCCTTCCCAACGGCGCCCAGCCTGGCCTGTCGCCGCAGAGTCCGGTCGGCGAAATCTATCGATACAGGCTGGTCGGCCCGCCCGGCTATTCGCTCACCGATCTGAAGACCCTACAGAATTGGGTGATGGTGCGTCGGATGAAAGCCGTGCCCGGCGTGATCGACATTACCGGCTGGGGCGGCCGCACCAAAAGTTTCGAAGTCACCATCGACAAGGCAAAGCTGCAGGCCAACGGCGTGTCGCTCTCGCAGGTGCTGCAGGCCCTGCATAGCGCGAACAGCAACGTCGGCGGTCAGACGCTCAATATCGGTCCGCAGGCGGCCATCGTGCGCGGCGAGGCCCTGATCCGCTCCCCTGAACAGATCGGCGCCACGCTGGTGACGGCACATGGGGTCACCCCGGTCCTAGTCCGGGACATAGCCACCGTGCAGGTCAGCAACCTGGAGCGGCTAGGTCAAGCCGGCCAGGACGGCGATGACAATATCGTCGAGGGTATTGTCCTGATGCACCACGGCGAGAAGAGCAAACCCACCATCCGTGCCGTGGAGGCTGAGATCGCCGCGATCAACGCCGGAGGGGTGCTGCCACCCGGCGTTCACGTGGAAACCATTTACGATCGCAGCGACCTAATCGCGGTGACCACCAACACCGTGCTCCACAATATGCTCGAAGGCATCGTGCTGATCTTCATCGTGCAGTGGCTGTTCCTCGGTAATTTGAGAAGCGCTGTGATCGTCGCGGCGACCGTGCCCTTCGCTCTCGCCTTCGCAGTCGCCATCATGATGCTGACGGGCGAATCCGCCAATCTTCTCTCGGTCGGCGCGATCGACTTCGGCCTAGTCGTCGATGCCACCGTGATCATGGTCGAGAATATCTATCGCCATTTGGCCGAACGCGTCACGCCCGGACCAACAAACCGACGCCATGCCCTTACGACACGTCTGGCGACCATCGCAGACGCGGCGTCGGAGGTGAATCGCTCGATTTTCTTCGCTGCAGCCATCATCATCGCCAGCTTCGTGCCCCTGTTCACCATGTCCGGCGTCGAGGGACACATCTTCGGGCCCATGGCGCGGACCTACGCTTACGCCATCGCTGGGGGTCTTTTGGCCACCTTCACCATTTGCCCGGCCCTATCGGCCGTAGTGCTTCCGAACGTGCCAAGTGATAGTGATACCATCGTGGTGCGCTGGCTGAGGCGCATTTACACGCCCCTGCTGGTCTGGGCTCTAGAGGCGCGCAGGGTCGTGCTGATTGGCTTCGGAGTTATCCTGGTGCTAGCGGCGTTCGCTGCTCACAGCCTTGGCACAGAATTCCTGCCGCATTTGGAAGAGGGCAACCTCTGGATCCGGGCGACGCTGCCGCAGTCGATCTCACACGACGAGAGCGAGCCCTATGTTAGTCGCATACGCAAGGTGATCGGCGAGTTTCCCGAAGTTGTGACTGTGGTGTCCCAGCACGGGCGCCCTGACGACGGCACTGACGTCACTGGCTTTGACAACGCCGAGTTCTACGTTCCGCTGAAGCCTTTCGACACATGGCCGCACGGCGTCACCAAGGAAAAGCTCACCGATGAGCTAAGCGCAAAACTGACTCGCCAATTCCTTGGCGTGACCTTCAACTTCTCCCAGAACATTGAGGACAATGTTGAAGAGGCCGCCTCTGGCGTGAAGGGTGAGAATTCGGTCAAGCTATTCGGACCTGATCTCGCTACGTTAGAGCGCATTGCCGATCGTATTCAGGCAGCCATGAGTAAGATCCAGGGCGTAACCGATCTGCAAGTGCTGCGCACGATGGGCCAGCCGACGGTGCGGATCAACGTGGACCGGGCAGCGGCGGCCCGCTTCGGACTGCAGCCCGACGACATCAATGCAACGATCAACGCCGCCATCGGCGGCCAGCAGGCCGGATCGCTGTACGAAGAGGGCAGCGACCGAAACTTCCCCATCATGGTCCGCTTTTCGGCTTCGGGACGAAGCAGCCTGGATGCCATCCGTGGCCTGACTATCCCTGCCCAAGCCACCAATGGCTCTGGCGGGACAATCCAGGTTCCTCTCTCGTCGGTGGCGAGTATACAGCTGCAAACAGGGCCAGCCTTCATCTACCGGGAGGCTCAGGAACGCTACATTCCGATCAAGTTCAGCGTTCGCGGGCGCGACCTAGGCAGCGCTGTCGCCGCGGCCCAGGCTGCCGTCGCCAATATTGGGCCCCTGCCCAACGGCTATCGGCTGGAGTGGGTCGGCGAGCTCGACCAGTACAAGCAGGCGTTGGCTCGACTGGAATTGGCTGTGCCGGTCAGTCTGGCGTTGATCGCCCTGCTGTTGTTCCTGAACTTCTCGTCGCTGACCGATATGACGCTGGCCTTCAGCGTCCTGCCTATGGCAATGGTTGGCGGTATCTTTACCCTCACCCTGACCCATACCGCATTGTCCATTTCAGCGGCGATCGGATTTATTGGCCTTTTCGGCATTTCGATCATGAACGGCATCATCTTGCTTTCTGCTTTCAACAGCGAGATCAGGCAGGGAAGCCCGCGGCGTGAGGCGATCCGCCGGGCCTGCTCTACCCAATTGCGTCCGGTAGTGATGACGTGCGTGGCGGCCTGCGTTGGCTTGTTGCCTGCGGCCCTTTCGACGGGCATCGGCTCGCAAGTGCAGCGGCCCTTGGCGCTGGTGATCGTGGGTGGGATCCTGCTCGCGCCTGTGCTGATCCTGACCATCTTCCCGGTGTTGATCGAAGCCGTTGCCGAACACCAAGAGCGACTGCCCAGACCATTTGCAAACGAGGCCGAGCCCAAGGATGCTGGAGCATGAAACGAGAAGCCGACGCACGCCCGATACGCGTTGCTCCCATTCTGGCCGCAGCGGTCCTATCCGGCTGCACCGTAGGTCCGAATTTCCAGCCTCCGACCGCTCCGACGATCAGCAACTATACCCGCGCGCCCCTGGCACAGATCGCGGCCGCCCCGAGCGCCCCCGAAGGACAGGCCCAGAGCCTGGCCGCCGGCGCCGATGTTCCTGCCAAATGGTGGACCCTGTTCCATGCCCCGGCTCTGGATGCCTTGGAAGAATTGGCGCTCAAAGCCAATCCGGACTTGGCGGCCGCACGGGCGTCGCTGATTGAGGCCCATGAACTCTATCTCGCCCAGAAAGGTGGTTTGCTTCCCGCCGTCGATATCTCCGGTCAAATGCTGCGCGAAAAAGATTCTGCCGTCGTTTCGCCGACGCTGGCTCAACCCGTCCCAGAGTTCAGTCTATATGCAGGCCAAGTGTCAGTATCTTATCGGCTCGATCTTTTTGGCGCAGTGCGCCGGGGGGTGGAGCAGGCCGGCGCCCAAGCCGAGCAGCAGCGATATCAATATGAAGCGTCCTATCTGAGCCTGACCACGAACGTCGCCGTGGCCACCATCCAGGCCGCATCATTGAGTGATCAGATCCACGATGAGGAATGCCTGGTCGGGGCGGCCCGCAATCTCCTGGAGATTGAGCGCCGCCAGCAGGACCTTGGTCAGATCGCTGGAGCCGACGTCGCCGCCCAAGCCCTGGCGCTGGCTCAGGCCGAGGCCGCGCTGCCGCCGCTTCGCAAAGCCCTAGCACAGCAAGAGGACATGATCGCCGCGCTAACGGGCCAGTTTCCAAGCGAGGCCACAGTCATGCCACTCAAGTTGGCGGATTTTTCCCTGCCCGCGAGCCTGCCTGTGAGCCTCCCGTCGCGTTTAGTTAACCAGCGTCCGGATATTCGTGCTGCCGAAGCCGCTCTGCACGCCGCAACAGCGGCAGTCGGCGTGGCCGAGGCTGACCGGCTGCCCGATTTGGAACTCAGCGCCAGCTTCGGAGGCACCTCGACCATGCTTTCCAACCTGCTTAGCCATAGCGACCAAGCCTGGTCGGTTGCGGCCGGCATCACCCAACCCCTCTTCCACGGCGGTGCGCTGCTCCATAAGCAAAAAGCGGCGCAAGCGACTCTCGATCAAACTCGCGCCCAGTACCGGTCAACTGTGGTCGCCGCCTTCCAGAATGTGGCGGATACACTTCAGGCAATCGAGCATGATGCCGACGCACTGGCCGCTGACGCCGCCGCTGTTCAGGCGGCCCATCAAGCCTTGGACGTCGCCCAGGCAAGGGCCCGTCTCGGATCGGTGTCGGGCGGCTCGGTGCTTGGAGTCCAGCAGAGTTACCAGACCGCCCTCATCGCCTTGGTCCAGGCTGAAGCTGCTCGCTTCACCGATACGGTTACGCTATTCCAAGCTCTCGGAGGCGGTTGGTGGAACCGGCCGTCAGCCTCTTTCGACAATTGAAGTTTGGCGGGATAACAGTTTGCGGGTCAGCACGACAACGTGACTAATGGCAGGGCCGACTGAAATCCCACACCACGAATGTCCGCTTTGGGTCAGAAGCAGCCATTGGGCTGACTGGGGACGAACGTCCGCTTTTGACCCAAAGCGGACATTCGAGGGTATTGACAAGTTAACGCCCAAATGGCGCGATTTGGCAATACCAGCATGAACCTTCATGCGGCCGCAGTTGCCGAGGCCCAACACCGCTCGGCTTGGGCTCGGAAGAGGCGAAGCGTGGGTCGGCGGATGAGGTGACGCTGCGTGTTGAAGGTGTTGTATACGGCGGCGTGGGTGGCGAGGATTCTTTGAGCTGAACCTTGGGATTTAAATTTCTGCTGCTTGCATTCCCTTCGTCGAATTACCAGATGGGAATTCTCGGCCCGATTGTTCGCGCACATTCGACCTCGTCGATGACAATGCTGGCAGCCAAGTTCTCTGGCCGCAGCGCAGTAAGAGGGCAGGCCATCCGTTACAATTATCTCTGGATGGTTGGCCTGGTGCTTTAGTAACTTGCGCAACAATCTCAGTGCGGCATCTGTGTTACGGCGCTTCTGAACCAGCATGTCCAGCACCTCGCCTTCGTCATCGACCGCGCGCCAGA